>ONYP01000109.1 GCA_900322135.1 uncultured Prevotellaceae bacterium
TCGTAGTAGAAGTCGTCGTAGTTGCGGAACAGCAAGCCCACATTCCAGTCGTTGGTGCGGGGCTTTAACGTGGCATGGGCACCGAAGGTGAGCGTCGGCGGTTCGGTATAACCGCTCTCGCCTATGGTGTAACTGATGAGACTTTCGCCAAGTGTGATGTCCCAATAGCCGCGCTCAAAACGGACTGAGATATTGCCGTCAATCTCGTTGGTCTTGTATTTGAAATAGCGGTTATACAACATCTCGGCGCTTGCGAAAATGTGAAACGCCTTGACTTGGATGTGATACTCGCCCTTTGCCTTGATGCCGTACAACTGCTTGGTATATTGCGCGTTGATGCCGCCATCAATGCTCCAATGGTCATTGAAGTAGTGCTTGTAGTGCAGCGTGTTGCCGATGGCGGGACCAGTGATGATGTTCTTGCCCGTCGTCAGCGATGCCGAGGCCTCGTTCTTGTTTTCCCCGTCAAAAGTGTGTTCACCGCTGTAGTACTGTGCCGACGCTGTGCTGGCGGCCGTAATGAACAGCAGTGTAAGGATTAATCGTTGTATAGTTCTCATATTCTACGGTGATTTGCGGCTGTCGTTTCAGCTGATTGGTGCTGCAAAGGTAGTGATTTTTCATAAAAAGAGGCCTGCATAACATGAAAAGTTATGCAGGCCTTGTGCGGTGGCAACATATAGGACCGTCGTTCAGAAGCCCATGCGGGGTCGTGAGGACTTGGTCGTGATGGTCTCGTCGGAGCAGTACTTCTTGAGGACGGCGAGGCGGTCGCTGCTGTCGCCGTGCAGGATGTGGTTGATGGTGTTTTTGCGGGCGATGTTCTCGATTTGGCCGCCGCTCAGGTCGAAGTCATCGGCCAGCGCCTGTGCCTCCTGGTCGCTCAGGTCGGGAATCATTGCACGCCAGATGGCGAGGCGCATCTTGGCGTCGGGTTTCTCGAAGCGCACCTTGTAGATGAAACGGCGCTCAAAGGCATCGTCGAGGTTCCCTGCCAGGTTGGTCGTCGCTATCATGATGCCCTGCAGGTTCTCCATCTCCTGCAGGATGATGTTCTGGATGGTGTTCTCCATCTTGTCGACGGCATTCTCGGCACCGTTCTTGCGCACCCCGAAGATGGCATCGGCCTCGTTGAACAGCAGGATGGGAGCCATCTCGCTCCTCTTGACAGCCTGGCGGTAGCGGTCAAACAGCGCTTTGATGTTCTTCTCGCTCTCACCCACCCATTTGCTCTTGATTTGGGGCACATCGACTACCATGATGCTGCGGCCGGTGGTCCGCGCCAGCTGGTAGACGGTCTCGGTCTTGCCCGTGCCGGGAGCGCCGTAGAACAGGCAAGCGAAACCCGTGCGGAAGCCGTTGTCGGCCAGCCGCTGCTGAATCTGCAGGAACTGCTTGTCGTCAAGGAATGAGTTCAGCTCATCGATTTGCTGCTTCATCGTCTTGGGGTAGAACATTGCCTTGGGTTCGATGCGTTCGGCTTCAAGCAGGTTGCGCACTTTTACCTCGGGAGTTTCCATCTTGAACTCGGCGAGTAGCTCGGTCTTGGCTTTCTCGGTAAGACAGAAATAGTTGCTGTTAACCTGTCCGTCCTCACACAGGTTCTCGATGAGGCCCTGTTCCATCAGCGGATGGGTGCCATTTTCCATCTCTCTCTGGAACCTCCTGAACCCTCTGTGGTGAATCATCCATTCCATCTGACTGAAGGATATGTACTGGTTGTCGCAGTTGACCAGCAAGTGGCAGAAGTAGGTGAGCATCACCAAATTGCTATTATTGAGTTTCAGGTTAAGAATCTTGTGGGCGAAGTCGATATTCTTGTTGTCGTTGAAGAGTTTTTTCAGGTCATCGTATACTTCTTCGATGCCGGGATTATCGTTACTCCATAGGTCGAACCAGTTGTCGAGGATTTCAAACATCGAGTCGCAGTCCTCGGTAATGATAGCGGGCGAGATGACGGCCTGGTTTTCCCTAAGGCCGTTCACGACCGAACTCCTTACCGAGAACGACTCCTTGTTGCTGCTGCGGTAGCGCAGGATGCGGCGCTTGACCATGTCGTTGATGTCGGGGCCGAATGTCAGGCTTGCTACATTGTTCATGTCGAGGAAGCGTGTCACCTCGTTGAAGTACACGCTGCTGGGACCACATTCCAGCGTGATGCATAACAGTACTGCTTGTTGCGGCGTGATGCCATAGGCATCGGCAATGAACTCGATGTCGCTCTTGTACTGTTTCATGAACTCGTCGCTTAGTTTTGAGTCCCTTGCGCCCTCCACAATGTTACCGATGGCCTGCAAGAGGGTGGGCTGATCCTGATTGCTCTCGGAATCAACCTTCTTGGCAGTTGTTGCGTCGTTTTGTGTCATGCTATCTTTCTTCATAGTTTTTTCCCCTGTTGATGGAATCGATACAATGGATGGCTGTGGCAAGATGCCCGTGCCCGGTGGAGAACGGGCACGGCAGCGTCAGGCGGACAGGCTCCCTGGACAGTCAACTTGGCTGACTGGCCGTTGCGGTAGCGCTATGTGAGGTCGCTCAAGCGGCGAGGGAACTTTGCGTGCCAGGCATCAGGTGGAAATGCTTGACAAGCTTTTTCAGCAGTTGGTCGGTTTCTTCTCGCGTGAGGTTGAAGAAACTGATGGAGAGATTCTCGAGGTCACCCCAGCACTCGATGTTTTTGTTGTAGAGGTAGTTGTGAATCCTGTTGTAGGTTTTGTAAGAAGAAGTCCTGATTGTCGTCATAATCCTTAATTTGTTTGTCGTGATGAATGCTTTTTACTTCCTATAAATTGAAACGGTCTCTCAAAAATTTAGATTCGCAGGCGCCTTTTTTTTTGCGCTCATTCTGTAAATCGTTGGGGTAGAGCCTCTTGCGAGGTGTTGTGCGTTGCGTTTTTTTCCTAAGGGCACGCCGCGTTGCTCGTGTGGCAACGGGCGGATTATGAAGCGTGGGCGAGTTGGGCAACTCGGCTCAGGTGGAAGTGCTTGGTGAAGGCATTGAGCAGGAACTCGGCTTCACTTGCACTGAGGTCGAAGAGCGTGACTTCGCTCTCATCGTTGCAGATCATGCAATTCACGCCCTTGTTGGCGAAGTAATTGCGGAAGCGGTAAACGCGGTCGGGATTCTTGATACTGATACTTACTGTCATTGTCCTAAAAAATTTGTTAGATTAAAGATAAGAAAAAAATTGGAAGCAACAAAATTTTTATGGGACCTTTAACGCTGGATTAGCGTTTTTGGTAGGGAACCGCTCGTTTCGTTTGCAAAGGTACGGCACTGGGTGCGCAACCTTTTTGCGTAATTGAAAAAAATTTTGTCTTTGCAGTATTTTTTTCATTACAAAGCAAAGGTAAAACTAACATGTGCCCTTCGGGGGCGCATGCTGAGAAAATCTGTCAAAAAAGTTTCTAAGGGAAATTCATGCGTTGTTCTCGCCGCAATAATCGGGCCAAAAGCCGCTCTGTCAGGTCATGTCATGAAAAAAAGTTGTACCTTTGCCCCACATATATTATTAAAGTAGATCATGAGCATTAAATTGATTCTTATTTTGGTGGCCCTGCTGGCTTTCACAACCCTGTGTGTCGGTTGTGCGGTATACTTCGGCAAGAAGGTTGGCCGCAACAGTGACAGCCCTGCCGCCCCCTACGAGAACTTGGGCGTTGACGATTTCCAGGCCTTTATCGCCGGTGACAATGTCCAGCTGCTCGATGTGCGTTCAATGGATGAGTTTGACGACGGACACATCGCCGGGTCGGTGCTTGTCGATGTGAACGACTCGGCATTTGTGGCCAATGCAATGGCTGTGCTCGACATGCAGCGCCCCGTGGCAGTCTATTGCCGCAGTGGCCGCCGCAGCGCCCGTGCCGCCAGCCTGTTGGCAGCCCAGGGATTCACGGTAACCAATCTCAATGGCGGAGTCCTCGCTTGGCAGGACGCCGGTAAGGCGCTGGTGAAATGATGGCCCAGCGCAAGCATTACCATGTCGTGGCCGCCGTCATCGAGGTGGCCGGCCGTGTGCTGTGCATGCAGCGCGGTGTGACGCGCTACCCCTACACCAGCCACATGTGGGAATTTCCTGGCGGCAAGATTGAGCCCGGCGAGACCCCCGAGCAGGCCCTGCACCGCGAACTCATCGAGGAGATGAACCTCGAGGTCGAGGTGCACGAGCACCTGGCCACAGTGACCCACGACTATCCCGACTTCACCATCACCCTCGCCGCCTATCGCTGCACAGCGGCGACCACCGCCTTCACCATGCGCGAGCACGCCGCCAGCCGATGGCTCCCCTGGAATGAGTTGTCAAGCCTCCAGTGGTGTGCCGCCGACGACCGCCTCATCGCCCAAATAAGAATACCAGAATAACAGAAAACCAGATTAGTAGGTTAGCAGATGACCGGATAAGCAGAATAAATCTCTTATCTGTTAAATCTCTAACCTCTAACCTCTAAACTTCGCGGGGCTCTTCAACCGAAGAGCCCCGCGAATTCTATGCTTCCAGGTCGATGTTGAACTGCTCGTGCCAGGGCAACCCCTGCTTGTTGAGCACATCCAGGAACGGGTCGGGATCAAACTCCTCGACATTGTGCACGCCGGGTTTGCGCCACAGCCCCTTCAGGAACATCATCGCACCCGTCATGGCGGGCACGCCCGTGGTGTAGCTGACGGCCTGCATGCCGGTCTCCTCATAGGCCTTGTGGTGGTCGCAGTTGTTATAGATGTAGTAGGTCAGCGGTTTGCCCTGCTTGTCCAGACCGCCGATGCGGCAGCCGATGCTCGTCTCGCCGGTGTAGTTCTCGCCCAGGTCCTGAGGGTTGGGCAGCACAGCCTTGAGGAACTGCAGCGGCACGATGTCCATGCCCTGGTAGTTGATGGGCTCGATGCTTGCCATGCCGATGTCCTGGATAACGCGCAGGTGGGTCAGGTACTCCTCGCCGAAGGTCATCCAGAACCTAGCACGCCACAGGGTGGGGAAATTGATGACCAGCGACTCCAGTTCCTCGTGATACATCAGGTAACTCTCGCGCGGACCAATCATGGGGTAGGTGAGGGGTTTGTGGATCTCCAGTGCGCCCGTCTCGACCCACTTGCCGTTCTCCCAGTAGCGGCCCTTCTGCGTGATCTCGCGGATGTTGATTTCGGGGTTGAAGTTGGTGGCGAATGCCTTGCCGTGGTTGCCGGCGTTGCAGTCCACGATGTCGAGGGTGTGCATCTCGCTGAAGTGGTGCTTGGCGGCATA
>ONYP01000001.1 GCA_900322135.1 uncultured Prevotellaceae bacterium
AATCTCTTATTTAATTAATGTATTCATAAAAAAGTTAGTAACTTTGACCCGCTTAAAAACTAAAAAGTTTCAGGTACAAGAACAAACCAACTTTATTCACATGTTTAATTAATAATTTCAGTTTTTTTCATGAAGAGATTAACGTTAATTTTATCAATGATGCTTGCCCTCATTGGCTTTAACGCTAATGCGGCAATGTACATTGTAGGCAACAATCCCTTCGGCGATTGGCACACCTATGCTGGTGTCGAGATGACCGACAATGGAAATGGTGTCTACACTTATGTGACCGACCAGATCGGCTCAACCGTATGGTTTGTGTTTGCTGACGGTCTGACCACTGGAACCTCTGATGACTGGAACACATTCAACTCAAACTACCGCTATGGCCCTCTCACCTCTGGTGAAGCAATCCAACCCGGTGTTGAGTACACCACCCAGAAATCGACCAACGGTAGTGTCTCCTACAGTTTTGCCGGTGCCCTTGGTCAGTCTTATCAGTTCACATTCGACACCAACACGATGAAGTTCAAGGTAGAAGGATATGTTCCCGAGCCTGAATTTAACAGCTTTACTGTTGTTGGCAACAACGAGGACATCTTCGGTACCACCTGGAATCCTGCCAATGACGATAACGACATGACGCTTGACGAGACCGACGGTCTGTACAAACTCGTCAGAAACGATATTGCCATTCCGGCTGCTTACACCCTGGAGTACAAAGTGGTTGCCAACCATGACCCCAACTACGCCTACAACTGGGGTAAGACTCCCAATGGCGAAAATCAGGATTACTACTTCGAGGAGAGCGGTACCTACAACCTGACTTTCAAGTTTGATCTTGAGAACCAGACCGTATCGCTGGATGCCGAGAAGGTTCAGGATGGTCCTGTTGTTGACGACTACTACATCGTAGCCGGTACCGAGAATCTGTTTGGTTCGAACTGGTCTAATACCGACACCCTCAATCTGATGACTGAGATTGATGGAGGCATGTTCATCTGGACCAAGGAAGGCTTTGAGGCTACCGCCGGCACTGAGGTTGAGTTCAAGGTAGTTGCCAACGGTAACTGGAACACCTGCTGGCCTCCCAGTGACGAAGAGAGCGACCACAACTGGTATTACCAGTTTGGAGAGGATGGTGTTTACGCCGTAACGATTACCTTCAACGAGGATACCAAGGAAATCAATCTGACCGCTGTCCGCACTGGTGACCTTCCCGAACCTCCCCAACCCACCGTTGATCCAGTTTACATCATCGGTAATGTGACTGAATACAACTGGGATGCCATCCATGGCGTTGAGATGACCTATGATGAGACCAACGAGGTTTACACTGCCGAGATCAATGTAACTGATGCCAACAATGGTTTGGGTTACTTCGGCTTCACCAAGAAATTGGCTGATCCCGAGAGCGAGACCGATGTTTGGACTCAGATTGCAGACTACCGCTTTGGCCCCATGTGCGAAGGTGAAGGCGACTGGGTAATGACCGAGGAACTGCTGAACCAGAACTGCGAGCTCAACATGGAAGGCAGCAACAGCATCGAGATTCCCGCAGGTGCTTGGACCGTAACCGTTGACCTCAAAAACAACCTGTTCAAGATCAATGGTGAGTGGCCCACCGACACCGTTGTTCCCGAGACTCCTAATGTATACCTGTTCGGTGATGTGAACAACTACGCTTGGGATCCCACCCAGGGTGTCATGATGGATTATGCTGAAGGCATCTACACTGGCGTGGTTACCGCAACCCCGCGTGAAGGCGCGCAAGTGGCTTACATTGGCTTCACCAAGAAACTCGCTAGCCCCGATAGCGATGTTGATCCGTGGACTCAGATTAATGACTTCCGCTTCGGTCCCATGGGTGAAGGTGAGAACTGGCAAATGACCGAGGATCTGCTGGGTGTTGCATGCGCTCTGGCTACCGACGGCAGTTATCTGTCCGTTGCTATCCCCGCTGGTGAGTGGACCTTCTCCATCAATCTGGAGAACAACACCTTCACCATCAATGGTGAGTGGCCTGACACTCCTGGTCCCGAGCCCTACGACGGTGATGTTTACATCCTGGGCGAGGTGAACGACAATGGCGGCTGGTTCCCCAACATCGGCTCACAGATGACCCGCGACGCTGAGAACAATGTTTACACCGCTACTATCACCACCGCTGGTGAGAACGATGGTTACAGCTACTTCAGCTTCACCAAGAAGATTGCCGAGAACACCTGGGAGAATGGTGGCTGGGACGAGATCGCTGGCTACCGCTTCGGTGCTGAGACGAACGACTTTGAGGTGACCGAGGAAGTACTCGGCCAGGAACTCACGCTGGTTAATTATGAAAACGCTTACAAGATTCCCGCTGGCAAGTGGAACCTGACCCTGAGCGTTGACGACATGACCCTGGTAATCACCAAGGCTGCTGGCTACGAGCGTGGCGATGTGAACATGGACGGTGAAATCGACATCAACGATGTTACCCGTCTGATTGATGTTGTACTGGGTAAGAATGTTGAGTATGACCCCGCTGCTGCTAACTGCAATGTAGAAGGCGGTGATGCCGGCATCGACATCAACGATGTTACTGCACTGATCAGCCGCGTGCTGACTGGCTCTTGGGCTAACTAATCCCTGATTTACATTAATCCTTGAAATAAAGGACAGGACCCCACATCGGGGATCCTGTCCTTTTCGTTTGTTCCTGACACCGCAAACTCCCGGTGCCAACTCATGAGTCCCGCGACTCAACAGTTATAGTCGACGCAGGCGCGCAGCTGCTTGACATCTTTGATGATTGCGGCAGCTGCCACATGGGCGGGATGCTGTGCATAGACAGCCACATCGTCCATAGTAGGCACCACTGCTGTGAGGACAATGTCCCAGTCCTCGGCGGGATTCTCGTTGAGAGCGACCTCGATGCTCTGGAGCACTTCGATCTGGGCTGGCAGAGCGTCAAGGGCCTGCTTGAATCGCAGGGCGGTCTCGCGGCGCACCTGGTCGCTGCCCTGCAGTTTGAACATTACAATGTGCTTGGTCATAGCGGTTAGGGGTTAGGAGTGTGCAACTGAAATATAAACAAAAAAAGGCACCGGCCTTGTGGAGGGGGCCGGTGCCTTCATCGTTATCATGTTGTTTTATTATTCTGCGGCAGGAGCCTCGGTAGCCTCGTCGGTAGCCTCAGCGACCTCCTCGGCAACCTCCTCGGCGCCTTCCTCAGCAGCCTTGGCAGCAGCCATGGCAGCCTGGTGGGCAGCCTCCTCGGCCTTGCGTGCAGCACGCTCGGCAGCGAGTTCCTCGGCGTTCTCGGCGATTACCTCAAAGGGAATCTCGACGGAAACCTCCTTGTGCAGGCGAACGATACCGGTGTACTTGCCCGGGGTCTTGATGCTCTCGTGAACGCTGACGATCTTGCGGTCAACATTGTGACCGGCAGCGAGCAGAGCCTCGTGTACCTGAGCGGCGCCAACCGAACCGTAGATGGTGCCCGTGGGGCTCACCTTAACGGGGATGGTGAGGGATACACCCTCAAATGCCTTGGCAGCCTCCTCGGCATCGGCTTTCACCTTAGCCAGCTTGTGAGCCTGCTGACGCAGGTTCTCGGCATGAACCTTGAGTGCGCTGGGCGTAGCCAGGACGGCCTTGCCCTGAGGAATGAGATAGTTGCGGCCATAGCCGTTCTTCACTTCCACAATGTCGTTCTTGAAACCAAGATTGACAATATCTTCTTTCAATATAATCTTCATAATTGTTTCCTCCTCTTTGTGTAATCGGGTTGTTTATTTCATCAAGTCGGTCACATAGGGCAGCAATGCCAGATGACGGGCACGCTTTACAGCCTTAGCCACGCGGCGCTGGAACTTCAGCGAAGTACCGGTGATGCGGCGGGGCAGAATCTTACCCTGCTCGTTGAGGAACTTCTTCAGGAACTCGGGGTCCTTATAGTCGATGTACTTGATACCACTGCGTTTGAAACGGCAGTATTTCTTCTTGCGGGTGTCAACTGACAGTGGAGTCAGATAACGGATTTCACCCTGATTGTTGGGTCTTACTTGTTCTTGTGCCATAGTTTTTACCTCCTAATCATTAAGTTTTACTCTTTGGTTTCTTCTACAGACTCAACTGCGGGAGCCTCTACGACCTCGGGAGCAGCCTCCACAACGGGAGCATTCTCCTTCTCGGCAGCCTCCTGAGCGGCGCGCTCTTCCTGTTTGGCCTTGCGGACTGCACGACGCTTGATGGCGTACTCAGCAGCAAACTTGTCCAGACGGAAAGTGAGGTAACGAATCACCTTCTCATCGCGGCGGAAAGCGGTTTCCAGCTTGTTCACGATGGTGGGCTCGCCCTCAAACTCAATCAGGGTGTAAAAACCAGTGTTCTTGTTCTCGATGGGATATGCGAGCTTGCGCAGTCCCCAGTTCTCTTCGTTCTCGATCTTGCCACCGTTGTCGGTGAGCACGCTCTTGAACTTTTCTACCGTTTCCTTCATCTGATCATCAGACAAAACGGGAGTCAAAATGAAAACGGTTTCGTACTTGTTCATAAATCGTTTAAAATAAGTTGATTAATAATTGTTTCGCTAAAAAGCGGGGCAAAGTTACAACAAATTTCTCACCCGACAATGATTTGCCCCAAAATTTTTCTTTCTCATCTCTTTTTGTAACGACAAATGGCGGTGATGGCATCCGCGCTCATGATCTTAGAGAATTTGGAAGACAAAATACTTTGGCATCCGCGCTCCTGGTCTGGAGGAATGCGGATGCCAATTGTTGACTTTGCTACTTAGCGGCTTAGCGTGAGATTATCATGCGGATGCCGAATCTGCCAGTTTTAAAAAGGCGTGATCTGTAGTTGGGCATATGACGCTACCTGCCGAGGGCTTGGTTGAAGACACGGATATATTCCTGCTCGGAATAGAGGCCGATGACGCTCTTGGGTTCACCCTCGAGGGGGCAGATGAGCAGGAACGGGATGCTGCGTATCTGGAAGACATCGGCGATGTCGCTGTTCTCATCGACATTGATGCGGTAGAAGTCTACCTCGCCGTTGTAGTGCTGGGCAATGCGCCTGAGGATAGGCTCCAATCGCTTGCAGGGTTGACACCAGTCGGCATAGAAATCCACGATAACAGGGCGCGGATTGAGCATGGCCCAATCGGCCGCGTTCCAGTCGGCAATCACCCCCTTGAAACGGTCCTGATCGATGGAGTGGACGGTATAGACAGTGTCCAGGTTGGCGCTATAGCGCTGGGCGCTGGCACCGAATGCCAGTGAGAACGTCACCAGCAGGAAAAACAGTATCCTTTTCATTGCAATCCCTCAATTATATTACTGGTGCGCCTTGCGCAGCAGGTCGTTGACTGTCTTGACGGGATTGAATGTGTCGATGGGCACCTCGATGAAAATGGTGTTCCAGTCGCTCATCGAGCCGTTCCACAAGCCGGGCAGCTCAAGTGCCTTGATGTCGACACCGTCCTTGCTCTTGACGCTGATGAAGCCAGTCTCGGCATCGACAAACTTGCGCAGGTCGAACTTGATGCCCTTGTAGTCCTTGATGTAGCACACGAGGTCCACGGGATTGAAGTGGGTGCCGCTCTTCATCATCTCGACAGCGGCAGGGTCGTCGGGGTTGATCTGGGCGGACTCGAGAATCTGGGGTGATGCCGATCCGTCGGCGTTATAAGCCAGATAAGGGCCTCCACCAGGCTCACCCTCGTTGGGTACAACGCCACAGACACGGATGGGCCTGTTGAACTTGTCGCGAAGCCATGCCACGAGGGTGTCGCCCTCCATCGCATCGGGTGCTGCATCGATGATACAAAGGGTTTGACGGGCATAGCGCAGCATCTCCTTGAGTTCGCCGGGCTTGACACTTCCCTTGTCAAGGGTCTCGAGGTATTTCTTGAGTTGGCGCTGCACCTGAACGAGATAGCCGCCGATGATTTTCTTGTAACGCGTGCTCACGCTGCGCAGTCGCAGGGGCACCACATTGTCCACATTCTTGATGAAGACAACATCGGCATCGCGCTCGTTGAGGTTCTCGAGCAGGGCTCCGTGGCCGGCAGGGCGGAACAAGAGGTTGCCGCCAGCATCGCGATAGGGGGTATTGTCCATATTGACAGCGATGGTGTCGGTCGATGCCTTCTGCTCACTCAGTGTAATGTCATACTTCACGCCCCACACCTTTTCCATCAGGGGCACCTTGGCCTTGATCAGGCGTTCAAAGCCGCTACGATGCTCGGGGGAGACAGTGAAGTGTATGCGCACACATCGGTCGGCGTCGGCGGCATACTGCGCGCCCTCTTCCAAGTGTTCTTCCAGGGGTGTGTGCACAGTGCCGGCGGCAGCGCGGTGGAACTTGAGGAGCCCCTTGGGGAGCGAGCCGTAGTTCATGCCCTCGGGCAAGAGGAGCGCCTTGAGTATATCGGCATAGCGCCCGGCTTCGATGAGTTCGCTGACATTGTTCTGGTAGAGGTTCACACAGGTTTTATTCAACTGGGGGAAGAACGCAAACTGGGTCACATTGTCAAAGAACTGCTTCTCAAAGTCACTCTCGGGAGCGGCTTTGCCCTCGTTGATGAAGGCAAACAGATTCTTGAACATGCGACTGGCTGCACCGGATGCAGGCTGGAACTTCTCGATAGAGGCTCCACCTGACTGGAATTCCTTCCACAACTTGATACATTGTGCCTGCTGCTTGGCGTCGAGACGAGTTATGCCCTTGCCCACCGTGGCTGCGGCTTCCAGTTTAAGCCAGGGGAATCCCGTCTCAAAGCGCTTCAATTGTGCCCCTATCTGGGGCTCGGTGATGCCCTTAGCGGCCATCATTTGTAAGTCTTTGTCGTTAAACATATCGCAAAAAGGTTTTAATAATTTTCTCCAAAATTACATTTTTGGCGAGGTTCCTGCAAGCAAATTGGCATAAAAAGCTTAAATTTGCGTGATTTTAGTGAAAAAACCAGGCAATGGCAGTAACACAGGAATACTTCACACCCGATGAGCGGCACCAGGTGCTGCGGCTGGCCAAAGAATTGAACGACAGGCTTGAAGACCAGCTGTCCATCGACGACATCAACAAGGTGCACCGGCTCATCGTGGGCGGTATCGTCGAGGCCGGCATCTTCCGCCGCGACCGGTACGGTTTCAACCCCGTCGTGCGCCACATGTGCACGGCACTCACCTTGTGTGAGAGCATCGCCCCTGACCGGACGATGGTCATCGCCACACTCATCTACAACCTGTGCCGCAATGATTATCTGGATGTGCCTCGGGTGAGCAGCCTCTTTGGTGCCGATGTTGCCAAGGTCGTTCACGGCCTGCTCCATGTCGCACCGCTCTACAAGAAACAGGCCGCTGTCGAGAACGAGAACTTCCACAAGCTGCTGCTCTCGTTTGCTGAGGATGTCCGCGTCATCCTCATCATGACAGTGGACCGCCTGACCCTGATGCGCGCCATCAGTCATCACAGCAACGAGAAGTTTGTCCACGATATCGCCAGTGAGTCGCGCTATCTTTATGCCCCCCTGGCCCACAAACTTGGCCTGTATGCCATCAAGACCGAGCTCGAGGACCTCTCGCTCAAATACCTGGACCGCAAAACCTTTATGCTGATTGCCGAGCGCCTGAACGAGACCAAGCGAGAGCGCGACCAGTACATCCAGGAGTTCATCAAGCCCATCGATGAACGGCTCCGCCAGGAAGGGCTCAAGTTCGAGCTCAAGGGCCGCACCAAGTCCATCAACAGCATCTGGCAGAAGATGCAGAAACAGGGTGTGGACCTGAACGGCATCTATGACCTGTTTGCCATACGCATCATCCTCGACACCGCACCGCACGACGAGAAACGGGCGTGCTGGCTCGCCTACTCCATCGTCACCGACATCTACAAGGCCAACCCGTCTCGCTTCAAGGACTGGATTTCCATTCCCAAGAGCAACGGCTATGAGTCGCTGCACATCACCGTCTACGGTCCCGGCGACAAGTGGGTCGAGGTGCAGATACGCACCCAGCGCATGGACGAGAGCGCCGAGCGCGGCGTGGCAGCCCACTGGCGCTACAAGGGCATCAAGAGCGAAGGCGATGTGGACAAGTGGATGAACGAGGTGCGCGAGATGCTCGAGGCCAGCGGGCAGGAAGGGCAGATGAACCTCATGCGCAACATGGACACCAACCTGTACAACGACGAGGTGTTTGTCTTCACCCCCAAGGGCGACCTCATCAGGCTGCCACAAGGTGCCACCGTACTCGACTTCGCCTACCACATCCATTCGCGTGTGGGCAGTACCTGCATGGGTGCCAAGGTCGACGGCAAGAATCAGAAAATCAACTACCGGCTGCGCAGCGGCGACACCGTCGAGGTCATCACTTCCTCGACCCAAACGCCACGCCTCGACTGGCTCAACATCGCCATCACCAGCCGCGCACGCAACAAAATCAAGAACGCCATCAACGAGCGCCGCGCCAACCAGTCGCTACTGGCGCGCGAGGCCCTGCAGCGGCGCTTCAAGAATCGCAAAATCGAGCCCGACGACGCCATCGTGGCCCGCGTCATCAAGAAGATGGGCTACAAGACCACCACCGAGTTTTATGTTGCCATCCAGGAAGAGGTCATCGACATCAATGATGTGGTCGAGCAATACGAGACACTGAGTTCCAAGCAAAGCGAAGCCACCGCCAGGGGCACCGCCGAGGAATTTGTCCTGCAACAGCCGAGCGACGACCGCCAGCTCAGGCCAGACAGCGACATCCTGGTCATCGGCGAGGATGTCAAGGGCGTGAACTACAAACTATCGAAATGCTGCAAGCCCATATTCGGAGACCGCATCGAGGGGTTCATCGCCAGCGACGGTGCCATCAAGATACACCGCACCGACTGCAAGAACCTGCGGCACCTCAGGGAACGCTACCCCTACCGCATCATACGCACTCGGTGGACGGGGAAATCCGGCAGCCAGTTCCTGGTCACCCTGCAGGTGCTGGGAAAGGACGACATCGGCATCGTCTCATCCATCACATCGGTCATCAACAAAACCAACGACAGCCTGCTGCGCGGCATCTCAGTACATGCCGACGGAGGTCTGTTTGAGGGATTTCTCACCGTCAGCACCAGCAGCAATGAGCTGCTTGATGAGCTCATCCAGAAGATCCTCAATGTCAAGGGAGTCAAGCAAGTCAACCGACTGTAAAGCCATGACGCACCAAGCACTTGGGACCGGACGGCAAAAAACTAAAACACCGATTAATGGCCCAAATGAAATCTTTTCACTAACTTTGCACCCGTGAAAACCTCAGTTTCAGCCATGCATGCTGTTTCGATAGAAAAACAAGTCATCAACGAAATGCCCGTGGTCAGTTTCCCCGGGCGCATCCACATCATCGACGCCATATCACAAGTTAAAAGCGCCGTGAAAGCCCTGCGCACCGTGCAGTGCGTCGGCTTTGATACCGAAACGCGCCCTACCTTCCACCGCGGCGAGCGCCACAATGTAGCCCTGCTCCAGCTGTCCACCTACAACGACGCCTTCCTCTTCCGCGTCAACAAGACCGGTTTTCCTGCACCCCTCAAGGAATTTTTGGAGGATAGCACGATTACCAAAATCGGCCTTTCCACTACCGACGACTTCCACCAACTCACACGCGTGTGCGACTTTGCCCCGCAAGGATTCATCGAGCTGCAGCAGGTCGTCAAGCAGTACGACATCAACGACATGGGGCTCCAGAAGATCTATGCCATCCTTTTCCATCAGAAAATCAGCAAAGGCCAGCAACTCTCGAATTGGGAAGCGCCGCAACTCACCGATGCGCAGCAACGCTACGCCGCCATCGACGCCTGGGCATGCCTGCGCATCTACGACTACCTCAACGAGGGCAATTTCATCCCCCAGGAATCACCATTCTGGCACGAAATCCCCGTAGAAGTATAACTTTTTTCAAAAAAATTGGCCATAATCCATTGTTTGGCACAAAATTTGTAGTACTTTTGCAGGCCGTTTACACGGATACATACTATTGGGGCTGACTGGCTTTGACAGCGTGTAGAAGTGGTAAGCAAGCATGCAGAGCGATAATGGCAATGCTCTTTAATCTCAGTCATTGACACAACTAAATGGCGAAAACAACTACGCTCTCGCTGCCTAACCGAAGTATAGTAAGTTCGGCTTTATCATCGCTCAAGGAGCGGTGACGAGACATCACCCAACTGCCCTCGCGCCGAGGCGGGTTGAACCGGTGGTGCAGGAATATCGGCGATAGGATGAGGCATGCCTCGAGCCAAATCCGAAATTTAGAGGATAACCCGCTGGTTGGCCGTCTCGGGCCTGCTATCGGTCGAAAATCAAGCCGAGACTAAGCATGTAGAAACCTTATTAGTTCCGCGTTTGGACGAGGGTTCAAACCCCTCCAGCTCCACAGGATACGAGTAACTATCTGATATAAAGATAGTTACTCGTTGGTTTTCTTAGAGCATCTAGTTCAAATAGATCCACTTACAAGTCAGTGATTTTCATTGATTTGTGTGTTTTATCGCAACCTTATTCCCCCATTGTATTTCCCCCTTCTCTTTCAAGAGCATAATTCAAAACTGTCCTCTCAATTCATTACTACTGTTAAATCTGCTGGCGTGGACTTGGATTTGATACCCATGGTTGATGTGGAAAGGCCCACAATATAACAGGCGGCAGACCAACCAGGAAAAAGCAGCAAACAACTCTCACAACAAGAGAACTGTTGCCATGCTGAGGATTCTGGTGCGAGAGGCCAACAACCTGAGCGAGATGGCAAGGACACTAAACAACGAGGGTTTTACGACTTCGAGGGATGGAAAATCCACTGCCAAAAAGGTCTCAATCCTCATCAACCGATATCAACTTAAATGAAAAAAGACGGCTATTATGATATGAACCCCAAAAGTTTTGTGTCCAACTTTTGGGGTTCACTTCCACCACGGGCGTTTCCCTCCTTTACTAATGAAAAAAGAACCGCAAAAGTGCGGTTTCTTCGTTAAGAATTAAAAAAACCTGTCCCGATTTGGCATAGGCGTGTTATAACTTTGTGGTCATTAGCTAAACTGAGATTATTTGATTGAATTAGAATAAAAACAGAACATCGGACATAAAATGGCAGAGGTTTGTTGTAACTTTGCGTTGTGATAATAAAAAAATGCGTGAATTATGGCTAATAATAACAGAGGACCGAGCCTCATGAGGAAGTATGTCTGGTTGATTAATACGGTCTACCGGGCCAAGAGGATTTCGTTTAAGGAGATCAATGAGCGGTGGTGCCGTGACATTGGTATGAGCCGAGGTGAAGATCTGTCCATCCGCACATTCAAGCGGTGGGTGAATAACATCGGGGACCTGTTCGGGGTCTTTATCGAGAACGAGCGTTGTGCGGGCTATCGCTACTACATTGAGAACATGGAGGACATCAACGAGGGCGGACTGCAATCGTGGCTGTTCAACACATTCACGGTGAGTAACGCCCTGACGGGTTGTATGGGCATCAAGGACAGAATCCAGCTGGAGTATGTGCCCTCGGGAGAACTGTACCTGCAGCCCATCATCGACGCGATGAAGGAGAACCGGGTGCTCAACATCACCTACAAAAGCTATTGGAAAGACAAAGAGAAGAATTATGATGTGCAGCCTCTGTGCCTGAAACTTTTCCGCCAGCGATGGTATGTGATTGTTCGCAAAAATGACGATGAAGAGGATGCCAAGATATGGATATGTGGCTTGGATCGCATCCTGTCGTTGCAGAAGAAAGAGGAGACCTTCACCATGCCTAAGGATTGGGATGTACAGACCTATTTCGATGGTTTTATCGGAGTCATCCGAGACGAAGATTATGACAAGGAGATTGTGAAGCTGAAAGTGAATGCCAAGCAAGCCAATTACCTCCGCGATCTCAAGATACACCGTTCGCAGCAGGAGGATGAACGCAACGACAAGTACAGCATATTCAAATACTATCTGCGCCCCACATTTGATTTCCAGCAGGAACTGCTATGGAACGCTGACAATGTGGAGGTGCTTAGGCCCCAATGGCTCCGTGATGAGATGGCCAATCATATCCAGAACATGTTGAAACTATATAAGGAGGATTAATCAATGCAGGATTTTGCAGCCATAGATTTTGAGACCGCCAACTATGATCGTTCTTCGGTATGTTCGGTTGGTGTGGTCATTGTCCGGAACAGGGAGATTGTGGACAAGTTCTACTCGCTCATCCAGCCCGAGCCTAACTATTATAACTACTGGTGCACTCAGGTTCATGGCCTGTGCCGTGCTGACACCGACAATGCCCCGGTATTTCCCGATGTGTGGGTACAGATTGAGCCCCTGATTGAAGGCCTGCCACTGGTCGCCCACAACCGACCCTTTGACGAAGGCTGCCTTCGCGCCGTCTTCCGTACCTATCAGATGGATTATCCCGAGTACGAGTTCCTCGACACGCTTGCCGCATCCCGCCGCTTGCAACCCGACTTAGAAAACCATCAACTCCTGACCGTGGCCGCCGCCTGCGGCTTCCAGATGGAGAACCACCACAACGCCCTCGCCGACGCCGAGGCCTGCGCCTGGATAGCAAGAGAACTGTTTTCAGATGACTAAGACAACAAAAAGGGTGTATTGAAACCCATTAAGGCTCTCCATCGCCCAAAAGACAGAATATTAAATAGTTGATTTTTCAGGTGATTTTTATCTAATTATGTTTGATGGGTTGAAATATTTGGAATATCTTTGTAGTCATAAATATAATTGCTCATCACAGGTTAATGGGTTCTGCCCGAGATGTAGCATAAACCTGAGAGCCCTCATATATTTTCATGTCAAAGATTAATTTTATGCCATGGGTTGGCAAGAATTACAAAAATGGTCTTTTCAATGGGAAAAAGATTCTTGTTCTTGGTGAAAGCCATTATTGTATGAACGAGAGAGGTGACGCTGGACGCTGCAACCAAGCGTGCTCTAAAGAAATGATGGATGAAAGATGTGTATCTCAGACTATAGACGTTATTGATGAGATAAAGAATCAGGATTGGCGTTCACGCACATTCTCAAACTTTGAGAGAACAATATTTGGCAGAGTTCCAGACCAAAAAGAACGTGAGCAACTTTGGGATAGCGTTATTTTCTACAATTATTTGCAATATGCACAATCTGGTCCAACACGTCCATTGGAACAGACCAAAGAAGCACTTGAAGACTCTGAACTCGCATTCAAAGAAGTGCTTGAAACCTATATGCCCGACTACATCATTGCATGGGGTATGCGTCTTTATGACATAGCTCCTGATTGGGGCGGTGAACCGTCAGTATTAGAAATAGTGGACAATGGCGAGGCCAATGTATGGACTTACACAATAAAAGATAAAAGGATACCGGCATTATTCATTTATCACCCTTGTTATGGTGGATATAGTTGGTCGGCATGGTATCCTTTCATTAAGAAGTTCCTTGGTCTTGAAGGCTTGGATATTCCAACATGGTTGGCTCATAAGCCAATAATTGCAGTGGATTATGAGCAGCGTGACTCCCAAGCTAAAGCCGGTGATGCTATCTACTTATCTATTGGACGGTCCACATGGGATAACGATACAGTCTCAGCAAAAATCTGGCGAGTATCAGCAGATAGATGGTCACGACAAAGTGAGGACATTCCTCTCTGGCGTTTACTTGACTTAGCAATACTATTTACCGCAACCCTAAAAGAAAAACCGAGCGTATTAGGCGAATTATTAATCAATGAAGCTGACGAACAATTCTTAAAGGAGAAGATAAAAGAAAACGAGGATTTGTATCGTCCACGTTTAGAAGAACTAGCACGTCTCCTTTCAAGCGACTAATGATTCAGTTCATTTCTGATACGGGTCATTATTCTTCAGTGCTGGAGGGGGCGATGGGGGTGAAGCGATCGTTGTGGATTGGAACGGCCGACATTAAGGATCTATATGTGGAGGCAATTGTAGACGCTTGTAGTGACTAATCGTTTTAAATCAATTATTTTTATGACTTTACTAGAATTAGAAGAACAAATCAAGAGTTTGTATGATGTCTTTTTTGAAGACATGAAGATTGACAAACAGACTGGAATACTGGAACAAAAGTTTAGAGATAGAATTCTAAGATTTTTCCGGTTTACCGTATATTGGAGAGGATTATGTCAATGCTCCGGTAAAGGTATTATTCATCCCATTGGATACAGGCGCTGATGAACTTGGTAAAAAAAACACATATCGTGATTTTGATAGTAGAAGAGATGCTGTAGTCGGAGGAGATCGTCAACTTGACTTTGAATCTCATATGGCAGGACTGTATGCAACAGCTTTATTCATTCTCAAAAATGGGTTAGGTGAGCAATCCTCATGGGATGCTCTGTGGAAATGTAAAGATTTCAAAATTAAAAAGGCTATCAAATTAGTATCAGATTCTCTGCCTAAAGATTTACTAAAATATGTTGCATATCAAAACAGATATAAATTTGTAACAGTCGGACGAAGTTCAGATCCAAGCTATAAAGAACGTAGCGGTGGCAAAGATAGAGTTTGGGTAAATGGTAAAAGGTTATCAGAACTCTTAATGGCTGAGATTGAAGCCCTTTCTCCTGACATTATCGTTTTCCAAGGAACGGATGGCCTGTGGAATTGCCATGTTGGTGAGCTGAAAAAGAAATATCAAGTAGCTATTGCTTATCATCCCTCTTGTTACCAAAAAGGTGCAGATAAGTTGCAATATATTGTAGATAAAATTGGCCCACAACTTAAGTTGTAGTCTTTGTTTTTAATGATTCGGTTTATTTCTAATAGTGACCATTATGGGGAAGTGCTTGGTCGGGTGCAGTCTGTGAAGCGCTCATTGTGGATTGGGACGGCCGACATTAAGGACCTGTATGTTGATGTTGGCAAGGAGAAAAAGCCTTTCCTGGCGCTAATTGCGTTGCTGATTAGGCGGGGTGTTGAGGTGAGGCTGATTCATGCTAAGGAGCCGGGGCCGAACTTCAGGGAGGACTTTGACAGGTATCCCGTGCTGTATGACCGGTTGGAGCGGGTGCTGTGTCCCCGGGTGCACTTCAAGATGTTGGTGTTTGACTGTGAGGAGGTGTATATCGGTAGCGCTAACCTCACGGGTGCAGGCATCGGCATGAAGAGCAGCGATAAGCGTAACTTCGAAGCTGGCATCCTGACCGATGATCCTCAAATCGTCGAGCAGGCCATGAAGCAGTTTGACGACGTTTGGATCGGCAAGCACTGCAAAACCTGCAAGCGCAAAGACTACTGCCCAGACCCCATAACATGAAAATTTCTAGGACCTCTGCCCCTAAAAAGGCGGAGGTCTGTTATTTCGCTACTTCTCTTGCTGTGACGGCTCTTGCCTTGATCTATGCAGGAGCATATAATCGTTCGGTTCTTCAATGATATCAAATGAAGACATGAACTCAGCCGGAAGCCTGATGATGCCAAGTCCCTGCCATTGTTTTAAGTCTGTTGACAGTGTCAAGTCTCTAACTTCGGTATGTATAAACACCTTCGTGAGTTTATTACTTCCCTCTATCCCCAAACATCTTAGATATGGACAGCCGCTGAGGTCAAGGTGTTGGAGATCGTCATCATAACGGCAGTTCAATACTTGCAAATCGCTGTTTTGATGGAATACTATTGATGTGAGATTATCACAACATTCGAAAGTCAAGGTAGTCAACTTGGGGTATTTTGAACCATCTATTGTAGTGATGCCATCATATCGATATATGCACAAGTATTCCAATTGTCGGGAGTCGCAGGTCAACTCTTTCAGTAACGGGCATTCAACAGCTATCGCATTAAGAAAAAGAAGGCCGTCAGCATAAATATGTTCGGTAAAAGTACTTATATGAATCCGTTCAAGCATTTTGTTTTGCCTTAGATCAATCGTTGACGCGAAAGTGAAGGATGGTTTCTCGTCATCTGTGATATATCCATCCAGATAATCGTCATATTCACCCATACTTTCAGACAATATTAGCTCTTCCAAATTTTGGAAAAGCTCAATTCCCTTGATACTTTCGATCCGACAATCGTCATAATCTAACGTATCTATACTTATATTTTTAACTTTGAGTAAATCCTCGTCAGAATTGAGCTCAGGGAAGTCTGGAGTAAATTCATCTCCTTCAAGTAGCCAGCGACGAAATCCCATTGAGGGAAAACGTTCCTCGATAATAACGTTATTAGTGTATTTTGCCATACTCTAGAATAAAATAAATATGTGATTGCTCGACAAAGATATTATTAGCCTGTGTCGTTTTGTGGCAGAGGTACAGCATTATTTCTCATTTAAAAAAAATCCAAAATTTTTATGTTCCTGCCACAGATTGGCAGAGGGCGTCTTTTTCTTTGCACCAAAACAACAATTAATAGATTAGACCAATGGAAGATTTTGTACATCTCAATGTTCATTCAAATTATTCGACAAACTGGGGCTTGTCCAATATTCAAGACCTCGTGGATAAAGCCATTGACTGTGGCATGCGAGGAATGGCTATTACAGATTTTAACATATCTGGCATTAAAGAGTTTGATGACTATGTTCGAGGCATTAATAAGCTACGTAAGAATGATCGATTGGAGCCATTCAAACCCATCTTTGGCTGTGATCTCACCGTAGTCGCGGTCGTGAAGAAGGAGCAGAAGGCTGATTATATAGATCTGTTTGCTCGTGATATTATTGTTTTGGCGAAGAACTTTCAAGGCTATAGAAACTTAGTTAATTTGGTAAAATACGACGATGGCAATGACGGGCCAATTGAACTAGATGTACTGGAGAAATATCATGAGGGATTAATAGCTTGCTATGAAGATATACGAGAATTGGTTCATGAGAACGATGAAGCTGGCATTAGAAAAACCATTGAGTGGTACCATAACTTATTTGGTGACGATTTTTACTTGGAGTTGCAGCGACATGAGGTAAAAAATCCATCTATACGTGCAGATCGAAGAATTTATGATAATCAAGTGCGCGACAACGCCGTTCTTATTCGAATGGCAAAGGAATATGGTATCAAGCTGGTTGCCACCAATAATGTGCTTTTCACCAATGAGGAAGACGCCGAAGTTCACGATAGAAAAATAGTCTGTGAATTTATAAGATGTAATTATGATGACGATGACAGACCATTTTTGACTAAGCAAAACTGGTTGAAAAGCCGAGAGGAAATGAATGAAGTGTTCCAGGATATCCCAGAAGCTCTATCAAACACGGTGGAGATACTTGATAAGGTTGAGTTTTATAGTATCGACAATGATGAGTTTGTATAACGTGCTTGACGATAGTCCCATGGACAAGTATCTGTTTCTTGACTTTGATGGTGTGCTGAATACTGAGTTTTATCAGGATTTGCTGATGTCTCAGGGGAGCCCATATCGAGACAAACATGGGCTTTTCTTTGATCCGGTGGCTGTAGAACAGTTAAAGCGGGTCATTGATTCAACTCATGCTGACATCATAATCATCTTGGAAGTGCCTTTGGCTGGAGGCGATGCAGGACATGTGGGCGGATCGGCATTTGCCGGGTCGCGTAATTGACATCACTCCGTCGATTGTCAGTGCCAGCTGGTCATCAAATATTGACATCAACATTTTTGGCCTTGATGCAAGGCAGAGCAAAGGAATTGAGATAGACTTCTGGCTCTTCGAGAACACCATAGCAGATGTTCGTTACGTCATCATTGACGATGAATATGTGATACCGAATTCACAGTTACCTCGTTTCATCCTGACCAACTCATTTGATGGATTAACCGAATTAGTGGCCGACCGAGCCATAGCATTACTCAACGGCTGAGAAATATTCGCTCCTCGGTCGCAGAATGGCATAGGATGAAGTTACTTTTGCCGCGATTATCAATTTTGTTTCACATTTAATCGCTAGCATTATGAGCAAAGTTTTTAGAATTACGCCAAAGCGCACCAAGCGCGTGAATGGGCAAGTCATCACGCCCGAAATGGTCATTACCGTAACCACCCGTCAGCACGTCAGCAACCCGTTCTATAACGGCGCAGTCGAAATCAAGGAGCAGTACATGAGGATGTACCAGTTCGACTACAAGAAAGCCTGTATGAGTGTCGGCGACTTCACCTATCAAGCGCTTGACTGAGCACATTTTCATCAAGAAAAACAACATTTGATTGCACCTCTGCCACATATTGGCGGAGGTGTGATTTTACTTTGCAGCAAAATCGAAAAAATGTGCGAACTATGATTGAATTACAAGATTACGACATTCATCTCATTGAGAGGGAGATTCTCTTGAAATATGAGCATGCGCCATGCGACTATTCGGATTGTGATTGCCTGCTGTCTTTGCGTAAGGCGATGATTAATGAGCGGGTATTGGCGCATCAGGAGGAGATATTACCCGACATTATCGCTTTCAATGATGCGCTGCGAGAGGCATTGCGGGAGATGTACGACAGGGCACATCTTATTTGGAACAGCATCAAAGAAAACAAGACCTTCGGCGACTACCTGGAACTGACGGCAAAGTGTTACCTCGGCTACGACTATCCGGCATTACATCCCATTCAAGGTGATGATAGGGATGATCTGTGGTGCGCCATCTGTGACAGCGGATGGAACCCGCTGTATGAAGATGGTGTTACGCTGCCAACGCTGACGTTTCCATCGAACGTGGACGAGTCCTTCGATTATCTCACAGGCCTAGATTGCCCACCGCCCAATTGGAACGAGGGCTTGGACCAAGAATTGACCAAGGACTTGCATCTTATCCAGCCTTTCCACCATCTGTTTGACCACATGAACTTCGCCATCACTGACTTCATCTATGTGCGTCAATTCGAGACCGAAATAAATATAGAAATCAAAAAAGAACTTTAAAACATTTTATGGCTATGACTTACCAAGAACAGGATAACTACCAGCGTAACATTATCAAGGCGATTGGTGTCGGCGGTTGTGGTGCCCACGCTGTTAACCAAATGTATTTTCAAGGTATCGAGGGAGTAACCCTCGTTGTATTAGACACTGACTGTCATCTTCTTGACGCGTCACCAGTTCTCAACCGTGTTTTGCTAAGATCGGACTCGACATGTTATATTGCCAGTGAAGAGAGTGAATCCGAGATAGCAGCTCTATTTGACGATGATACCAAGATGGTCATCATTATTGCGGGCTTGGGTGGGGAGACTGGAACCGATGTGGCTCCTGTCGTGGCTCGCATTGCTCGCGAGAAAGAGGTAACACTCACCGTTGGTATCGTGACAATCCCCTTCCAGTTTGAGGGAACCGAAAGGATTCAAATGGCTCTTGCAGGGATCGAAGAGATGCGCAAGCATGTTGATGCCTTGTTCACCATCAACAACCAGTGTCTGACAGAGATTCACAACGACCTTGACCCAACCAACGCATTTGCTAAATCCTATGAAACGCTGACCACAGTTGCCCGCAGTCTCTGCGACATGACTACTGCCTACTATAAAACGTGTATTGACTTCAACGATCTTAACTATACCCTGCACAAAGGCGGTCAAGCAATGGTCTTTTCGGGTTATGCCATGGGTGAACGCCGCGTGACCAAGGCTCTAGAAGATGCCTTTGAATCGCCATTGCTCAAAGATTGCGATATATTCTGCTCCAGAAAGATGATGATGGCTTTCCTCTACAATCCCGACAGTAAATCTCCACTTCGGATGAATGAAATGAGTGAGATTCAGGAGTTCATGGAAAACTTTGACAAGGAAGTAGATGTGATTTGGGGCTTAGTACATGACCACACGCTTGAGGATCAAATCAAAGTGACTGTATTGGCTTCGGGATTCAATGTGTCATTCTCATAACATATCACCCATGCTAGACCCGACATCTACCTTTTATCCTCAGTTTGGCGTTTCTCGATGAAATCCATAAACCGGTCTTTGATTTCTCTCAGGTCATCAGACAATATCTCGTTGCACTTATCAACGATATCATCGGGAATGGGATACATACATGCCGCTATGGCCCCGGCCATACAAGCCATTGTATCAGAGTCTCCTCCCAATGAGATTGCCAGGCGGATGACTTCTTCAAAAGAATTGCCCTCCAAGAAAGCGATGATTGATTCGGGTACGCTTCCTTGACACGACACATCAAATGCATAATGAGGACGAATCTCGGCTATCGTCCTGTTGAGGTCATAGAAGAAGGTCTTTTCGACATACTCCTTGATTTCTGCCTTGGTCTTGCCCTGGCGGCAAAGGAACATACATGCCGCTATCGCCTGAGCACCTTTCACACCTTCAGGATGATTATGGCTCACTGAGGCCGTGAGGGCAGCCAAAGCCAATGCCTCGTCCATCGTCTTGGCATATAAGCCGACCGGACTGACGCGCATACCCGAACCATTGCCCCAACTCCTGTAAGGCTGCGGGTCCTCTTCACATAACCATCCGTCAAATCTTGCACCATAACCTGCGCCAGGATGGGCTACACCCAATTCCTGCATGCAGTATATCAGATAAGAAATTGTATGCGTTTCATCCTCCAGTAGCCATTTAGCCACCGCCAATGTCATCACAGTATCATCTGTAAAAATGCTGCCAGGGGTGAACATTCTGAAATCCGTCGACTTGGTAGGCCGAAACTCATACCTGGAGCCAACAATGTCACCAACAATGGCTCCCAACATTTTATTCGTTTTCATATCTGTTAGATTGTTTTAAAGAGTAAATCCTTGTACAAAGAAAAGCAAAAATATTGAAAAATGCAGCAGTCTAGTGGATTTAATATTATTTAGTGATAACATTGTGGCGGTTTATTTAAAATTCTGTAACTTTGCACAAATTGCAATTATTAGTTATCTTAATTTCGTTTTATTATGGATTTAGAGTTATCTTTTGAGAATTTTCTGCAGTATTATCGCAGCCAAGATTTTGAAAGAGGGCTTCAGAACTATTTTGAAGTAGGAGGATCAAAAAACAGCGGAGGTTGCCGTATTATTTTTAATGTTGATAGACATGTTCCAAATCCGCATAGCAATGAACATGAGAAATCCCTTTATTTTGCCATTATTTTCTATTATGTTTCCCTGTGCAATTATGCGATTTTTGTGGTTGCGGGTAAAGACACAATGATTAACTTTTTAATGAGCACTAATTGGCCTATGGTCTATGGAGAGAACAAAGCCTACAAGTCGCCCAATAGTGTTTTGAAAACGGCAGGTCTTGTTTATGAGAAAGACTCTACGAACTGTAAAAAGACATACGCTTTATTCCGCGAAACAATTCCGTTTATGAAAGAGGAACTCAATAATTTTTTCAAGGGTGGTGCCGATAACCTGAATCAGGCCGCGTATGACGAATTTGTCAAAGCCATGGATGGCAAGATTGAGAAGTTCTGGGAGATTGCAGATAAAGAAATCGAGAACTTTACCTTCCACAAGTAAGTAGATATCTAAATGAAAGGGCCTTTGTTATGTTAATGACGGAATATCTTAAACAATGGGCAGAGGACATGCCAGAATGGTTGTCCAACTACCAAGCTGGTGACAATGTTGCTTTCAGTGACTTCATGTCTGGCCGAATCGGTTATTATCCTGGTGCTGGTTTTGACGGTTTTCTTATTGAGACTGCAAATAAAGCCCACTGCTTACATTCATTCATATATGTGGATTACGGGCATCCTCGTAAGGAAGTTGAGAAGGAACTGAGCAATGAAGGCACCCTAAGAGGTTATCATTCAATTGGCCGTGTGGAATGGTCTCACGAAGACTTAATGCCACAAGGGGATTACCAATTTCCAAGTTATCTTTTAATTACCCAAAAAGATCCAAGAAAGTTTATAGCGGAGAATGTCCTGCCTTTTTGCATCATGGAGGTTTACGAGCGCGATCAAGATAGGGATGATTCATGGGGTGCCGAACGCCTGGCAGTCACCTACTTATTTGATGACGGTATTGCTACCTATTTTCAATTATTTGTGATGCAGTACAAGAAAGTGCCCTGGTTGTTTTTATTACAAGATAACGGTTGGGATAATAACTACGATAGATTTGGAAAAGGCGGACTGCTCCATCGCATCATCTGCCATTACAAAATGTTCCCCAATTTTGTTATTGAAGATAAATGTCCATCGGGGATTTGGGATGGTTATCATCAGATTGATAATGTTAAGCCTGACATTCGCGACATTCGCGGTATACACCAGAGAATAAGGACTCTTTATCAGAAGGATTAAGAATAAAGGCCCTGTTTGTTAGTTTTCGTCAGCCTTCTTGATGGCAGTGATGAAGTTGAGGGTGTCATTGGGGAGGCGATAGTGGAGAGTACCGTTGTCACGGAGTTCCATGAGGAGACGGCCGAGGAGGTTAGGACCGACATAGTTGTTACCATCGGCCTTTACGCCCCAGGCATCGGGATTCTTTTTGGGCATTGAGGTTTGGTCCTCAACGATGTATTTGCCGGCACTCTTCTGGAGCAGGTCGCGAAACTCGGGACATTGCTCGTACTTGGCCATTAGGCAGAATTTCATGGCGTCGAGAATCATCTGCCCCCAGTCGGGACGGCGGTAGGCTTTCTCGTAACTTTTGGCGATCATCTTGATTTGACGGCAAGTCTTTCCGCCCATGGTTATGCCTGCCCTGATGCGACGAACAATTTCAGGCTCCTTGAACTTCATCAGCTGGAACAACTCTTCACTACTTGCGAATGTGACTCCGTTAACCACCAGTGGAGTTAGAGCAAAATTGCAGAGCAGGCCCCATTCGTCCTTCACCTTACGAATGGGGACACTCTCTGCTATCGGGTAAGTCTCGATACTGTAGTATTCAGGATAATACTCCTTGATAAAATCAGCGATGCTGTAGAAACTCATCGTTTTACCTCGGTAATCGAATCAGCAATCAGTTTATTCTTGGCATCAACCTGCACCTGATCAATTTTGACGATTTTGATAAGCGTGCTGTCAAGGACGGCGCGGTTGGTATCTCCGTCGGGCTTGGTCTGGGCTTGCGGCCAGGCAAGATAGACGATGCCCTGCTCGCGAAGGAAGGCAGATGCGGCGTTTTCTGCCTCTGCATCAGCCTTACCCGTCATCTGCTTGACTGTGCCTGTCTTGCCCACCTTCAAGTTACCCACATATTTGCGAAAGAGTTTACCGGCCGTTATGGCTTCCTCAGGGATTGACATATTCAAGGCCATCTCGACCCGCTTGACGATGTCTGCATTGACCGGTCTGCACGAGAACACATGATTGTCTTCGGTCAAATCGGGAACCTCCAGCGTATAGACATAGAAAGTGTCAACACCATTCGCCTTTCCTGCCTTGGCGGCATACAAGGCCGCAGTCGCATAACTCGACGTGATGTAGATACCCTGCCCAAATTTAGATTTACCCTCGCCTTCACCTAGGTGGGCAATATCAAAGTGGTCGAAAAGGCGATATGTACCATGATAAAAAATTTCCATTTTTTGTTTCGCTTATTTGATATTTTTCAAAGACCGGCTCAATGTGATTTGGCTTCATTTGTCATCATCACCTCGGAGCTCTTGAGCAAAAATGTCGTTGTTGATGTCGGCGCGGGTTGCTAAGGCGAACTCGACGATTTCGAAGTTGTAGTTTTTCAAGAGGGTCTTGAATGTCCTTGCCACTACATCAATGGGGTTCTTGAAGGCGCCACATCCCCACTTGCCGAGGATGAGGACTTCGGCCCCCGCCTTTGCGGCCACATCGAGGATTCGCTTGATGCGACGCGCTATCTGGGCCTCGTAGTCGTCGGGCTTTTTGTGGCCATGCCATAATTCGGGGGCGGCGCAAGTGATGACATCCACCTTGTACCAGTCCTCGCGAGGCATCATCTGGGGCCAGACAGGGTCGGTGCGTTCGTCGGTCTTAAAGACGATGACATCAGGGGTATAGATGATATCATCGTTGCCCATGTGGTCCAGTTTGCCCGCCTCATAGAGTTTGATGTGCCTCTCATAGAATGCCTCACGCATCGCTTGCAGACAGGGTAATAATGTCGAGCAGCGGCACAATGACTCTTCTTGTGCGCCCGCTGAGAATGGTGCGCCGCCGATGCTGTGGTTGTTGGCAAAGTTAAGGACTGCCACTTTTTTGCCGTCATAGCCCTTTGCCGCCCCAAAACTCTGTTTACCAGACACGATATACTGTGTGCTGGAGTTTTCTGCCGGAGCGACCTCGACGATGTCCTCTTGCGCCACCATATATTGGCGCGAAATTGAGTCCTCTACTGCTGCCACTAATTCTGGCACTGTCTTGTACTGATGCTGTGTGTCCAGCATCACATTGCGGTTGATATTCATGTAACTGTTCATATGTTTACTAATTATTATTGACAAACATTATTGTGTTGTGGTGACTGACCTTATCATGACTACAAAAATTATAACCAAACCATCTCTAACGAAACCAATAGCGTTTTAAAACATTCCAGACCAATCAGTTAGCAAGATTGCCTCGGTGTTTTATTCCTATTGATTTCAGAATTGCACCCTTTTGCCTAGGATGTGGATGCCCGCAGCGTTGAGGAGGGCGATGTCGATATTGGGCACGGTGCCGTTGATGAGATGGCGGCGGCAGATGGTGAGAATCTTGCCCATAGCATTGCCGCCGCGGAGAATGCCGTTCTCGTCCGGTCATACAGCCCACACGGGATCCTTTTTCGCTATCTCGACGATGACAACATCATCGGAAACACTCTTCAACAGTTCTGCAAAATCCTTGTTTAACCGGCATTTCTGCCAGACGCACCACAGCATCCACTGCAGCCTGAAAGAGCCATAGTCGCTGCGGATGTCTTTACCGTATTTGGCTTTGGAACACCGCTTTGCCCAAACACCAGACCGAATCTTGCGGACATATTGCTGCACTTCCCTGCACCTGGCGGTGTTGAGGCTCCATTCCCCGCAAAGATACAGATGCTCACTGCTATACCACCTCATCCCGAACAACTCGAAATGAAAGCCACCAGCCATGTTACCCAACCTGCCGGACTTACCCCCCCCGGCAGATGTCACTGGGCCTGCCATAAGTCAACAGATTCGACGACTCTGGACCGAAACACTCTTGACGCCCCAGCACAACCTCGGTAATCGCAACATCATACTTTTCTTCTCTACTCATGTGTGATTAGGTTAAAAATTCTTGTGGATAGACAAAGATAACATATTTTGGTGAGTCGTGCAACTGCTACAACGACTATTTTGCCTCTGGGTCACTGGTCCATTCCAGGTTGTCGGCCCTATTGTCAAGCGTATTGCCGTTCTTGTGCCTGACATAGGGGAGGTTCTGCGGATTTGGCACCCAGGTCGGGGCTACCAATTCGTGGACAAAGAACAGGTTTGAAGTGCCATTCTTCTCAAGCGCCACGACCCGGTAATCGCGGCCTCTGCATTTCGGTATCATCGGCTCCACGATGTTATCTTTTTGAGGATTGCCGGCTCCTCTATCAGTTCGCCAATCCAATTCTGCATTTCGGGGAACATCCTCACCTCATACACGCTGTTGAAACTCCTCGAACTTCATCTCTAATAGTTCAACTGTGATTACCATTCTGATTAACTCTTAAGCATTAACTTCATCGTCCTCAAAATCGCCATCGTAGTCATCATTCATGATATCGTACTCGCTATATAGCAAATCGCCGTCTTCGTACACCAAATCACCATCCATATCGGGGTCGTACAATCTGATATCGGAGATGAAAACATCCATGGCATAGTCTTCAACCGCCTTTTCGACCCGTTTCTGAAACTCCGGCATTTGCATTCTTATCATTAACCCGATATAATGCGCCCAAGGATTTGCATTGTATTCCTCAAATTTGCGGTACTCTTCTTCGGTTGCCCAAAAGAATACCGAATCCTCACCGTCGCCGATTAATTCCAAGTCGTGAAACATAAAGGTGACCTTCACCACAACCTGGCCCTCACGCTCCTGCACGCTCATGTCATTGTTCATGTCTTCCATACTACATCTCCTTAAAAATGTTTTATTCGTTTATCTCATTTTTCGTAATGCTTCACCCATTGTCTTCCTTACCAATGGGTGAAGTTCTTCCTTTATGAGCATTCTACCCTCTGTCAAAATTCTCCAGAAATCGAGGGCTTCCATCATTTTCTTCATATTGAAACACAAGTTACCGGAAACAATGCCATCCTCTGTGTCTTTGAGATTATTTACTTCTTCAGCATTATTTCCCACAAAAGAAAAGGCTCTGTTCCCTAATCTTGACATACAGTTTGAAGATGTACCAGTTTTTAACTCACGATCTTCTCCCTTTTGATGATATTCAGGCCAGCCACAGTTATTTGTCCCAATCAAACTCCCATCCGCTCTACCTTTTTCTTTGTAGTAAATTGAATCTTGATTATAATATTCAGCAATGCGTAATAAGTTATTCAAGAAGTTTTCATCATTACGACGGTTCACAACTAAATAACTTTCTCGTGAAGTTTCATCAGTCATTCCATCCGGATTGACACACTTTATCTTTGTCACACCATAACCTAATAATAATAGTTCTGCCACCATTAATTTGTTTTTTTGGCGGTTTTCTTCAGGAGTAAAACACTTACCTTCTTTCCAATCCTTGTTAGGGCCAAGATAAGTTGATTTGTCATCCCTAATATCTCTTAACTCACTCCTGGATGCACTAATAAACGCACAATCACAATCTATTAACCATTGCAACATTCGTTTAATACTGCTTTCATTTATTCTCTTGTTTGATTTGTCTATAACATGATTGAAATTCACAATTTCATTATCATAGCCATCAAAGCATGTATTGCAGTCATTAACTTTTGTTCTGTCTACCATCGAATCATTAATTACATTATCGTTTTGTGTTCGGTTGAAGTGTTCTCGTTATTAATCGTCAGGAGCGCTGATGAAACCTATCTCGTACAAGTCGTCCTGTTCCTCGTCTGTCAGGCTGTCGTAGTCCTCGTCGCTGATGAAGCGCTTGTCCATGGTGACGCGGCCTTTAACGCCGTCCTTGATGAAGGTGAAATCATCCCCGATGCCATTGTCGATGATGTCGTCATATTCGGGTGCGATATAAATCAGTGAACTCAGGCCGATGATGCCGTACTTGTCATTGTCCCCTTTCAAGATGATGTGGTCGTCGCAAGGCAAATAATAGTCGACCAACTCGTAAGGGGTGAAGACTTTGCCCAATATGATGAGGGCAAAATGATTCAAGTCTTCGGACTTGAAGGCGATATTGAATGGGGTGAACGGAATGGGTTCCACATAATGGAATTCAAAATCTGTACGCGGGGTACCCTTGCCGTCACGCTCCACCAGAGCGACCTTGTCGCCTTTCTTTGCCCCCACAAGCAACATGGGCAGATAATAGGGGCGTGGCATGCAGAAACTGTCATAGATGGCCGGCACGACCACTTCGCCCCGTACATTGCGCAATCCCTTCTTGCCATTCTCTTCGAAGACCTCATCCAGCCAGTCATATTCAAACATCAGCTCATGCTGCTCCTGCAAAAGGCTTAAATAATTGTCGGCTTCTTGTCCAACGCGTTCAATTTCGTGCTTGAGGAAATCCAGTCTGTCGGCTTGTACTGCTGCTGCTTTCGGTTTTTTTTCTTTGTCGTTCATAGTCTTATGCTTTTATTTTTCATTGAGTTTGTTTTCATAATATTCATTGTTCTCTATCACCAGATAGGATCCGTTGTCCAGCGCGTCACACAACCAAAGGTTATTTGGAATGTCGCTTGAGTTCTTCATGTTGAAGCAATGCTCCACTGGTGTATGACCGACCACTTGGTCATAGCCCGGAATCATTACATTGACCAATGTCTCCGGTCGAATCCATGTGGGTGGCTGTTCGGGTGAGGTGCCATAAATATCCCGCGGATCGCTAGAGCAGAATCCAAACCGTTCGCTTGGGTCGAGTGAATTAATTCTGTCTAAAGTGAGATGATTTGACTCAAGCCACTTCGTTGAAATCCCAGCATGGCTAAATATTGTGTTGCCCATCATATGAATCCATTGGGTATTGGCAAGGAATTCCTCTTTGAGATCTGCCATCAACTCAGCAACCCATGGAAAGTAGCCGCTGCATTCAGCCCAGTAATAGTCCAAATGCTGCAGATCGTGGTTGCCACGAAGCAGAATGGTCTCGGGATGGTGGCCCTTGAAGCGCAGGATTTCCAGGAAATTTGACACCTGATCCGACTCGGAAATACCCTCATGGGACGACACATAATCCCCCAAGAATATCACCTGGTCGGGCTGTTCTTTTTCTATGATGTCCTTCCACACAGTGAGACCATGTATGTCTCCTAATACAACTATTTTCATTCTATTATTGTCGATGTTGTTTCCCATAATGTTACTTTGAAGTGTTTGAATCTGTTTTCTGTGCTGTTTTTTTGAAAATGTCCTTCAGAACAGTCCAATGAGGCAGTCCTTGAGGAAAACGGCTACTGTATCCGCAATCGCACTCGGGACACTTGCACCGCTACTCGGTGTGTTGCCAGCATTGCGCCAATTGAGAGATGCTGACCTCTCGCTTGTAGGCAAGCTCCAAGACCGCCTGCACTAAATTGCGTGATGATTGGGCCATATTGCTCGGGATGAGCCAATATCATTATTTCACGATTACGATACACATTTCCAATAGTCCACATTTCCAGTAGCTTTAATGTCTTCAATCTTTTTCATATTGTCTATTATGGTTCATCTTGAGGTAAGTGCTTGGGCAATGACTTGGGTGCGATCACTGCCCAAGCGTGATCAATACTGTTTATTTCCTTAGGTAGTTGATTTATCCATAGGCCGTGGACAATTTATGAGGCCAGAGCATGGGCAGTGGCGGGAACCAGATGGAAGTGCTTGGTGAACGCGGCGAGCAAGAGCTCGGCTCGGTCGCGGTCAAGGTTGAAGAGCGACACTGAGGTCTCGTCGTTGCAGAGCATCACTTGCACGCCCTTGTTGTAGAAGTAGTTGTGGACACGGTTGGCACGATACGGATTGTTGCAGTTGATGGTGATTGTCATCTCAAAATGGTTTTATGGTTTAACATATGAATAGAAGTCAATCTGTTGGTTCGGCGCTTCACGCCACGAAACCCACACGGCGGTGGTCTGCCATAGAGTCGTTGATGCGTTCTTCGCTGCAGAGGGAGGTCAGCTCGGTCAAGCGGTCAACTTGGTCCAAGTCGCCCAAGATGCTGTCGATGGCGTATTTGCGAGCCACATTCTCGATCTGACCGCCGCTGAAGTCGAACCCTTCGGCCAGTGTCTTGCACTCGCTGTCGTCCAGCTCGGGAAGCATCGCGTGCCAGATGTGCGCTCTCACGCTCGCATCGGGACGCTCAAACTCCACCTTGTAGAGGAAGCGGCGCTCGAAGGCATCGTCCAGATTCTCGGTCAAGTTGGTGGTGGCAATCATAATGCCGTCCAGTGTCTCCATCTCTTGCAAGATGATGTTTTGGATGGAGTTCTCCATTTTGTCGGCCGACCTTTCGGCTCCGCTCATACGCACACCGATGATGGCGTCGGCTTCGTTGAACAGCAGAATAGGTGCCACTTCGGCCTTTGCGACCATTGCGCGGTATTTCTCGAAGACGGCCTTGATATTCTTCTCGCTCTCGCCCACCCATTTGCTCTTGATTTGCGGCACTTCGATGGTCATAATGTCTCGGCCAGTCTGCCGAGCGAGCTGATAGACGGTCTCGGTCTTGCCAGTGCCCGGTCCGCCGTACATCAAGCAAGTGAGTCCACAGCGGTTGAAACGCTCCTTCATTCGCTCGACCAGCACCTTATAATTCTCATTGTCGAGGAAGCCGCGCAGCTTGTCCACTTGCTTGCCAACCTTCTCGGTGTAGAACAGTTCCTTGGGGCTGATGTCAGCACTGTTCAAGAGGCCGTTCACCTTTTCTTCGGCAAGGCTTAATTTGATGCTCGAGAGCAGTTTCTCGCGAGCGGCTTCAGTGAGCGAGAATGCGCAGATGTCTCCCAAGCCGTTGTTGAAGGCATTTTCGATGACGCCGTTCACGATCAGTTCGTGGTGGCCAGAACGAAGGGCCGTGCGCACCGGAAAGAAATCTTGCCTATTGGTGAACAGACAGCTCAAATCGGAGATTTCTATCACGCTCTCTTCGTAATTGACGAGTTGGTCGCAGAAGAACAGCAGTATCATAGAGCTCACGACATTCAGCTTCATTTTGCCGATTTCCTTGGCGATGTGAATCTTCTTGTTCTCCTTGAGCAATGCCGCGATGTCTTCCAAGATGATGCTTTGGGGCATATTCTCTCTCTTGGCGTCCCCGATGCAGCAGCGGTAGAGGTCCAGCACTTCTTCGTCGCTCTTGGCCTTGCGCTGCGGCAACTGATAGTCAAGATTATCGGTAAGCGTCTTGATGATGCGCTGCGGCATATCATAGCACACTTCACCGCGATAGTTGTTCGATGTGGTCAGCATTCTGTTGCGCACCATTCCGTCGAGATGCGGTGCCAGTCCCATACTGCGTGCCTTGGAGATGCTCAATGAGGTTGAGAAATCATTGAATGTGATGCCGGTGGGGCCTTCTTCGATGCAGACGCTGAGCAGAATGGCTTGAATGGGGGTGATGTGCAAGCGCTTGGACAGATAGTCAAGGTTGTTGCCGCAGCAATGGGAGGGTTCAAACAAGTCACAATCCATAGCGTCCATCCCGTGGACAATCATAGTCACATTGTCGATGGCTTCGAGCAGCGAGGTGGGTTCTTTCTCGGTGTCGAAGGTGAAATTCTCGGCAGTTTGCTGAATCTCAAAGTCACTAATGGCTTCTGCACTCTTCTTGTTGTTTTTCTTCGTCTTCATACTCTGTGTTTTATGACTAGTTACTGTTCGTTAATTAATCGATTTCTCTATGTTATTTCAAATAAATATTTGTAAATTAACATTATTAATACAGTACAGCCAGATGGCCAAATTCCCAAGGCACCTTCTATGCATTCCCGGTGGAAACCGCCGAGAAGAGGTGATGATTCCATTGCAACAGCCCGAAAGCCATCACACATATTTTTCAAATCACAAAATGTTTTTAGAATATTTCACAACCACATTAAACCTTAAATCATTGATGGTCAGCTTTGTGTGATTGTGATGCGCGATTGAGACGGTTTTTTGCGCCGTCTCCAGATTTTTCAACTTTGATTTTTGATTAATTTCTTCATACCATTGCTAAATTGTAGTGCAAAGGTACGAAAAAACATTTGAAACTACCAAATTTTACGCGTTAAGCTTTGTTAAGATATTCATTTTTTTTGCTCTCAAAGTTCCCCTTTATTATTACATAATAAAGGACTCCCTTATAAGGGCGCAGTAACAAGAGCCATGAACAAGCCAAGGCCCTAAATCCAGCCTGATGTGGGAACTGTCGCAGAAGTTCATCATCAGACAGAACATCAGAGCTTGATCCTCGGTAAGGTTTTGCTTGTCGGCAATCTTTTTGAGAATCGGGCCCACATGTTTAAAGAAAGCGGCATCCAATTCAGAATTCTGGGCATCGCGCACCACGCTCTCAATAGCCTCGAACTGGGTCATCTTTTCAACTATTTGTTCAATCTCATTCATTGGCAACTGGTTTTAGAAAAGTTGATAATCATTACCGGTAAGAATCGACACGGGCTTGACCATATAGCACAGGATCAAACCGAGTGAGGTCACACAAATGTGACCCCAGAAGGACAGATGGGCAAAAATCCCCATCCAAAGCACAAACAGCGGGAAGCAGACGACAGCGATGACTACCAAGAATAAAAACGATGCAAAAATCAATTTAATCATATTTTCTCCTTTCATTTTATTTTTCATGGTGCAAAGTTACAGCCGTCCACCGACCCCATAAAGCATTTCGCGTCGGTATGTCATGACACCCTGTGTCGGAAAAACTTGACAGATTTTTCAAGACTGGGTAAAGCCCATCCTGCGAGGCTTATCGGTGGATCGCATGGTCTCGGCCCTGCAGTAGTCCATGAGGGTGGAGAGACGGTCGGTGCCGACACAGTCGCCATACAAGACACGGTTGATGGTGTCTTTGCGGGCGATGTTCTCGATTTGGCCTCCGCTCAACTCATAGGCTTGTGCCAAAGCATCGGCATCGCTGTCGCTCAGGCCGGACACCATACTTTGCCAGATGCGACTGCGCACTTTGGCATCGGGCTTTTCAAACTCGATTTTGTAGAGGAAACGGCGCTCAAAGGCGCTATCCAGATTGGTGGCGAGATTGGTCGTGGCGATGAGGATGCCGTTCAGGCTTTCCATCTCCTGCAAGATGATGTTTTGGATGGTATTCTCCATCTTGTCCACGGCATTCTCGGCCCCGTTCTTGCGCACCCCGAAGATGGCATCGGCCTCGTTGAACAACAGGATGGGTGCCACATCACTGCGCTTGACCTGTTCACGGTACTTGTCAAAGAGCGCCTTGATATTCTTCTCGCTGTCGCCCACCCACTTGCTCTTGATTTTTGGCACATCCACAGCCATGACACATCGGCCCGTCTTTTTCGCCAGCTGATAAACGGTCTCGGTCTTTCCCGTACCTGGAGCGCCGTAGAACAAGCATGCGAAGCCTGTGCGGAAACCGTTGTCCATCATGCGCTGCTGAATCTGTTTGAATTTTTCAACCTCGAGGAAAGAATTCAACTCTTTGATCTGCTGCGCCATCGCCTTGGGATAGAACAGGACCTTGGGCGTGATGCTTTCAGGATAAAGCACATTGCTCAGTCTAATTTCGGGCTCGGTAAGGTCAAATTCAGCCAGCAGGTCTGTTTTCGCTTTACTCGTCAACATAAAGGTCGTGGTGCTAGCCCTGCCTTCTTCACAGGCGGGTTCAATCAATCCCATCTGAGCAAGGACATGAGCGCCATGGGCAAGATGCATGACAGTCGAACGGTGCTCGTAGCATCTCTCATAAAGGCACTTCAGTTGATGGCTGCAAATGCGGTCATCATCCTCATTGATGAGTTGGCTGCAGAAGAACGAGAGCAACATCATGTTGGCGCCGGGGAGTTTCAAGTCAAGCATCTTTTTGGCAAAGCCGATATGCTGATTGTCCTTGAACAGCATCAACAAGTCGTTGCGCAAATCGTCGGGGCTGATGTCGTTATTGTCCAGAGCATTGAACCACTCGCCCATCTGGTCGAGCATCGCAGGGGCATCATCTACTTTCAGCGTGGGCAGGATTTGTGCCTTGTTTTCCTGCAAGGCATTGATTACATGCTCTGGTATACCAAACGCTTCACGATTCTGGTCACGATAGCGCATCAGCCTCATCTTAACCATGGCCTTGATATCGGCATCAAAAGAAAGGCTCGCGACATTCCTCATGTTGAGATGCTGGGATAACTCGATGAGACGCACATTGCGGGGGCCGCATTCGACCGTGATGCAGAACAGGATGGCTTGCTGCGGCGTGATGTTGTAGGCTTCGGCGACCAGTTTGATTTCTTTCTTGCATTGCTTCAGGAACAAGGGGCACAGTTGCGAGTCACAGGATTGCTCGACGATGGTCTCAACAGCCTTCAATAAGGTGAGTTGCTTGCTGGTTGCACACTTGGTTGTATTGTTCTCTTTCTCCATTGTAATACTATATTAATTGGTTGATAAAATGCGATAATGGTGGCGTCATGCTCGACAAGCGGGCACAACAATGATGATGCTAAGTCATTGGGATTAAGTGGATTTTAGCATCAATCCACCCAATTCCAGACCATGGCAATCAAATTATGCAGCGAGAGTGCGTTGCGAAATTGGTTTCAAGTGGAAATTTTTGATGAGTTTTTCAAGGAGTTGGTCGGTTTGATTTTTGTCAAGCCCAAAGAAGGATATTTCAAGTTTTTCGAGGTCAGCCCAGCATTCAATGTGCTTGTTGTAAAGGTAGTTGTGTACCCGGTTGTAAGTTCTCAGTGAAGAAGTTTTGATTGTTGTCATAGCAGTTATTATTTAAAGTTAGAAATGAAATTCACAGATAATATGTAATCGAGGCCCAAAAAATTCAAAAATTTCGGAAATATTTTTCAAGAATTTTTCAAATCATTGAGATAGAGGCATTTGGAAACACGGGAATCTGACAACAATTTGATGTTAAGAGCGTCGTCACTGCCCCATCAGTCCCAGGAGAAGTTCTCGCCGCTCTTGTAGAGATGCACCTCATAGCCTCCTTCCATCAGCTTCTCGGCAAGGAAATCACACTGCCTGCCCGTTGAGATATCCCACTTGCGTTCCGGCTGGCTGTTCTCGATGGTCTCTACGGAGTCATGAACGATGACATGGCGCAGGTTGGAGCAGCCGGCAAAGGCATTGTAACCAATCTCCTTCAGCCCCTCGGGAATGTAGATCGCCTCCAGGGAGTCGAGATTCTGGAACGCGTGGTCCTTGATTTCCTTGACATAGTACGGGAAGATGATGCAGACAGGGTTCTCGCAGGCCGAGCCGACGGCAACCTGGTCTTGAGTGATCTTTACACCGTCAGTGATCTCAACACCATTCCTGAAAAATTTCACACCATAATTTGTAATTGCTAATCCCATAATCAATGATTTATTTAGTTGTTCCTACTCCCTTCAAGTGAGCGTTTCGGATGCCTCTCATTATGTTATGTTTTATTTGATTCAACAAACAACTAGAATTTTTCCTGAGATTAAATATACTGAAAATCATCCTGTCTGCCAAATCAAAATGAATAATTTAACTCATTTTAACGAATAATTATTCGCTAGAAAAAGGTGCCTATTTAACATAGAAACAACCATGAAAAAATTCAAAAAAAGGGTCACAAATTTTTTATCGGGTTTCTGTTTTAATTTTTTGGGGCATTTTTACATTTTAATGCCAAAGTAAGGAAGTAATGATTTTTAAGATTATGAACAAGGACAAGATTTTTATGGTAACGATTCATGTTGTGGCAGGTGTGCTGATGATCGCCGTGTGTTGGATGCCTGCGATTGTTGGAAACATCTCGGTCTGGAACAAGTTGTTCTGCACAGTAGCCATAGTGCTCCTGCTGCGGTTCCACTACTGGTGCCAGCAATATGAACCCTGACACCAGCAGTGGATAACTCTGCAATAGCTGAATGGTTGATTACTCCTTGAGGATTCTTTTGGCGGCGGGAATGATGATGTCGCGGATGATCTGATTGTTCATGCGGTGCTCGCCGTGGAAATCAAACACATGAGTGAAATGCTGGGCAAACTCGTCCTTGCAGTTGACCAGTGTGTCCCCGTCGGCAAAGAAGCCCCAACAGTCATACCTGCCTTCACTTCTCTCACTGCCAAACAGGCTCTGCTCCATTTCTTTAAAGTGCTTGATGATCTCTTGGGTAATCGTGTAGTGCGTCCGCCCGTCTGCTGTTGGCTGGAAATACTCAAAAGTGCCCACTTGCAACACATCTTTCACTTGAGAAAGATGCAAGGCGGGGTTGACGCAGATGCGCAGACAATTGGTCATCTGCATGGCATACATGCCTCCCATGCTGGTACCGATAACGAGGTCGGCATGATGGGCTTCACAGTAGTCTTTCAAGAATGGCAGCGCCTCTGCCGGGTCAATAGGGATATCAGGAGCGATCACATTGTATTCCGGCATGTTCTTGGCCAGATAATTCGCTGTATTGCTTTGGCTGCTGGACCCATAGCCGTGCAAATATACAATGGTTTTCTTTTGTGGAACGCCATAGACCCTCTCGGCCAGTTCATCCAACAGCTCAAGAGGATAGCGGTCCCAGATTGTGACGATTTGTTCTTCGTCACTGTCGCTGCCACTACCTTCGTAACACTCGTAATCGTCCTCATCTTCGCCCAACATCGCTTGCACAAAGTTTTTAATACTTTTAAGCCTCTGTAGCTCAACCTCATGCTGATGCCCGGTATCACTCTCAACAAGATCCTTGACGATGGCATCACGCAACTGTTCGAGAACTCCGAGGCTTGCAAGTATACTACCGAATTGACAGGAGACCAGGTGGTAAGCTATGCGTCCGTGAGCAGAAGTATAACCGTGGCTAGAGCCATCAGCTGAACCGATATAGCCACCATAATAGCGCTCATCAGCAAGGTCTTGCTCGAAGTCCTCGTCGTCATCACAGTTTGCAATATCGTCTCTCACCGCCCCTTCGAGCCCGTCCACTTCTTCGTCCCAAACATCTTGGGGAACGGTCACATATACATCAAAAAGCAAATCGTCTCCAACTTGGGCATACACTTTTATCTTTTTTTCGTTCATAGTCAAGACATCCATTGATTGTGAATCTGGTATTAATAATATTTGAATGCAAATTTAGTCATTTTTGCTGAATTTTACAATAGTAAACTCGTAATCATCTTCGGGCCAAGGTTTCAGGATGAGGTCAAGAGGATTGTCGATATAGCGGCTGACAAAATGCACTGCGATGTCGCCCAGTTCCTTGTCGGGGTTGTATTCGGCGAAGAACTGCTCCACTTCCTGTTCGGTGTCGCACTCCCTCTTGGCATAGACCATGTCCTGAATGCAATACTTATAATGCTCATAATTGATAACACTTTCACGGTCGTCGGCAGGCACATAGACGGCTGCATGCTTGCCCCAGCAGCGGCCCTCATGGTCATTGGTGAGCCGATAGACCTCATCATCGTAGGTGGCATACGGAACGCGGCAGAAAACCACATCCTTGAAAGTGCCGGCCATCAAGGCAATCACCGTCGCACTCGAGACCCCATCAGCGACAAATTGGACGAAAATGCCTTCATCTGTTTCACGGGAATCCATGAAGTCACAGGTGATGTCCAATTCGTCCAGGAAGTCGTAAAACTCCTGGTTGAGCGACTTGGCTCGCTCATCGTCCACGAACAATTTAGTCAAATAGCAGTGCTGATTCAATATGCCTCTCGGCTGCGGACCTTGCAGACTGATCCCACACCCCGTTGTGCCGTTCACGACAGTGACCCTGTGGACATCTCGCGTGAGCATGACAGTCTCGGCATGATTGTCCTCGCCCTCATACAAAACGAAGTGGTTATCCATCTCATCGGGCAAGGCAAGAATCTGAGCAATAGATTCGGTAACAGTCTGACAGTTTTTGGGATCGGAGAAGTCCTTATCGGTGTCAATCTCCACGGTGTTCTCGTTAACACGCACCTCGCAACGCTCAAACATCTGGTCGTAGTTGTCACAGAAACCGGCGATGCGGTCGATAGGCTCGCTGATGCCCTGCAGGGCGTTCTTTAATTCTTTTACTGTCATAATTCGATCTGTTTTAATTGATGAATAATCCTTTGCAGCGCCAAATCCCCTCTCCGAAGATTTGACACTGCAAAATTATAGCGAATCCTGTGACCAGCCTACGATTTTTCGTCGGTATAACTTGACACCATGTGTCGGAAAAACCGGACGGTTCTATTTACTGCAAGATGAATCGGTTATTCTTTATTCTTTGGGTTAAGTTCATTGGCGATTTCCTCACGCAGTTCCTCTTTCATCTTCTGTCGCACGATGCCACTGACCATGCGGTGCCCTGCGTGCCGGACCTTGTGACCACCGAATGAGCCACTCTCTTGCAGCCAACCAACCATCAACCAACTGCAATACATGTTAATATGCCTAGGAACCGAATTTTTGGGCATCTCATCATATTTGTGGGGATTGCGTCTATTCGAATCAAACTTCTTCCTCATCCACCGGCTACGCAACCTGCTCCTGCTCATATTATATCAAACCTTGCCCAGATAAACAACTTATTAGACTATCTTTATCAGTGACATTGTCACATAATTGACCTTACAGCCCTTATGGTCATGCTATGCTGCCAGTGCTGCCAAGCGGCTTGAGGCTTGACTGCCATTAGAGTACCAATGGTACTTTTTCTCGCTGATTACCTCATCAAACTCGTCGAGTTCAGCCTTCTTGCCTTCAATCATATAATTTGAAAACACATAATTTGCCATATCTGTACTATTATTTTATTTATTTGATGTTATTTCCAACAAAGATGCTTGCCCCTCTGGCTACTCGTATTTCTTGAGAGCGTACTTGATATCGTGGTCGGTCAAGAAGGCCTTAATCGGTGCCAAGGTTCCATCGCTGCCTTTCAGCACGGTCTCGAGCGCGTGAAGCAAGCCATCAGCATTATAGGTGCCCAGAGCGCGGCACAGGGCTGGCACATCGGCAACGGTGATTTCGGCAATGGGATTGATGTCAAAATCCTCGGCCGTTTCTTCGTAGAACTCAACACACTTTTCACTGATGGTGGCCACCACATGACAGATACTGTCCTTGCCAGTCTCCTTGATGGACACCTCGTCTCCCGCCTCGCCAAAGCCCTTTGACCGGGCGCGGATTTCCTGAGCGGTCGAGAGGACGATGAGGCTGTTCTTGCCCACAGGCTCCGGGCACTTGTCCATGATGCGCTGGTGGGTTGCGGGGTGCAGTGTCTCTAGGTCATTCATGCCATAAGAGGCCCTGTCCATGATGCGCAACATCAATGCCACGAAATCCTCCATTGTCAGATAGACATCAAACGGCAGCACTCGCATGCCCTCGTCCAGCAGGGTGCATGTCAATGTGAAATGGGCTGCAGGAGCAATGCGTTTCACCGTCATGACTTCACCGTCATTCTCATTGCTCCAATCCACGCGCTGGACCATCGGGCGTTCATCACTACCATCCAGCAATGCAGCCACATCGTCGGCGGTGAGATGACACCAACGAGTAGCCAGCCTGCCATCGGCCGTTTCTAATTCATAGGGGTACACAATACGCTCGTCATAATCCTTGACCAGCAGGTCATAGATTCGCTGTTCACGCTGAAGCAAATGTTCGTTTTTCAAGCAAAAGGGCCTTCCGTTAAAAATGTAAGTTGTCATCTTGGTATTGTTTGTTTTATTCATTATATAAGTGAGTGTTATTCAAGCCAAATTGCGCAATGCAATGTATGATTATCCTTCTGTTTCGGTCTCCTGGCCCATTCTGCCGATGCGAGTTTGCCATAATGACCCCTCATAGTCGTTGACCCCGCCTTCGTCGATGTCGATCCATAGCGAAGTGAGGGCGTAGGCCTTCTCGAGTCGAGTGAGCGCCCAATCAGCTACATACAACTTGTAGTTCTCGCAAGCGGGAAGGATGATTCTCCATCTGGATTTGTCTTCCTTCTTGATGATGACTTCGTCGTCGATATACATGAGGGGGACGAACGACAATTGACAGTTGTCCTCAGCCTTCTTTTCAATCCACTGCCGATAGTCTTCCATGAGGCGATTGGGGTTGTTCAGCCAATCCCAAATCAAAGCATGGTCTCTCTGAGCATTCGGATTAAGCCTGGGAATCACGCCTATCTTACTCCTGAGAAACCAGATAATATCCCGTCCCTTGTAAGCCAGATACAATTGACGGTTGCGCCTGTAACTTTGCCTCTCGTCGTCAACATAGGCAAAATGGATTTGCTTACACCAGCCGCCAAAGGATTCGATGGCATGGTCCCGATATATTATACCGTCCCAATGGTCATCTTGGAGGTCATTGGTTTCCAAGCAATAGGCATACACTTTCTTGCCGGTCTCGTCAGCCAGTTTCTTCATGAAACTGAATGATTCATTAAGGTTCCCGCAATACACTCTCACGATGGGCTGAGGCATGGCCTTGTAGTCACGGATGATCTCGTCGTCTGCTTTTCCTTTTTTATGCAAAGACGGAAGATCAACATACAATACTTGGCCGGGCCTCAAGTCACTATCGGAGTACAGTTCAATGATATCTTTCTGGACCAACTGCCAGTCATTGTAAAAAATAACCAACGGCTTGTGATGCTCGGTGTTGACAAACTCCTCGGCCAGTTGATAGAACCGCTCACGGTCAATCACGCGGAGTTTGTCCTCAGGCATCAGCATCTCGAAGCGCTCCTTAACAACGCTCTCATCTTCCTCCTCAGCCAGCACGCCACCGTTCGTGACCACTTGCGACAATTCCTTAAAGAAGTCGCGTCCCAGTACACGCTGCACCTCGGCCAGACGGTCGGTGGCGATATGATTCTTCTTGAAGATGTCATACACGGCCTGCGGCGAGAGGTTAATCTCATCAGCCAACTGCCTTGCGGTCATTCCCTTTGCCCGCATTTCTTTCTCAATCTCGTGTCCAATGTGATATTTTTCCATATTCTTCATAATTATTTTGTTAATCAAATATAATGTTTTTTTCTGAAAGAAGCAAATAATCAACTCCAATTATCCCCCTTCAAAAAAATGACACTGCAAAAGTAGGACGAATCTTTCGATCCGTCCCACACAATTCCATCGGTATATCTTTACACCCCCTGTCGGAAAAACTGGACACAAAGAATCAACAACTGATTAATCTGAGTTTTCTGAATTCTGATTGTCGCAACGCTAAACGCTGATTACACAAATTAGTGCCGAATAAAGCCTTCAGCGATAATCCGTATAATCAGCGTTAGCGCTATCAGTAGTCTACTGCCTTATTCCCATTCAATATTATCGGCATCTTCCTTTGACATCGCCTTATCGATGTTGTCGGCGACAAAACGATAGAGCTCGGGAAAACTCGATGCATTGATCTTCTCTATAGTGATATCGGTCCATTCCTGGGGGAAGTCTTCTTCACTATGACCATAGCCTACATCGGCAACAAAGGCTTTGACACAGATGTGGTCTTCGTCATTAAGGCCAACGCCCCAGATGCTGATGGGCACATCATCCCAACTAATGGCTGCGACTTCGTCTTCCCAATTAGGGATAGCGATGTAATGTCCCTTTTCACTGCTTTTCAACAGCGCAATGGTCTCGTCCAATGCTGCTGCATAAAGTTCTGTGACTTGATTGATAAACTTACTCGAATCAATGTGCTGCTCCATTCTCATAATCGATTAAATTGTTTAACTGTTTTAGAGAACAACAAGATAATTGTTGAGCATCATGCTGCCCTCTGGATGATTAATTCACTGCAAAAATAGAATAAACCTCCCACATCCACAAGCAATCCCCGTCTAAATAACTTGACACTACTGTCAGAAAAACTGGACAATCCTCAAACTTCGATATCAACGTGACTGAAACATCTTTAACACATATACAACTAATCATCTATAATAGACGATTGAGTTGCACTATTAATCATTTGGGGCTTTATCTAAAACCTCATCTAATCGTATTAATTCCAGAACTTGTCGGTCATGGTCTGAAGATTCGCCATGCTTAATACCGTCTTCATAAGCATTTTTTGCGTTTTTAATTATTGTATTATCTAACTCCAAATAACTTAACCGCTCTGCTTTCTTTCTTTTTTTATATTCTTTCAGAAAACGATCAAAATCAGGTTTTTCCCCCATTACTGAATCTTCAAATCCTGCATAAAACGCTGCTATTTGTATCTCAGCATTTTCTAAAGCATTCTTAATTTTGGAGTACAATTCGGTCCACTTATTATTAATCTGTTCCGAACTCTCTAATAATTTCAGTTTACGTTTATCATTATTGCCCTCTTTATCTATGAACTTAAAATATTCACTGTACTTTTTTAAATTAGCTTTTCTTGTTTCTAAATTAATTGTTATTTTTTCTCCATTTTCAAGACGTATTCGATCACAACGCAAACGATCGTAAATAGCTTTTTTCCTATTCTTTATGTCGTTTGTGTCAGATTTTGACTCATTATAGTTTTCTAGATTCATATAGTCGTCCCATAACTTTGAGCCCTTGCTCTGATTACATTTCCCACAACACGGTACGAGATTAGCTGGCTCTGAGGCGAATCCTGTCGGATTCTTATCATCGACTAAAGGATATAAATGATCCAAATGTGTTGCTTTGTCTCCACAATAGACACACTTTATTATCTCACGATGATCCTTGTCTTTATCAAAATCTTTCTTTATCAATTCCTGCTGATTCCGATTTAATTGGCAGAATTCTTTCCCATAATAAAGCAATGCCGCCATTTGTAATTGTATTGCCTTAGTTGCGCCTATTCTCGGCATTAAAGTTGAAGCCATAGACCTTGCTATTGTTGACGTCCTTGAGCCAATCTTATCTGCGGATGGATAATTAAATCCAAATAATTTATTTGTTCGATTAGAAGTATTAGCCATAATTCAAAAGTAGTATTATTGAGTTATACATTATCGTTGAAGAATTCCCAGATGAAGACCATGGCCATGGTGTCGAGTTCGCAGTAACGGAGCAGGGCCTCGCGCAGTGCGTCGGTCATGCTGGCATCGCAGAACATCAGTTTGTTGTAGGCCGTGAGGGCAGCACCACCGTTGGCAATGGTCATGTCTTCTCCTATCTTCTCGAGCATATCGTTATCAATGATAGGGATGCCGAGCAAACTGCTAACGGGCGGCAAGAGATGGTATGGATTCTCGACATGGCCTGTCGGATCGTAGGTAATCCATGCGATAGGCTTGGCCGAGGATATATTCTGGCTGGGTATCTCTTTGCCGTAGATGGGCTTGGAGTACTTATCCTTGAGGAACTGAGATATGTTGAGTACCGCAGGCAACACCTCCTTGATGCTGTTGCTGCCGCCCATCTCACGCGGTTCATAGAAGTAGCGTTTCACGACATCCCACAGGTCGACCATGTCGCGCTTGCCTTGATGGAGCATCTTGTGAGTCCTTTTGTCCTTGGCATGAGTGATTTCGTCAATAAAGTCCATCAGTTGTTGCTTGTCGGACTCGTTACTCTCTTCCAATTGCTTATAGATGGCACGCAGGATGGAATTCTCGTGGGGCGCATAGCGGAAGATAGTGCCCTCATCATGACCCAACGCTTCACGCAATGCCCGAACGAATTCGAAGTTGGGGAACTTGGCAACATCTTTGTTCAAGTACTGTCCCGCATGACGGATGGAGTAACCGCCATCAGTGGTTTTCTCAATGATATGGTGAGAGAATTGGAATGCCACCTGCTCATAGGGGCGCATCCCCTCATAATAGGGCAAGGCCACCGCCGTGGTCTCGAAGTCAATCATGTGTAACGGGAACTTCCATTTTGCCATCTCCTGCCGCAGACCTTCCACATCAAGATAGGCGCCACAGTCCAGAATGTCACTGGCATAGTCGGCCAGCAGGTCCTTATTGTCTGTGGCCATTGCAATCTGCAGCCATTTGCGTTCACAGTGGTCAAGGCCCGGTTTTGTATCTTTCGCATTGTGGCGATCAAGCAACTTCTCTGTTATGTCCGCCATTTTATAGACGCCGGCTTTTGTCCACACATCACGCTTCGTACCCAGATACCCAGCCCACAGGTCCTTGACAAGCGGCTCGTTGAAGTCTTTATCAGTAAACTTAGCCACCTCGCGCCAACACTCCTTGTAGCCATCTTTCTTGCCATCACTGCCGTTGCTCTGGAATTGGCACTTAAAGCATTTTGAACCCAGTGAAATGGTACAAGACTCGTTGTCACAGTATTTTTTGGACATCGCATCGACATAGTCCAGGAACTTCATGTTGAGCATGAAACCATCCTTGCCTTGCTCAGTGGTGGTGCCGGCAATCACGCGGTCACACAACCCGTCCACATCAAATGCCGTGAGCACCTGAACATGAGACTTGGCCAGCACTTGGTCAATGTTATCGGCCCGAACAACTTCAGACCGATTGCCCACTTTCCTGATTTTGAACAATTGGTTCAGTCCATTTATGTCAGTAGTCTTGCTTTTGTCCGCCATCATCAGCCGGGCACGCACGGTGAATTGTTCTCCGGGATACAACTCCCGTAACGCCTGCGTGACGACATACTTCTGGAATGCGGCGTCATAGACATAGGGCCGTATATCACTTTGTACACAGCCCGCGGGCCGAGTGCCTTCAAATTTGTCCACATCGGGATTCCACGATTTTGCCTTGACCTCAATCAGATCAATCACATGGCCGTCTCGCCTGAGGATATCCACCCTCACAAACAGATTGCCAAAACGGAATGCCGCCTCGGCGATATTCACATGCTGTTGCTGCATCAGTTCCTGGGTACGGGCCAACGAGCCGGCATAGTCTTTCTCCTTGACATCGTTCTCGAGAGGCACCTCGCAATAGATTTTGGCGAGTTCACCCACCTGGAAACCACCCTCGGCCAACGCCTGCAGGAACTCGTCATCAGCATCCGCATTGGCATATACATCAGGATTACGGTAGTAATATAACTTGCGTGGGCACTCAAGGGCAATCTTGAACGCCGACTTGGTAAACAATTTTTCTGGTTGGTTGATTTTGTTCATAAAGGCAATAGATTTTCCCGCAAAATTAATAAAAATAACAGTTTTCCGCTAACAATCCAACGCTTTTTTTTTACACCATCGCACTGACAAAACCAAGAACCGCCTATTCAACAATCACATCATCGAACCCTATCGCCCGAAAGAACTCATGTTATGTACAACAAAGAAGTCGCTGAAAATTCAGCGACTTCTTTGTTGGTTGGGTTGGGGTTGGGGATCGGTGGGTTATTGCAGGGTGAAGGGGAGGCGCTGGACGTCGCGGCAGTTGGGGCCGACCATGACCTCGAAGTCGCCGGGCTCGCAGATGTAGTTGAGGTCTTTGTCGTAGAACTTGAGCAGGTCGGCGTTGATTGTGAACGAAACGGTGCGGCTCTCGCCGGGCTTGAGGGTGATACGCTCAAAGCCTTTCAACTCCTGCACGGGGCGCGCAATGCTGCCCACCAGGTCGCGGATGTAAAGTTGCACGACCTCGGTGCCCTCACAGTTGCCCGTGTTGGTGACGGTGACGGTTGCGGTGATGTTGCCACCGGTAGTCATCGAGTTGCTGCTCAGCGTGAGCGGGCTGTACCCAAAGGTGGTGTAACTCAAGCCGTAGCCGAAGGGGAACAGCGGGTCGTTGGGCACATCGAGGTAGTTGGAGGTGTACTTTGAGAACCACTTGGGGTTGGGACGGCCTGTGTTCAAGTGGTTGTAGTAAATGGGTATCTGGCCCACACTGCGGGGCATCGTCACCGTGAGTTTGCCGCTGGGTGCCACATCACCAAAGACGACATCACAGATGGCATCGGCAGCCTCACTGCCGCCGAACCACACATTGAGGATGGTGGGGATGTTCTCCACCTCCCAATCCATCACGGTCGCACGGCCCGAGAAGTTGAGCAGCACGATGGGTTTGCCGGTGGCCTTGAGGGCGGTGAGCAGGTCCTTCTGGGCGTCGAGGATGGACAGGTCGCTGCGCGAACTGCTCTCGCCCGACATCTCGCTAGGTTCGCCCATGGCGGCAACAATCACATCACACTCCTGGGCAATGCGCACGGCCTCGTCGCGCATCACATCAACAGGACGGTTGTCGCGCATCTCGCGGCCGAACATCGTCGAGTTCTTCTCCAACTCGGCATCGTAGCACACATTGCAGCCCTTGGCATACATCACCTCGGCCTTGTCGCCCACAGCGCGGCGCATAGCCTCGAGCAGGGTACTGTAACGGTCGCTTGCGGCGGCCACGCTCCATGTGCCGGGCATATTGGCGCGCGTGTTGGCCAGCGGGCCCACGAGGGCGATTTTGCCCGTGCGCTTGAGCGGCAACACATTGTCTTTGTTCTGCAACAGCACGAAGGTCTCGGTAGCCAATTTGCGGGCGGCGGCACGGTGCTCGTCGGTATAGATTTCCTTCTTGGCACGCTTGGCGTCAAGGTAACGGTAAGGATCTTCAAACAGACCCAGTTTGTACTTGGCCTCGAGGATGCGGCGGCAAGCCTTGTCGATATCCTCCATCGTCACCTTGCCCTCGCTCAACGATTGCTCCAAGGTGCCCAGGAAGCCATCGGCCACCATGTCCATGTCGGTGCCGGCCTTCAGCGCCAATGCCGAGACGGTCTGCAGGTCACCCATGCCGTGATTCATCATCTCGCTGATGGCCGTGTAGTCGGTCACGACAAAGCCGTCAAAGCCCCAGCGGTCGCGCAGCACCTCGGTCATGAGCCAATGGTTGCCTGTGGCGGGAATGTAGTCAATGACATTGAATGATGTCATGAAACTGCCGGCACCGGCATCCACGCCAGCCTTGTAGGGAGGGAAATACTCATTGAACATGCGCACATGGCTCATGTCCACAGTGTTGTAGTCGCGGCCAGCCTCAGGTGCCCCGTAGAGGGCGAAGTGCTTGACACACGCCATCATGGTCGTCTTGTCGGTCAGGTCAACACCCTGGTAGCCCTCAATCATCGCGCGGCAGATGGCCGACCCCAGGAAAGGATCCTCGCCGTTGCCCTCGCTCATGCGGCCCCAGCGCGGCTCGCGGCAGATGTCCACCATGGGGCTGAAGGTCCAGCAGATGCCGTCGGCCGTGGCTTCGATCGAGGCGATGCGCGCCGAGTTGCGGATGGCGTCCATGTCCCAACTCATCGACATGGCAAAAGGAATGGGAAACACCGTCTCATAGCCGTGGATAACATCCATGCCGAAAATCAGGGGGATTCCCAGTCGGCTCTGTTTCACTGCCACCTCCTGCAAGGCGCGGATGCTCTGCACGCCCTTCATGTTGAATAGGCCGCCCACTTGTCCGGCCTTGATTTTGCCGACCACATCGCCGCTGACCGTCGAGCCGGTGATGATGTCACCGGTAACGGGCAGGTTCAATTGTCCGATTTTTTCTTGCAGGGTCATTTTGCCCATCAGGTCGTCGATGAACTGGTCCATCTTGGCCTGGTCAACGACCGTACCTCTAACCGTAAGCGGCTGTGCGCTGGCAATAGCACACGCCACCGTCAGTAGAAGCATGAAGAATCTATTTTTCATTCACTTTTGTTTTTAATGTTAATGATAAAGAGTAATAACTTTTACGGTTTCTCTGCAACAAAAATACATCTTTTTTTATATTTACAAAAAGCCTGACAGTTATTTTTACAACACAGAGGCCCATTTATTGCGTAAAAGTATCAACATTTCGTCCCGAGCAGGCTACAAAACGGCAGGCACCGACAATCGCCCAACAAGGGCATCTATCTGCCTCAATTTCAGGTCATGAGCATGGCAAAACGGTAATTATTCGCGTATAGTGGTGAAAAATAATGCAACATTGGTATCCTGTTATTAAAAAACGCTATATTTGTCGCCGGCATTTGTATAATTACCATTCATGTTTTTTTTTGCGTATGAAATTTCTCAAGTATCTGATTGTTGTGCTGACTGCCATGACGGCAGGTTCGGCACTGGCCGGCATCCGGAGCGAGGTCCAGATGCGCTCGGCCGCAAGCCGCATCCTCAAGTCGTCGCGGCCGCTTGAACAGGTGGCCTATTATCCCGGAATGGCGCTCTACCGCCAAGCCGGCGGCGGCTTTGCCATCGTCAGCAGCGACGACAACATGCCAGCCATCCTGGCCTACTCTACCGACGGCACCCTGGACCTGACGGACGGCAATCCGGGGTTCAACTGGTGGCTCAACGCGACCCGCAAGGCCCTGCTCAGCCATGGGCCCCAACGCCAGACCACCAAGCCCGACCCCGCCCTGTTCCCCACCCGGGTGCAGCCGCTGCTGACCACCACATGGGGCCAGCGTGAACCCTTCAAATTCATGTGCCCATTCGACACCTATGTCGCTGACCAGAGCCTGTACGGGACCTACACCCCCGACCGTGGCCACTACTCGGTGGGCTGCGGTCCCCTGGCGATGGCGCAGTACATGAATTACTACAAGTTTCCCAAGCACGGCACGGGCGAAGAATCGGTGACGGTGCAGTATGCCCAGGGCAATGTGACCGTTCATGTCGATTTTGCCCAGGCAACCTACGACTGGGACAACATGATTGATGACTATCAGGGCGAGTACACCGACGAGCAAGGTACCGCAGTCGCCCAGTTGTGCTACCACTGCGGCGTGGCGACACAGACGACATGGAACGCGCTGGGCGGCGGCACCACCGACGCGCGCATCATCGAGGCTTTTACCAAGCACTTCAACTACAATGACACGGCCCATTATGTGCCCCGCTCCCGCTATGACGAGCCCACATGGATGACGATGATCTACAGCATGCTGTCCTCGGGCAACCCGATTCTGTATTCGGCCAAGGACATCAACATCGTCGATGGCATCATAGCGGGACACAATTTCGTCATCGACGGCTATGACGAGAACGGACTCGTCCATGTCAATTGGGGATGGTACGGAATCGAGAACGGCTACTTTGACATCGCCACGCTCGCCGTGTTGCAGTACACCTACGACGACTGGCAGGCGATGTATGTGGGCCTGTATCCCAACCGTGAAGACCTCCAAGGCGATGTCAACAACGACGGCAATGTTGACATCAACGATGTCACCCTGCTCATCAAGCTCCTGCTGACCGGGCAAGCCGCCAGCAACGCTCATGCCGATGTGAATGCCAACGGCAGCGCCGACATCAATGATGTCACCATCCTCATCAGCTACCTGCTCACAGGCTCGTGGTGATGCTTGCAGGTTAGAGGTTAGAGGTTAGAGGTTAAAGAGGGCTGCCGCGCTCCTGTGTTGGAGTGCGGCAGCCAATTCGTTTAATTCGTTTAATTCGCAGGCCCTTATAGCAGGGGCGCGGATGCCCTCAGAACAATCAGATCAATCAGTTGTTTAATCACAGGTTGTTTGAGAGAAGCGAGCATCATTACCTTCGCCTGAGGGTCTCGACGATGCGGGCCATCTGGTTGGGGATGCGAATCTGCTGCGGGCACTTCTTGAGGCAGGTTTCGCAGTCGACACACTGGGTGGCCCATGCCGATGCATCGGGCAGAGCCTGGCGCAGGCCGTCGGCAAACTGCTGCTTGCGGTCCATGTAGTCGGCCGCCTGTTTGTCGGGCAACGGGAGAATTCCCTGTGCAACAGCCTCGTTGTAATAGGCAAAGTTGCCGGGAATGTCAACCCCGTAGGGGCATGGCATGCAGTACTCACAGGCGGTGCAAGGGATGACGGGGAAGCCTGCCATGACATCGGCAATCTCCTCGAGGACCTTGTTCTCGGTGTCGGTGCACGGCTCGAGCGGCGAGAAAGTGCGGACATTCTCTTCCATGTGACTCATCTGGTTCATGCCGCTGAGCGTGGTGAGGATATTAGGATGAGAACCTACCCAACGGAATGCCCATGTGGCAGGACTGTCATCGGGCCGCATGGCGGTCAGGCGCTGAACGAGATCCTCGTTCATGGTGGCAAGCGCACCGCCCCTGAGGGGCTCCATCACAACGGTCTGCACACCGGTCTTCTCCATCTTGTCATATAGGTACTCGGCATCGGCGTCTTGCCTCCAGCCCGACTTGTTGAGCGAGGCATGACGCCAATCGAGAAAGTTCATCTGAATCTGGGCAAAATCCCAATGGTACTCGTCCTGGTGGTCGAGCAGGAAGTCAAACACGCTGACATCGCCGTGGTAGGAGAAGCCCAGGTGACGGATGCGCCCAGCCTCTCGTTCCCGCAGCAGGAACTCGAGCACACCGTTGTCCAGGAAACGCCCCTTGAGCGTGTCCATCCCCCCGCCACCGACGCTGTGGAGCAGATAGTAATCGATATAATCGACCTGCAGGTCCCGGAACGACTTCTCGTACATCTTGCGGGAGTCATCAAGCGACCAGAGGCTCTCCTTCTGGTTTGACATCTTGGTTGCAACGAAATACTTGTCACGGGGGTGCCGGCTCAGGGCCAGCCCGGTCATCGTCTCGCTGCGTCCGCCCTTGTACATCGGGGCGGTGTCAAAGTAGTTCACGCCATGCTTGATGGCATAGTCCACGAGGCGGTTCACCTCGTCCTGGTCGTCGGGCAGGCGCATCATGCCGAAGCCCAGCAGCGACACCTTGTCGCCCGAGCGGTGCTGCACGCGATAGGTCATCTGGTTCATCGCTTCACCGGCATCGCCGACTTGCGGTCCACTTTTCTCTCCCGCCAGGACACCCAGCGGATTCACAGCCATCACTGCAGCGCCAAGTCCCAACTTCTGCAGGAACCGGCGACGATTCATATCTGATTGCTTGTTTCCCATAACGATTTTCCTCCTTTCACGATTGGCGTCCCACGAAAAACAATTGCCGAGGGACGATGTGCAAAGATAACAAAAAGCACATTATCAGCACAATATTTCACCTCATATTACCCGATGAATATGTGTAATTTATGGAAAAGCATACTGTGGGTAACTATTCAGCCTTTTCCCTCACGCTAAGGCGTTAAGTCGCTAAGAGTTTAATCTTTAATACATTACGCCATTTATTTGGCAATGATATCGCAGTTGTCCCATTGGTGATATTAACCGCCCTCGGGCGGGAAAACATGTGCAAACCGAAGGCAAACGAACTTGTTCGATTTGCTGAGGTGCCGCCATGTTTCGGGAAATTGAACAAATTATATTTTAAAATTTAATTTTCTTCTAATTTCCCGTGCTCTTGACTATGATAATTGTCTGAAGTTCAAAAACTTAGCGACTTAGCGTGATATTTGGTGGCGGGTGTTTTGGCTGAATAGTTACATACTGCGCTCCAGTAGGCTATCCAACAAGTCGAATTGTCCTGTTGCTGTGTTATCGGTTGATGTTCTGTTCCATCGGCCCGGCTACCGTGGCCATATCAGTCAGTATCGCGATTACACTGTTGGCATCTTCTCCGGTGATGCCGACCCTTGGGTCGGTTTGGACAAAATTGGGTTGCTGCTCCGGGAGCATATCGAACTGGTCGTCGAGGATGGCGTAACGAGTCACTTGGCTGCCGCTGATGGCCAGCCATTCCTTGATTTCGCTGCCTTTTACTGCCGGTAACATCATGTCCAGGTCAACACTTAGCAGCATATCGTCACTCACCGTATCGGGCGTGATGTCGATGATTTTCCCCGGCAGCCCTCTATTGGCCCACATATTCTGCATCGCTGAGAGCCCCCAGTACTTCCAGGAAGATGAGAGGACGATATCAGCACCCGTCTGCTCCACTATCCGAGTAAGGTTAGCAACGGCTTCCGGGTCAAAAGAATAGCTAAAGCCGTCAACAGGTGCAATGCCCCGTTCAACGCAATAATCATGCTGACGCTCAGTATTCAGCACCCCATCTATATCCAAAAATAGAATCTTTCTCATTAAAAATCATAAACCATTTCAGGATGGAGAATCATCACTATCCTTTTTAGACTTGCGTGTATTTACAATTGATTTATGAAATGTCTACTCCATTCCTCTTCATGACTAATGGGAATAACCAATGACTCAATAGGACAACGCATGAATGCCATTTCATCTATTTCTATATTAATTTTCTGTTCAAAATTTGAATGATAGCGGAAAGTAACATCTCTCAAATTCCGGCAATCTTTGAATGCCCATATTCCCAAATAAATGACTGGACTTGATATTGTGACGCTTCTCAAATTGCGACAACGATCAAAAGCGTTATGATGGATGTGCGTAACAGACTCGGGGATTTCAATGCTTGTCAAACCAGTGCACCCCAAAAAGGCTTCAAACCCAATGTGCGTTACGGAATTAGGAATTATCACGCTCGTCAAACCAATGCAATCACTGAAGGCGTCATCGCATATCACTTGTGTTCTTGGCTTGATGATATAGTCCTGTATGCCATTAGGTGCTTTTATCAGTTTTTTCCCATCTGAACTGTATTTCACTCCATATTCATCATTAACCCCTTTTGCCACCTCTTCATCTGATGCCTTTGTAAGAATTAGCTTCGCATTATTCGAAGGCTGAATGTCATTATTTGCCATAATTTTGAACCAATTATTTATTCGAGATTATTGTTATTTGGTCACAAAAATAAAGATAATTCTCGAAATACGCAATAATCGTGCTGACGCTCGGTATTCAAGACGCCATCAATATCCAAAAATAATATTTTACTCATTCAATTGTAAGTTTCCTCTTGTTCTCCACATGAGACCATGCCATGCCTATCAGTTCCATCTTTCAGCCTGTATTTGAAAATCTGTGCCATCCACGACAAAGCATGTGGTGGTTTCGCCTTTCTTGCCAGAAACTGCGGAGTCTTCCTGACAAGTTGACGACTCACACAGGTCATCAAGTTGCGCCAACGAATACACTCGTCGAAGAGGAAACTGTAGAACAAGTCTTTCTTGCAGGAGAACTGGCAATCCTTGAAATGACTCGCACCAGCAATGCCGAACTGAGGGAACAGCAAGAGAAGAGTCAGGACTTGAATACTTGTCATCTTGCAATTGACTTTCATCGACAACCCGATAACTTTGTCCGACACATTGATGCATTTTTAAACTGCCAATATACTTTAAATACTTGAAATTGCGCTGTTCTCTATTTTTTCCTTGAAAAACAAGCTTAGTTCTGAAATAAAACGTGTATTTTTGCACATGGTTTTAAGGTTTAGCTTTATTAGTCTTTAACTGTAAAAGTAATCATTTTTTCTAAGATGAGTAAACTTCAGAGCCACCTTTTTTAATGAATTAAAATATTTAATATTAACGGAATCTTACTTCTGAAGCATTAATAATAAACTCACAAACTGACACAACTATGAAGAATGAAGAATTTAAACCTGTTTATAAGACGGAATTCGCTATACTGGACACTTTATATGGAAAACTCGACTTCAGTATTTTTGAAAACCCTGTACTTGCTGAAAGCAATTTGTTCTGTGTTATGGCGTGGTATATAGAAAGATTGAAGAATGTTTCCAAGAATTGGGAAGAGGAAATCAACACTTTTATTGAAAACGCATTAAAAATCGATGATGTGTTCGACAGATTTAAATATATGGAAAAACATTATATACCAATAGAAATCGAATATTACAAACAAATCCCTAATGGTGGTTTTAATGCAGAATTATGTCAGGATATTTTGGATGGGCTAGATGAAGATTATGAGGAAAAAAAAGAAAAGAAAAGTTATACTTTATGTGGAATACGCCCAAGTCTTGTACCCTCATGGTTTTGGACATGGTTTGACGGGCACGAACTGGAAAAGAAAGTAATGGCAGAGAACCGGCGTAACTTTGTGAAGGCCATGCAACACGGTATGAACAAATACGACAGTGCCGACAAAGACGATGATTAATACAATTAGATTTCCATCTCTTTAATCTCCGTGTCATGTATGTTGTTGTACCACAACGACTTCATTTAAAAACGCCCCAAAACCATCTGAACCCAATTGCCAAACAAACGAATCCATATTAAAATTACAACTCTCACCATAAACGACTTCCAACTCCTGACTTTTCTATATAAGAACTGTCGATTTTACAACTATTATCCTCATATCCTCGTCGCATTATAGGACATTGGTAACTGCGGCCTCTCCGAAAAGGAAAACAAAACATTAAAGAAGAAAAACTTCGTAAAAAGGGGACAAGTGACTTCATCGCCCAATCCTTCGTCGACGGGTATGTGACCACAACAGGACTCGCCATCACGATAGTCCTGCCACCCAGACCTATCTTCGGCGGTGGAGCTGCCAATCGCTAAGCGAAGAAACAGACGGAGCCTTACAACCGTTTCCTTGAACTGCAGAAGATGGCAGTCATCAAACTTGCTGTGTTTGTCAAGACCATCTTGATGGTCAAGTGCACCAGCATCAGCTTCATCGACAGCACCCTGTTGAGGTATAGCCCTATTGTCACCAGATGAAGAGGTGCTGCAGCACCCACCACAGGGCGGTGGAAACATTCTTGCTGCTCCAGAACGAGACCGCGATGACATTGATGTTGAAAACAGCCCACAGGGCGATATACATCAGCGGGAACCAGAGTGATGGGAAACGGTTGATGTCGGTCTGGTAGAGGCGCGTCTCGCGGGCAAAGCAAACCAGGTGGAAGCCTAGCGTCAGCCCGATAAGGATATCAAAGAGCCATGTGTTGTGCCAAGCGATGAGCGTGCGCAGTGCCAGTGCGATGTAAGTGAGGAAAGGCAAGGTATAAGGCGCCAACGACACAAACGGACGATTCCAGTCAGAGCCGCTGGTGACCACCTGTCCGGTATTCTCCTCGACATGGAACGACTGCACGCGGCGCCCCGTGAGGATGCCGACGAGCGTGTGTGAGAACTCATGGGACAAAGTCTCCATGAAGTTAAATGTCGAGCGCAGGGTCCGGCTATGCCGCACCAGGAATTTGCGGGTCAACAGATAGGCGAAAAATCCTATGGCAAACCACCAATAGAGCCCGATGTTGAATTGCTTGAACAAATTGGGCCAACTCAACCTGTCCCAAGAGAAGTGCTGCCAGTCGGGGAGGATGATGTGCTCGACCACGATAACCCATGTCTCACGCAGCAGCAAGGCCAGCAAGACGGCCATCACGACACACCACAGGTAAATTCTCAGCTTATTCTTCATCACTGGTTATTGACTATTACAACATGATGTCGTCGATGGTCGTTCCGTTCTCGAAGCGGTCGAGGTCCACATACTCCTTGATACCATCGACCTTGCCGCGCTCGGTATACTGCCAGATGTTGTACTTTCCCCCACCCCTCAGCGTTGGCACATTGCTGCCATAGCGCGCGATGAAGATAATGCACTTGTTGAAATCGGGCGCGAGCAGGTCGTTGTAGAACTTGTACTGGCTATAGAGCACAGGATACTTGCCATAGTCGGCCTTGACCAGCTCCATAAACCGCCACAGGCGCCGCTGCAAGTCATCACGCTTGGCCCTGCTGTTGCCGGCTTCCTCGACATCAACCATGGGAATGAGGTCCTGCTCTCCTTTCTTCACCTGACGCTTGAAATTCTTGTACTGCTCTTCAGGAGTCTTGTAACTGTTGAAGAAATGATAGCTTCCTACCAACAGACCGTTTTTCCTGGCCTGGTCGAAATTTTTACGGTAATTCTTATCTACTGCCGAAGCGCCCTCGGTGGCCTTGATATAGACAAACTGTATCTTCTGGTCCTTAGCCACGCGTTCCCAGTCGATTTTGCCCTGGTGCTTCGATACATCGATGCCGTTGTACTTGGTCGAGACCACCGTGGTGCGATGCTTGCGTCCCACATCGACCTTGTGATACACGACGGCAATGGCACCCAGGGCCACGAGCGCGAGCACAAACTCAAGTTGGTGGGCCTTGAAGCGGCGCTTGAGGCGCCGCCACCACGCTTTGAGTGGCGACACCCGTTTGCGGCGCGTGCGACGGCGCTTAGATCCTTTTCTTCTGGATTTAGTGCTCACGAATTAATAGTAATTCTTAGTCATGTCATAGAATTTGCGCAGTCGAGCCTTACCTTGTGAGCTCGAGAAGAACTGGTGGGCATGCTCTGATTTCAATCCCCAGTAATGCTCACAAGCAGAACAAGGTTTGCCAGGGCGGCAACGGTTACACTCATAGGTGCGCGAAATCCTGATGACGCAAACGATACCCTTGGAAGGCTTGTCCTTCAGGATGCATTCCTGATAGGTTTTATCCTTGGTCAGGACAAAGCAGTACATACCAATGTCCATCTTCCTGACATGGCCACCTAACAGAGGGATGTCAATAGGTGGATTATAGGCGTCGGGTGTACCCGTTTTGGAGAAGACAACAAGTCCCTCGTTCAAGCCATCAACAGCAGTCTTCATGGGGCCTAACAAACCACCGGTCTGTGCCATCTTGAACTCGTTCAAGAATGAATTCCATGCCTTTTTGTAGTCGGTCCCATCAACAAATGTGTGCAACGAGTCGTTGACAAGCGAGGGGAAGACCGTATCCTGAGGATAGCGGATAAATGAGGCACTCACAGCACGCTTGCTGACCATGCGTGCCCAGGCCTCGGCAAGTTTCACACTGTTCCACATGTTGTCTCCTTGGCCTAAAGTCCAGGGCACGAGCAACGCGCGGAAATCCTCACCGTCATCAAAGCGGTCGATATGCAGCTGGGTGGGTTCCGGGGAGACCTCGCGCAAACCATAGACGCGTTCATCCCAATTCTTCATGCCTGCTACCAACTGGCGGAACAGGTTGATGTCGGTCGTGCGGTTATAAAGCGCATCGCCAGCACTCTCACGGATATTGACATCATACAAAACCGAGAGGTTGTGGATAAACGGCTGGTTCTCAAGGACCAGCTGGTCCTCGTTCTCGTTTTTGAATCTCAAGAAACCGCCATTGCCCCTATCGGTGAAATAGGATATGCTGCCATTGACAGGCAACTGCGTTGTGGTGCCGCTAGCCTTTTCATCACTCAGCGCCAGAGCTGCCAGAGCGACCGGATAGACATCGTCGGAACGGCTCAAGAATTCAGCGAAATTGCAACCGCCCCAGTGAGAAGATGAGCCCTTGGCCCACGCATGTGTCTGCCTGCCAAAAAAGGTCGCCTTATTGTTATCAAAGTCAGGCATTCCATACCGAGCCGGATTCCTCGTGTCCATGTTGACCAATGAGGGGATGGCCAGGACGGCTGGCAGTGCGACCATCGGCTTAAAAGTCGAGCCCACCGAGCGGCGGCTCAACGACGGATTGCGCGTGGTCAGTTTCAACATCTCGGGGAAGTCGGCCTTGTCGAACAAAGTGGTATAGAACGGCGATGCCAGCACCTCGCCCGTAGCCATGTCCATGATGGTCACCGACATGTCGTATTGTTCCTTGACCTGTGAGTTGGGTTTTTGGGCATTTATTGTCTTGCGCAGTTGGACCACATAATCCTTGATTTCGCTCTCAAACTCGCGTGAAAGCAACGGGTCGATAGTGAGCCTGACAGTATCCACATTCTCGCGGTTGGACAAGTGCTGCGACAGTCCCTGCAGCAGCTGCTGGGTGAACAGGTCGGTCTGGTAGTCCGAAATGTAGAAACGGTCCACCCCCACACTGGACTGCGTCAGGTAGGACAGCATCTGTATGGGGTTGCTCTTGGACAAGGTAATCTCGCCCAACTTCATGCTCAGGTCATTATCCTGAACGGTATACATCAAGATTTTCATGCCGTCCTCAAAGTCGACATTAGTGACATCGGTACCCCTGACATTGTTCAGGTACTTACAGGTCTTCTTGCTATCGACCACCAGCAATCCGCACGAGTGGGTAATCCTCAGCTTGCCCTTGGAGTAGGCCATGGTGATGTCGGCTTTCACGCCCGGCTGTCGGGATTCCTGCATCCTGATGCGGATGTTATGGGAACGGCCGCGGTCGTCAAATGCAGCCTTGTAGTAGCTGTAATAATCGATGGATTCCGGCTTGCCTTCACTCTGCCCTGACTCGACAGGACGCGTCCACAGCAGGATGCCCTCGTTCATGATGGCATTGAAGTTGATGGGATGGGCCGTGTCGAGCACCGAGTCGTTGTGGATGGGCAGCACGCTATTGCCGTAAGTCAAGAAGATGGTGCCCGGATCGCTGAAGATGCAATTCTGTGTCCCCACGATGACACCCGTCCACGGCGTCTTGGTCATCTTCACTTTGAACATGGAGGGAATCAGCGAGATAGATTCAATCTTCACCGGCCGCACTTGTGCAGTGTTATTATTGCGCTTCTTCTTGTCGGGGGAATAGCCCGTGCAGCGGATGTCGAAGTAACTCTCACCCAAATGCTCGGCCTGACGCTCCAGCAATTGCGGCAAGCGGCTGTTGTAATAGAACCGCCTGAGGCTCTCGTCCTTGATAAACTCGGGATGGATGCCCACAAGCCTGAGGTTGCTGGACTCGATAAAGGCACCGCCTTCCTCGCCGAAAGGCAAGGCAAACTCCAAGGCCTTATAGCGTTTATTCAACGACGCGAGGTCTATCGCCTCTACTGCCGTGTCGGCGCAGGCGGGCGACAGCAGCAGGCTCAACACTGAATCGGCCTTGGTCACAAAGCCGGCCCCGTTCTCTTGGGGGTCATAGGTGTCATTGTCGGCTGCACGGCCCAGTGCTGTACACTGCTTGAAGAAAGACAGGCCGATGGCGAGCACCAGCAATGTGGGCGCAACCCAATAGACCATCCTTTTTCTCCACTGCGGCAGTCCTCTGTTGGATAATGTCGGTTCCATAATTCTTGTGTTTATAGTCCTTGTGGGAAAACAGTCCCGTAGATTTATAGATTAATACGGCAGATTGATGATTTTATCCTTGGGCAGGTGTGTGTCGATGTAATTGATGACCTTGAAATAGTAATCGGCAGGCAAGGCGGTCACGGTCTGCCCACCCAGCAACGAGTCGCTGGGGATGGCAAAGGTCACACCCTTGCCCAGCACGGTGATGCTGTCCACCTTGAACACCCTGGCGGTCATCATGTCATACAACGAACACTTCTTGCTGATGACTCTAGGGACATCGGGCTGGAACTCCTCGACATCGGACAGCGGACTGATGCTGAGCCTGGCCGAGTCCATCTGCTCCAGCGACTGCAACGACATCTTGTTCCATGCTTGCAGGAAATGCAAGTCCTTGCGCACACTGTCCATCGACAAGGTGAGCGAGTCCATGTACACCTCATTGATGCTGTCGGGCAAGGCTGCCAGCATCAGCATCATGTTCTGTTTCTCCCGAGGCAGGAATTTGACAATGTAACTTGACTCGGATGCTGTGGGAGCATTGCCATCACCCTGGTACATCATTTTATACCCTAAAAATCCCAGGGCGCCACCCAGTACAAGGCCCAACAGTGCACCCAACAGGAGCGACTTAATGCCGCCGCTTCTTGATAATTTCATCATATTCTCTAATTCTATTGCTTTTTCGTTATCTATCTTCTTTAAACACTCAAGGAACAACTCGACGAGGCGGTTGGGTTCATGTCCGCCGGAACCATCCTCGAGCGGCGTATAGTAGTTGGTGACCGGGGCGACCAATGCGTTGACCTGGTCATTTCCAGCATTTTCCAAATCGCTGACAAAGGCCTCCTCGATGAGTGCAAACACCTTAGGCGCATGTTCCTCGACGGCAGCGAGTTTGTCCCAATTCTTCACATCCAGCATGAACGATGGTTTCCACTTGCCGTTCTGGCCGAACAGGAATTCATTGACAGCGGGCTTGACCATGTCCTTGAAGTCGCTCCAGTATTTTGCCAGCCCTTTGGACTTATCGAGCAACACCTCAATCCGGTCGACCTGAGATGCCTCCCTGACGCCAGCAAGCAGCGACATGAGCGTCGAGCGGTCCATATTCTTGAGGCTCTCGGCCTTCATCTGGTCATAATCATCTCCCGACTTGATCGTGGTCAGCAGGTCAATGACCTCGCCCAGATTCTTGAACGAGACCCCCTTGGAAGCATCGGCAATCCACTTCTTGACGAGTTCGGCCTGATTATCCTCCAGTTCACGGGTCGAGGGTATGCTCTTGATGGTCGCAGGCTTGCGGTAGGCCTCAACAGGGACGAAGGGATATCGCGCCATGAATGCGACAATCTGCTTGATGTCGGTGAGTTGAGAGGCATGGGTCTTGAGCAGGCGTGCAAAGGCTTCGGTCACTCCAGGCTCTTTCAGTCGTTTATGCTTCTTGTAGATTCCATACCACCTCTCGACCGAGCCGATGCTAGTGAAATTGAGGCTCTCGAGATACTTGGCGTTCAGTCCGTCGAGCATGTCGTCGGGGACCCCGTCGGCAAACAGGAATCCGAACTTGTCATTCTCCAGATACTCCTGCAGGGCACGGCGTTGCAGCATGAGGCGTTCTTTGTCGTCATAGGGCTGGGCATTGTTGACGGCACTGAACAATTCCTGGGTCAACCCGTCGATGTCCCACTTGAGCGACGCGGCATGGTACAACATGGCAAACTGTTTCTTCACCGCTCCGTTCATCGAGCCGTAATAGGTCTTGAACTGTTGCCAGTTGGCCGGGGCGACCTCGTTCAGTTTATGCCCCATCTTCAACCAGGTATCCCACTCGTTGTCCTTGAGTTTAGAGACATCCTTGTTAAACACGCTGTAGGCCTTCAACATGTCCTCGGCAGTCATCAACGGCTCATTGGCGCCGGGATAAGGAAATACCGTGGCCAGGCTAGACTGCTGCGGCGAGAGGGAAATCCTGCGGGAAACCACCTCCTGCCAGGTCATGGGCAGGTCGTTTTCTCCAGGCTTGATGGAACAGCCCGCACGATAGAAAACGACAGGCACGCCATCCAGTACAGGCTCAAAATTCTCGTCCACGCAGAAGGCGAAAGTGGCATAGCGCCTCAGCTTGATGTCCATGTTGTCGATGGCCGACAGCACGGTGTCCATTTCCAGACACTTGAAAATGCCGTCCTCGCGCCATGAGCCATCCCCTTTGGGCGTGATTTCCACCATCAGCCTCTTTCCGGTCACGATGGCAGCCATGATATTGTGAGCCAGCGTTGAAGAGTTGGGGCCTGCAGGCATGATGCGTTTTTCCTCGACCACAGTTTCCAGGTCCACGCGGCCATAGGTCATCGTAGCGATGCGCGGCAAGGCCGCAAACAGTGATGTGAGGCTGAAACCGATTTTGTTCATGTCATCGCGTGAGACCTCATATCCAGCCCTGAAGGGGTAGTAACGCCCCATCGATTCACTCACGACCTGAGAACCTTGCACATGAATCAGGATGTAGCGGTCAAGGCCGTGGTTATATCTCCAAACCAGGCTGGCATGTTTCTGGGACAGCACTGGCGGGTTGTCGATGAACCATCCGCTCAAGGATTTATTGAAATCGCTCACTTCACCCGTGTAGAACAGGGTGCCGTCACCGATTTGGTCTTTCTTTGCGCCCGATGCGCGTTTGGGTATATTGATGGTTGTTCTCATAACACATTTATTGATTGCTATTGAAATAGTTCAGCGTCTCGGTCAAATCATTCTTCAGGCTTGACGGCAGACAGTCATTCTGCCCCAGCAGGTCCATCAGGAGCTGCAGCGAGCCCCAGCAGGCATGCCGGGTCATATCAAGGTTTGTCTCGTGGACAAAGGACTTGACGACCTGCCCGTTGTCAAGGATGAATCGTGTCACATCACTCGGGTCATTCTGATAGATTTCCAGATCAGCGTCGATAGGCGTTGCCGTGAAATGGACATGGGGCGGCAGGGGCTTATTGTCGACAGGGTCAAGAACCTTTTTCTTTTTACGCATCAGGCTCTTGGACAGCAACTCCCTGAATGCAAAGCCATTGCTCCTGCCAGCACTGAGGCAGATGCGCTCGGCCATCTCCTTGCCAAGCCAACCGCCGTCGTCGGCAGCAAGCGCCGGCACCAACTCGTCGATGAATCGCGAGTAGGCCTGATTGCGCCTTGACACCTCGCTCACGGCAGCGGCGCCGAGGGCATCCTTATAGGAGTCTATCTTGCCGCCAAGCAGGATATCGGTATTGCGGTAGGCAAGATACACATTAGGGGCATGGCCGGTGAGCTTGTCCAAGTAATGGCCCACCTCGAGCGACAATTGTGCAGTGCTCTCGTGGGCATCGATATTGTCACAGATAATCAGGTCGGTTGCATTTTGGCAATAGGACAACGGATAGAAATGCTTGATGACATTTTCATCATAGTGGGTCAGGTCTTCGGGCCGTCCCGTTAATGTGTTCCAGTTTTCAAGCAGGCAGAGCCTCACCGAATCGGTCAGGATTTCTGAAAGACGCGAAAACAGTTCAATTCCCGAAATGTCGTCACGGCTTCCTGTTTCCTGATAATCGCCCTCGTCCAGCACAGCACGAATATTCTCCCAGCTCATATACTCGACATGGCGCACACGGCCAGCGACAGGCACAGCAGAATAACCCGACAGGTTGAATTCACGGCTGGGCAAGACGAGCTTGATTTCATGGCCCGACGGGGCCCGGTAAGTCGTCAGGAAAAACAGGCCATGCTTGGCACGCTCAATCTTTTCCTTGAGGGCAAAATAGTCCTTAATGACATCCATGTCGCTGAAAGCCTCTCCAGGGATATTCAGGAAATTCACCCACAGGTCCACGCCGCGCTTGTGCGACATATGCGCCCCGTAATGGCTTTCGGGGCGGCTGGCATACACCTCGGTACCCTTCATGCCGCCAGTGTCGGCATTGAAGGTGTCATAGAAGAAGGTGCCGAAACTGCTGTAATTATAATTCAGGGGCAGCTCCTGCGGCCTGTATCCCAGCACATGGAACGCATGTATCAAGTCAAACAGCAAGTAACTCTTGCCGCTGGATGGCGCGCCAATGACCGCGATGCTCAGTTGTTTGGACAATAGACTCATAGTCGTCACATGAGAGAGAAAACAGGTTTAACCGATATCACAGATGCGTTGCAGCATGGCACCGTAGTCAAACGAGCCGATGTCGTGGCTGTTGAAGATATCCATGCACAACTGGTAGCTGCCGAAGCAGGCACGCGAGCCCATGTCGCCGAACTTGACCGAAGAGCCCTCACGATAGAAGTCATACTCGTCCTGGTCGGGGTTGCTCTTGAGTCCGTTCTTGTAGACACGGTAGTCCTCGGTGATGGGCGTGCAGGCAAAAAAGACATGGGGGACAAAGGAGTCATTGCTCTCGGGCATCCATCCTGTCTGTGCCAACAGCATCCTGAAGGCCTGGCCCTGGCCGCCGATTCTCGCCCTGATATGGTCCTCAAGGTTATCGGCATTGAAGACATGGTCCTCACTGCCCTTGATGTCGATATAGCGCTGCTTGAGCTGCCTGATGAAGGCCTTGTCGACCTTGTCGCTTTCCTTCTGCGCCTTCTTCTCTTCCTTTTCCTCATTGTCATCGCCGTCCACCTCGGTGTCCTCATCATTGCTCATCTTGAAGAGAGCATCCTCGTCAATGCCCAAGATGTGCTCCATCGAGCTTCCCATGTCACGCATGTCATACCCGATGTGGTCAAACATCAGGTAGGTGAACAGCGAGTAGATGATATTGCGACGATGGTCGGGCGACAGGCCCCGGTCCTTCAAGCGCTGATTGAGTTGCATATAGGCTCGCTCCACATCAGCATCCTGAAGCAGGAAGTCGACATTCCTGAACACCATGTAAACCTTGATTTGATTGGCCAACTTCTCGGCATCGAGGAACTGCGACAGCTTCACGGTCAAGTCATTAAAACCGATTTTCTCGTTCTGCTCCTCGGCCTTGCGGTCGAGATGGGTATACACCCTGTCACAGATGACGATATCGGTGGCCAGCGTGCAATAGTGGAAGAAGACAAAGCTCAGGTCATACTGATTCTCCTCAAAGTCCACTGCCTCGAAACTCAAGTTAGGGAATACCTTCTTCTCGATGAGGTTGTAGATGCTGCGCATGACCGAGTCGGTATCATACTTGAAGAAGTTGAGCATCAATTCATCACCGCGGATGTCTTTCTGTCCCTGGTCCTTGAAGCGGGCCACATCAAGTTCCCTGTAGATTTCACCCCATGGCTTGAAACGCTGCAGATAGGCGTCCTTGCCCGATGAAGAGGGAGCTGTAACCGTCTGGTCTTCTTCCAGCTTGCAGACCTTGGCATTGGGCTTGACAATCCAGCGGGTCTCACCGGCGGGGTTGACATAGGTGTGAACGGTGAACAGTTTCTTCTTGGCCGAGAGTTGGCCTTTCAGCTCAATGTAACACTGCAGCATATCCTCTCGGAAAATTTCACCAGGGATATTCAAGAAACTCAGGTCAAACTTGAAATCGGGTCCTTTAACCAGCTGCCCATAGTGGTCCTCGTGGCGGCAGGCGTACAATGGCGTCTGACCTCCGCTGCCTTTCTGGTTGGGCGCGTAGTTGCTGAATGGCTTATACTGGAAGCCATCCTCGGATTCCAATGATTCAGAAGTATAGAATGCGCAGTTCATGCTACGCAGGGCGTCGATGATATCCTTCAGCAAGAAGCTCTTGCCGCTGGAAGCGTTGCCCACAACGGCGAGACGGATGCACTTAGGCAAGAATTTCTTGCGAAGCGGTTTTGGCAAATTGATATTCATGAGTCGTATGATGATTGATAAGGTGAATTAATTCGTTTCGTTTTTGTCCCTGGCGGTGACAGTGCCCATAAAGGCCAGCAGGAAAGCAGTCTCGAGAGCCTCGCCCACGGCATCGACACCGAATCCGGGATTCAGGCGGCCGGTGAAGGGGAGCCAGTCAATGTAGGAGAAATAGATGTACAGGCTGGTGCCCACCCACATGAACATGGCTAGCAGGCGCCATTGCATCGTGCGCGTCAGTCGCGGCTTGGTGCGGTCAACATAATCGATGGTGTGACGCATCACAATCCACATCAGGAGCGCCAGCAGCGAGAAGTAGACCACATGGGTCAAGAAACCGTGATAGGAGCCGAAGAAAGCGATGGGCACGCTCAAGTCGTTGAGGGCTACGGGTGACTGCCCGGAGCTGACTGAGGGGTGCATGAAGTGGGCCTCGTTGGACAGCGGGTCGCGGTCAGCACGGCCCAGGCTGTCGCCCTGCATGTAGTGGCTCATGATGACCATAAACTCGGCATCGCTCTCGCTGTAACGGTAACCGCTGCGCTGCAAGTCGTCGAAGTTGGAGTAAAGCATCACACGGCGCGACATGCGGCTGTAATCCACATTCTCGGGGTTGAATGCCTTGCTGCAGATAACGGGCAAGAGCCAGACGAACAGGCAGACCACAAGCAGTGTATAGGTCACCCACTTCTTCTCGTTGCGTGTTTCCTTGCCCGCAAGACGGCTGGTATAGACCTGCGGACGCTTCACCATAAAGAAGAAGGCGATCATGCACATCACGAAACCCAGGAAGTTGGTCATGTAACCATTGTCACCCACCATCGCGCCGATGGTGTAAGCAATGACGATCAGCAGCATCTGGGCCAAGATGGTATAGCGGGGGCGGGAGGATGTGGATGACAACTCGGCTGCCGTTACCGACAAGGCTCGACTCAACCCGACAATCACGCCCAAGGTGATAAACGCGGTGCCAAAGTTACCCATTGTCGTGCCGGCAATGATGATGGCAATCAACAACAGGAAGTGGCTCGGGAACAAGACCTTCAACATACCGATAAAGGCATCATAGACAAAGTCCAGCACGACAACAGCAATACCCACCACCAGCAACATGAGCAAGAGGATGCCGGGAATGCCGGGCAACGGCGTTATCCATGCTATCAAGCCGTAAAGCAGCATGATTGCCGCTATAGCCAGCACAAGAGCCAAACGGCTTGCTGCAGGCTGGAATTTGTCGGGAACTGAATTGTGGAGCATCTTCTCGACACGCTTGTACTGGCTGAGGGACTGCAGCTTGCCAATGCCTTGACCGACAAGGCCATCAAGCCATGAAACCATCTTGTTCCACTTGTCCACCAGAGTCTTGCACAAGCCCAAGACGGCTTTATGGGCTACATTCAGAATCAGCCATAGGGCGAGGGCCACCGCCTCGATGAGGAAGAGGGTATAGACTACCGAGCGGTGGGTATCATTCACACCGACCGCTGCTTTGCTGGGCCAGTGCCAGAATTTCCAGATGAAAGTCTCGGAGCGGAAGTAGGAATCAAGCACCGAACGGCTCACCTGATTGTCGAGCATGACAAAGAACGCATACAGCAAGACAACAAAGATGAATGCACACATGCCCCAGGCGAACCATAGCGGGAACAGATTCTTCTTGAGCCTGCCGCGACGGTCTTTCTTCATGACATTGCGGTGCAGCAACTGCGTGTTGAGCAACATTGCCACTGTAAAGAACAGCAGCATCAGTGCAGCAGTGGCAACAGGGGTGATACCCGTCAGTTTTTCGAAGTAGGGGTAGGTATAGCTCAACTTGATGGCAATCATCGACTTGCACACGCAGTAGAGCATGCACATGACAAGTAGCAGCGACAAGTAACCGCGATAACGCTTCAATTGCTCCGGGTTGTGGCTATTCTGCAGGACGACCTTGGAGACTTTCAACGGACTCCACGGCAGCCAGATGGTGAGCATGAGCATGACGAAGACGAATAACGGCAGCCACAGGTAGGAGAGGAAAAAGCCCTGATGGATGAAACCAACGCGTGCATGCAGCAGGTCGTTGCCCGAGTGCAGGTCTACCCTGGTGAACGCCGGAACCACCGAGAAAGGCAGGGGCGAAGTCTTGGGATTCTGGACCAATGCGGTCTTGAAACTGTTGTCACGGATGACCACCGAATCATTCTTGTGGGATAACTCGATATTGCACAGGTCGAAGTTGATGGCATTGGAAAATGCCGGCAGGTACAGGTCACTCTTGTTGGGGAAAGAGTTGTTGTTCTGCTTGAGCGTGATGATGCCGCTCGACTGGGCCGACTTGGAACGCAACGAGTCCACCGTGCCCACAAATGTGATGGGCTTGGGGAAAGACAACACCATCGATTTATCATGCTTGCCCGGGGTAATCATCACATGGCCAGCGCCCCACTCGGTGAGTTTAACCGAGGCTTTCATCACATGGTTCACGCCTTCGATCTGGAATGTGCCATCCTCGGGCGACTTATCCAGATAGCAATGTGTGCCCAGTGTGTAGAACTGCACCTTGATATGGTTGGCCTCAATGCCCTCGTTGGATGTGGTATCGGTCCTGACGAAGCCATGGGTGACCTCTTTGCCATCTTTGTCAGTCTCCTTGACCTGGGTGAGTTCATCAAGAATAATGAGGCTCATCACGCCATCGTCGTTGTCAAAGAACGAGCGCACATTGTGGCATTGCATCTGATTGAGGTACAATAACTTGAGGCTATCTGACGCCGCAATGCTGTCATTGGCCAGGGCAAAATTGGTCGCAAAGTGGCGCGCCATGACCTGTTTCTGCTTGGGGAATCGGCTCTTCCAAGCCTTCCACACCTCCTTGCCGGTAACAGTTAACAGCACGGTGTCACGATAGCTGGTGGGCAAGTTCAGGATGATGCGCTGCGAGTCGTCGTTGCGAATGATAAACTTATTGGGGTTATGGTTGTTGATCTTGATATACTGCAACGAGTCGTGATACTGGTCATTGACTTTCCATCGGTAGTGGTTGCCCTCCTTCCAGACGGTGAGGTAATCCTTGGGGACATTATTGTAAAAGACATCACTGTTCTGGCCTATCGTCAGCGTGTCACGGTTAGCCAGTTCAATCTGGTCGATGACCAGGACCATCTTCTTGTTGATCTTCCCGGTCATGAACAGGCACGCCAGCAACAGCAGGATGGCCGCCCCGATGGCAATGTAATTGGTAAACGGTGTTTTAGTGTCCATATCTTAACTTGTGCGGTTTTACTTCTTAATCAAACGCATTGTTCAAATCCTCTATCAAGGTGTTCAGCTTACTGATAATATCCTCATACTGCGAGTCTTTATCATGTTCACGCATGTGTTCAAGCAGTGATTCGGCCTCATCCCTCAGTTTTTTCATTGAAGATGCAAGTTCAGCAACCCTATCTCCATCAAACCAACTGAAGTTTTTCCAGTTGCTATAACTACTAATCAAGTCATTGCCTTGACTGACAAAAAGGTTGGTGCAACTGCTATAGGCGCCATAGGCAGCATCGCTAAGCTCGTCATTCAATGGAATATCATTGCTGTAAGGATAACGGTCGGCGCACCGCTCAGCGGCACCAACAACATACTTCACATCACTCAATGAGGTACAATCATAGGCCATATCGATGACTTTCTTGATTGTATCGGTGTAGCACACCAGGTAATCCCTGTATTGCTGGCAATCGCTGGCGTTTTCCTTATTCAGATTGTGGCGGTGGTTGTTCAATTCACGCAACTGCGACATAGCCTTGTTGATGAATTCAGTATCGGACGACCAATTGCCGTTTTCAAAGAACACCTGCATCTTGGTCTTCATGATTTCGGCAAAAGCGTTGCACAATTTCTTGTCACAACGGTTATAGACCGAGTCGGGCAGCAACGGGGTCTTGTCCTTCAACCTGATGCCGTGTTCAGCCTCGAGGTCGATGCGCAATCGGGTGTAATTGTCGCTGGCACTGGCATAGGGGGTGCCACTAGCCAAACTGTTCCTGACATCAGCACTGAAGTCGGCCGAGTAGTCATAGGGGAGCAGTGTCCTCGTGGGCGGGGTGTCTATCGCGTTGAGGACAAAATAGCCGGCAACGCCCAACAGCACCAGCGCTAACATAGCGATAGCGACAGCCATCTTCTTGCTGCCCAACTTCAACAGTTTAAACAGGCCCCAGTGATTGTGCTCACACTTGGGGAGGATGTACTCCTCACACAGCCGACGCGTGTGGTCGTGCTTCAACCGGGCATAATCCTTTAACACAAAGTCGCCCACGCTGCACGCTACAGGCTGCTCGTTATAGATGTAGGCTTCCTTGCACTTGTTGCGTATCAGACGCCAGAAACCCGACGCCATCGATGTTGTCACCAGCGTCTGCACAGCATTGTCCCAGTAGAGTTCCGGGACATTCATCAGGTCGGCCTTGGTCACCAGGACATATACTCCCGATGCCTGCTGCAGATATCCTGCCCTGATGAGCAACTCGGTCACGCGCTTATGGTCGGCGACCTGTGCGTCGATATCCTGTCGGCAATCGATGCAGAAGAGGTGTATCTGGCGGCTATTGGCCGCCAAGAGTTCATTGACATGAATCCAATTCTCGATACCGCATTCCACAAAGGTGAGCGGATAGTTGCGCATCCCTTTCCTGTAGCGGGCGTGATAGGTCTCCACCAGAGGGGAATCCATACCCAACAGGCGCTGATAACCGTCCTCGCGGCTGAACATGCCGGTCATCGACTGGATGCGGCTGGCGATGTCCTGGGAATTGTTGTCACGGCCCTTGGGCAAGACTGGCGTCATCCCCTCGAGGGTCAACAGCGACGCGATGACCGAGGACTTACCCGACGAGCGGGCACCCCACAGCACGATGAGATTGCCGGAGTCATAGTCTTCATAGATTCCGCCCGGCTGAATCGATGCCGCAACGCCATGTGTCGACAGGTTGCACAGGTTGCCGGCAATATCGTCACCCAGCACAGCGGAGAGCTCCCTTGTGTCGATAACCTTCTCGGCCAGCAAATCCTGGATAGCAGCTACCGTACAATTGTTGCGGCTGAAAAGTATTTTCTTGATTTCGGCTTTCATTTCGTATCAATCATTATCACATTAGGCGTGGCCTCCCTGGAACCTGCTCTTGGCACGCAGACATTGAATATAATAAGTGAGTATCAGCAGGCAGCACACGAGCATCGCGACAGTGCTCAGCCAATCGGGAGTGCGCGGTGTGGTGAACTGCTGGTAACGGCTCTTGATGTCATCACTGGTCATCGAGAAAGGCTCACATTTCTCACCCTCATAGATAAGGCTTGACACCGAGGCATACTGCCCTATCCAGTCATCACTGGCCGTGAGGATGTAGCGCAGGTTCTTGGCCGTGGCGATGTTCCATACATTCACATGGCGCAGCCCGTCGAGCCAAGCCTTGCGCTCCTCGCGCAGAGTCGACAAGTCCTGGGGCAGCAGACGGCGCTTGAGGCTCGCAGTCTTGAGGCTCACCGCATGGCGGTCGTTATTACTGCTTTTCTTGAGGGTGCGCTCATAATCCTTGAGCCGCTGCTCGGCATAGTCGAGATAGGCCGTGTCGATGCGGCCTGCATTGTCACGAGCCTCAATAACGAGCTTGTCGATTTCCTCCTTGTGGTCCACGACATAGATGAAATGCGAGAACGGAGTCCTGCCAAAATAAAGCAGCAAGGCTGCCACCAGCAGCGAAAAGATCTCGATGACGAAGCCCTTGTGTTTCTTCCTGGTAGACTTGCCCCAGCAAGCCAACCAGATGCAGAGTCCCAACAAGCCCGCACCACCCAGGCAGATGAGCACAGCGACCAAGTGATTGCCCTCGAGCAGATACTCCAAGCCCATGAAGGCAAAGAACACAAACACCAGCAGCGAGAGAATCGTTAACAGTAAAGCAAGTCCTGAAGAACCTGATTTGAACATAATGATTATTGCGCTAAAAAACTATCCTATAAAATCCACATCACTTCTTGAGGATTGCAGAACACATGCTATCGTGTGGAAAACCTGCTGATTTCTCCACAACCCTCCACGCTGCAAATTTACAAATTCTTTTCCAATTAAATATCATATTCAACCACCATTTTTAATATACAAGAATATTAGTTTGCCAAAAAAATGAATAAAAAACTGACATTCAGGAATTCTTTCCCCATTTTTTATTACCTTTGTCCCAAATATCAAGAAACATCACTCAATCATGTCAAATAACAAACACATCGATGAGTCATTAATGCTCAAGACCGGCAGCATACTGCACGGTACCTACCGCATCGATGGCTACCTCTCAAGTGGCGGCTTTGGCAACACCTATGTCGTGACCCACCTCAATCTGAACCGCAAACGCGCGCTCAAGGAGTTCTTCATGAAAGATGTCAGCGAGCGAGAAAACGACCAAAGTTCTGTGAGAGTGAGCAATACGGGCAAGTTGCAAGAGTTCAATGAACAAAGGGGCAAGTTCAAGAAAGAGGCTCAACGGCTCTGCGACTTGAACAATCCCCACATCGTCAGGGTCTATGACCTGTTTGATGAGAACAACACATCCTATTATGTGATGGACTACATCGACGGTGAGAACTTGAAGGACAGGCTCAAGCGCGAGGGCAAGCCCATGGACGAAGCCACAGTCATCAACATACTGCGCCAGCTGCTGGACGCACTGCAAGAGGTGCACAGGCAGGGCCTGTGACACATGGACTTGAAGCCCGCCAATATCATGATGGACAAGAAAGGCGTGGTCAAGCTCATCGACTTCGGAGCCAGCAAGCAGATTGACCCGAGCAAGGGTGGAGCCATCTCGACAAGTGCCGTGAGTTACACCAAGGGTTACGCCCCCGTGGAACAGATGGACATGAATTATGACAAGTTCGGCCCGTGGACCGACTTCTATGCCTTGGGAGCAACGCTCTTCAACCTGTTGAGCAACAAGAAGCCCCCCATGCCCAGCGACATCAATGAGGACACGACCCCCGACAAGCACATCGCCCTCCCCTATCCCGACAGCGTCAGCAAACCGATGCGCGGCTTAGTCCAGTGGATGATGAGGACCAACCGCAACGAGAGGCCGCAGTCGGTCAATGACATCCTCAACTACCTCAACAACCAAATGACGGCGAAGCCCCGTCCCACCCCGCAACCCCGCCAGCAGGTTTACCAGCGAGGCCCTGTACAAAGCCCGATGGCGGCTGCTGGTCCCTATGTGCCACAACATGGGCAGCCAGCGATGGCTTACGGCGCAATGTCTCAACAAGGTCAGTCAGGAAAGCCACCGAAACCCGATTCCAATATGGTCTGGGCTATTCTGTCAACCTTGTTCTGCTGTTTGCCTCTCGGCATTCTCGCCCTCATCAACACCAATCGTGTGGATGAGCGGTATTCCAGGGGTGACTATGAGGGGGCCGAGGAAGCAGCCAAGAAATCCAAGAATTTTGTCAAGTGGAGCATTATATCTGCTGCAATCGCATGGATTGTCGCCATCATCATAATGGTTGTCGCCGGCTTGAGCAACTCGAGTTATGATGGTTATGACAGCGGTTATTACGATTACGACACTACTGAAGTCGAAGCCGTGGGGCCGACTACAGACTACTATGATTCAGACGAAGTCTACGACAGCGCCGCCGTCGAGGTAGCACCGGCAGACTACTATCCTGAGGATACCACAGCATGGTAACCGCTACACTTGAAACCCTGAAATTTTCCGATTCACCCTCTCCCGGGTGAATCGTTTTTTTAGGGCACTTGATGCTTTCTACACTATTGGGGCTTTGCTACACAGGGCTATACCTGAGCAATAAAAACAAGTTTTTTCTTGCTATTGCTGCCGACTTGCATTATTTTTGCACTCAATAACATTTCTTCATCAACTTAATCTTTATCGTTATGAACCACTATTATTACCTTGATGAACAGAACGAGCAGCGGGGCCCCGTCGATGCCGCCGACTTGCTCTCAAAGGGAGTAACCGGCACGACGCCGGTGTGGGCCTACTGGATGGACGAATGGACACCTGCCAACCAAGTGCCGGAACTCGCACCGTATTTCGCACAGCCCCACCCACAGGTGCCAGCCAACAACCACACTGCAAACTATACGCCACGGGCTGATTACGACTATCAAAAGCCCAATAACCATCTGGTGGGTGCTATCCTCTCCACCATCTTCTGTTGTCCTCCTTTTGGTATCGTCAGCATCGTCTATGCATCCAAAGTGAATCCCCTCTATGATGCGGGTGACCATGAAAGGGCAACGAATGCTGCCCAAAAAGCCAAAACATGGATGATTGCCTCCATCATCACAGGACTCATAGTAACCCTCATCTACGGATTCATAGTATATTTTAGCGATACAAACGACTACAGCACGAGTTACCTGGATTCATCCCAGTATGATTCACCCGAATGGGTTGTCGATGATCCAGACGGCAACAATACCAGCGACGACAGCGATGACCCGGGCTTGGTACTGCGATTAGCCATCGAGTATGCCAAGAGCAGCCTGCCAACGAAAATTGATGATGGCATTATCATGACCGACATGCAGCTGACAAGTGATTGCCTGCTTTATGTCGCCGAGTGCGATGAAGACATTGTTGACATTGATGAACTCAACGCATTGAAAAGCGAAATCAAGAAACAGATGAAATCTGACATTAGGACCGAAGTCAAGAGCGACCCTGAATATCAAGACTTCATCGATGAATGCAAGAATGCCCGCAAAGGCATTGCCTACAAATATATAGGCTCAAAAACAGGCAAATCTTGCACCGTCAAGATTCCTTACACAGAACTGTAACCGAGGGGTGGGGCCTGCTTGACCTTCCCGCCACCCCCCAAGAAAACACGAGGCGCGCCATCATAATCAGATGCAGCGCGCCTCGTGCCGTCTAATGTTACAGGCCTGGACCTACTTGACAAGTTTCCTGACGGGGAAAGTAAAGTAAGTATCAGGGAACGGCTCGTTCTTGAGGGTGAAATGCCACCACTCGTTGTCGAGCGGCTTGAATCCGTGTCGCATCATGGCACTCCTCAGAATCATTCGGTTATAAAACTGCTCAGAGGTAATAGTGCTTTCGGGACCTGTATATTCCAAGGTCTCGGGGTTGCCGCCGTAATCGGGGTGACTCTCGGGGCCAAACCAGTCAAAGGTGCCACCCATGTCAACCTCCTTGCCAGCGACCATGTCAACGATGGTCAAGTCGACCGTGGAACCACGGGAATGGCCGCTGCGCTTGGCGACATACTGCTTCTCGAACACTTCCTCCTTGTTCAGGTAAGGGTAGAAATAGGCCTTGGTCAATGTGTCGGTGGGATTCTGAGCCCAGCGCATGAAGTGGTCCACAGCCATCTGCGGACGGTAGGCATCATATATCTTGAGCACATAACCGTGGCGCTTGAGGTCGTCGCTGACGGCTCGTAGGCTGTCGGCAGCAGCACGGGTCAACAATGCAATGGGCTCCTCGTAGCCGTCGATGCGTGCACCCACAAAGTTATAGGTACTGTAATACCTGATTTCAAGGATGGCATCGGGCACCACATCGGTAATGCTGACAAACTGGCTGGAATCGTCGGTGGGTGAAATCTGAACGGCACTGGCGCTCTTGCAACCGGCCAACATGGCGACTAACAGGCAAAATGCTGTCATCGCCCAAAGATTACACTTTTTCATAACTGATAGCTTGATTTGATGGTTATTACTTGAGGTAGTCGTCAAAGTAGCGCGTGATGCGCTCATGCAGGTGCACGCTCTGGTGTCCCATCATGTTGTGTCCCTGACCGGGATAGACATAGAAGTCGGGCTGGGTGCCGGCAGCGATGCACGCCTTGAGGAAACTGTAGGCATGCTGCGGCACCACGGTCGGGTCGTTGAGGCCGATGATGATCTGCAGTCGTCCCTTGAGGTCGGCAGCCTTGCTGATCAGACTGGCCTTGGCATAGCCCTCGGGATTGGTTTGAGGAGTGTCCATATAGCGCTCGCCATACATCACTTCATACCATTTCCAGTCGATAACGGGGCCACCGGCAACGCCCACCTTGAACACATCAGGATAGTTGGTCATCAGGCTGATGGTCATGAAGCCGCCGAAGCTCCAGCCGTGCACGCCCAGGCGAGTGGTATCCACATAGTTGAGCGTCTTGAGGAAATCCACGCCACACATCTGGTCCTGCATCTCGACCTGTCCCAACTGGCGGAAGGTGGCCTGCTCGAAGTCGCGTCCGCGGTTCTCACTGCCGCGGTTGTCGAGGATGAACAGGACATAGCCACGCTGTGCCATATAGGTTTCCCAACTGCGGCTGCCCCAGTGCCAGCGCGCGTCCACATTGTGGGCATGGGGACCGCCATAGACATAGACCACGGTGGGGTACTTCTTGTTCTCGTCGAAGTCGGGGGGCAGCACCAGGCGGTAGTACAGGTCGGTCACTCCGTCGGCAGCCTTGATGGTGCCGCAGCGGTAGTCGGGCACAGCATAGCCCTCCCATGGGTCGGGAGCAGTGAAATAGCGCAAATCCTCGCCCGTGCGCGTGTCAATAATTGAAATGTTGCGGGCTACTTTGGGCTCCTGATAACTGTCGATGAGGTAGTGGCCGCTGGCGCTCAGGCGACCGGTGTGCCAGCCATTGCCGCCCTCGTCAACACGGATCATCTTGCCCGTGGCAATGTCCACACGGTAGAGGTTCTGCTGGATAGGGCTCTCGGCATTGGCGCTGATGATGACGGCCTTTTCCTGCTCATCAAAGCCCAGCAGGTCCATGACGACCCATTCGCCACGGGTGAGTTGGCGCACCTCGTTGCCGCGGGTGTCATACAGGTACAGGTGGTTGTAACCATCCTTCTCGCTCCACAGCAGGAACTGCTCCTTGTCCCAGGGCAGGAATGTAATGGGATGCTGCGGCTCGATATATTTGGGGTGGCTCTCGTGATAGAGCACAGCCTGGCGGTTGCCCGTCACGGCATCATAGGCCACGAGGTCCACCTCGTTCTGGTCGCGGGGCGCTTCCATCATGTAGACGATGGTGCCGTCAGGGTTCCAGGAGATGTTGGAGAAATAGCGGTCGGTGGGGTCACCAGCCTTGAGATAGACGGTGTCGCCCGTTGCCATGTCAAGCACGCCGACGGTTACCAGATGCGATGTCTGGCCCGCCATGGGGTACTTCTCGGGAGCAGGCGTTGCGATGACATGGGTAGTGTCATCCAGTTCGGGAACAGTGATCAGCGGATAGTCGGTCACCATGCTCTGGTCCATGCGGTAGAAGGCCAGGCGGGTGCCCTGGGGATTCCAGAACAGGCCGCCCTCGATGCCGAACTCGTTGCGGTGCACACTCTGGCCATAGACCAGGTCACGCGAGCCGTCACTGGTCACCTGGCGGGTGTTGCCGTCGCCATCGGTGACATAGAGGTTGTCGTCCTTGACATAGGCGTTGGCACGGCTCTGCTTGTTCCACTCGCTCGCCTGGTAGCCGTTCACGGGCTGACGCCACACCACCTTGCCCTTCTTGAAGTCGATGAGCATGCGTTCGTTCTGCGTGTTGTAGGTCATCACCAGCGGCTTGTCGGGATAAGGGAATGAGACCACCGTCGAAATCCGCTCCGAGTCCCCGGTCAATCCGGCCCGCTCGCTGAGCCGATTGAGGGTGAACAACATTTTCTCCTTGCCTTTGATGGGGTCCACCGTCCAGCAGGTGTCGCCCCTACTCGAGAGGTGGATCAACTGGTCGCCCCACCAGGTGAGCGAACGGTTCTGGGGTATCATGTTGCGGTAGTTCTTCCCGCCGAAGTTCAAGTCCTCGAGCGTGAATTGTTGCTGGGCGGCAAGGGGGAAGACCAAGCATGCCAACAGCAGCATCAAGCCATGTCGTTTAGTCTTTTTCATTGTCAAAAAGGTCTTGTTTTGGTTCTTCTTTTCTATTTTAAATGCAAAGATATGGGTTTCTGCTGAAATAACACCTAAAGGCATGCCAAAAAAGCCGCCTTACCCCATCGCCTGCGGCAGAGAGGTGCAGGCACGCCCGCACACAATGACATCAATCAGCCGCCAGCACAAAAAGAAACTCCCCGATGACAAATGCCATCGGGGAGTCTTGGTTAGGTTAACCGTCAGTTCGATCGGGGATTAGTCCTTAACGATGATTTCGCAGATCGAAACGCGGTTCCAGCTGAGCTCCTTGAACATGTCGGTCTCACCACAGCCCTGAGCCTTGATGCGGTTAGCATCAATCTTGTACTTGTTGATGAGCATGTTCTTAACAGCCTCGGCACGGCCATTGGCCAGACGGATGTTGTTGTCGTGGGGACCCTCGGGTGAAGCATAACCCTTGATCTCAACGGTAGCGCTGGGATTGTTCTTCAGGTACATGGCAACGCGCTCAACATTAGCCTGCTGATCAGGAGTGATGTTGGTCTTGTTCACCTTGAAGTGAACGAGGATGTTCATGTACTTAGCGTTGGGATCAGTTACCTTAGCGGGCTCGGGCTGCTTTGCCTTCTTGGCAGCGTCCAGGTCGCGCTGGAGCTGAGCGTTGCGGGCGTTAGCGGCGTCGAGGTCACCCTGCAGGCCATTGAGCTGGCTGCGCAGGCCGTTGATCTGACCGTTCAGAGCATCGATGTCATCCTGGCTGTACTTGTAGGGGCAGAAAGTGATGTAACGCTCGCCGTTGCTACCCTTGAAGTGGTAGGTGATACCGGCCTCGAGCTCTACAGCTGCGTGGTTAGCGTTCATCTGGCTCTTACCGTTGTGGGGCTCACCCTCCCAAGTAGCGCGAGCGGGCAGATTGTGACGATAAGGAATCATGATGTCGCCATTCATGTCCCAAACAACACTGGGCTTCAGGCTGAAGGTCCAAGCACGGCTCTCACCGAAGTTGAAGTTCAGGTTGGCACCAGCCTTGGTGTACCAGCTGTTGTAGTCATTGCCATAAACATCAGCCGACTCGGTGCGGTGGAAAGCGTGCAGCCAACCAGCACCAATCACGCCCTCGAGCTCAAAGAAGCGGGGCATGCCCTTGTAACCACCGAAGAGGTTGCTCAGGTTAACGGTACCAAACATACCGGCCAGAGTGTGGTCGATGATGTTCGGGCTCTTGGGGCCCCAATAGTTGGGTTCCTTCTCCCAGCTGGTGGTGTTGATGGTAGCCTCACCTTCAACGCCCAAACCAAAGACCGGAGTGAGCTGCTTGCGGATCTCCATACCGAAGATGCCACGAGCGCTAGGCCAGAAAGCATAACCCTGGAAGGGCATGATAGCACCACCCTTCAAGGTTACCGACCAGTTGTCAAAGAACTTGTTCTGCTCCAGAGACTGAGCCTGAGCAGCAAAGACGCCCATCAAAAGGGCTAAAGTCAAGATAATCTTTTTCATGTTAATAAAATTTAAAAACTTATATTAGACAAATTTGGTGCAAAAGTAATACATTTTTCTAATTCAGCCAAAATTTAACATTCATTAAGAAAGAAAACCATGATGATATATCGTTTTAGCACGATTTTCAGGCCTTTTCTTTCCTTATATCACGCTAATTTCGGCTCAATCGCTAATAAATCAAGCAAAAGTAACAACAATTTCTGAACAAAACAAATTTTCAGCCCAATATTTATAATAATGTATCAATTTAGATTCATTTTGACCGATTTTGGGGCATAATTTCGGTTTCCTGCTATCAACTGAGCGCAATCGGCCGGTGTCAGCGTCAATTCAAGATAAAACCGATGATGCGGTTGACATCGGCTAGCCCCACTTCACCGTCATGGTTCACATCGGCACGGCCATTGGTCATGTCAGGGCCTATGCCCAGAATCACAAACAACACGGTATTGACATCGGCCACACTGATCTCGCCATCGAGATTGACATCACCGATGAGCGTCGTGCTGGCCGTCATCTGCCTGACGGCCCCGCTGCTGTTGACATCGGCTTTCCATGAAGCGAGACGCAGGCGGGCGTGCTGCATCGTGGCCGGCACCTCGAGCGAAAAGAACACATGGTTGGTCCTGCTGATGGAATCAAACTCATAGGTGACCGAGTCCACGACGGCACCGCTTGCATCCAGCAATGCGGCAGTCAAAGCGACCTTGCTCTTGTCGAATTGCTCATCCTTCCACTGGGTGGTTATCCAGGTGACATTCATGTCGATGCTCCGTCCGGCACTGCAGTTGAACTCGGGCGAGGTAAGTGTAAGGTCTTGCCCGGCGCTGGTCCTATAAAGCACGACGCGGTTAGCCAAAATGTTGTCCTCGTTCAAGTAAATTACCGGATTGTTATATATCCAACCCGCAAAGTTGGCCGAGGAGAACTGAGGCACCTGTGCCCATGCCGACGACATGGCCACCATAAAAACGACAAACAACAAATACTTCTTCATCTTCTAAACCTAATAATTGATTGGCACAAAGATAGTACATTCTTTCCAGATGGCCGCTGAATGCCGCTACAAAACAAATGGAGACGCAAGAATTCCTGCGTCTCCACAATAATTTCAGGCAATAGCCAATCGCTAACTGTCAACTATTGACTATTACTGCCAATGGTTTTACTTCATCACCTTAACGGTGCTGGTGGTGCCGTCGGTGTAGGTGGTAACGACGATGGTCAGGCCGTTAGCCTCCTGCATCTCCTGACCGGCAGCGTTGAAGTAGCGGGTGCTGGCAACGGTCTTGTCGCCTGCCATCTCGCTCAGGCCGGTAGCGGGGCTTACCACGCATAAGCCTCTACACGGTACATACCATCCTCGGTGAAGCTCAGGACATCCTCGTAGATGGCCCACTCGCTGTAGGTGCCGTCCGGGTAGCGAACGCGGTACCAGATGGTGCTGGGCTCGGTGGGAACGATCTCTACAAAGTAAGCGTGGATGCCGTCGGTGGTGTAGCCGTTGAAGGTGGGAGCGCCGGTCTTCTCGGTGGGCTCAACGGGAGTTGTACCGGCAGTGTAGGTGAAGGTTGCCTTGGGCAAGAAAGCCTCATGATACTTGGAAGGAGTGCTGCTCCATGTCGTCTGGTACTGAATCATGCTGTAATAGTAGGGCATATTCAGGCCATAGAATGAGGTGGTTTTCCATGTGCCAGGAACGGTAACGAGAACCTCGACCATAAGGTTACCACCCTCATACAGGTAGGGCTCGTCAAACACGAATGTCATCTCGGTAGCATTCATCTCAGGAGTAATGGAGCCAAGAACAGTTGCACCCTCAATGGGCTCATAGTCATCATAGTTGTCCTTTTCGGCCTTAGCCATACCAAGTTGCAGAGTAGCATCAGAGAAGTTGATATTGGGTGAGTAGAACTTCAGTTCGGTGATCTCGCAACCTACCATGTCGGTCAACATCTTGGCAGGATAGATCATCTGGCCAAAGGTACCTTCGGTGTCAACATACAAACCGTAGATGGGGACATAATTGTTGGTATCCTCACCATCACAAACGGTTAAAACATTGGCCTGTGAGGCAAACGCCATAACAGCCACAGCAATTAAAGTAAAGAACTTTTTCATAAATAGAGTGGTTTAAAAATTAATAATATATTTAATAAAAATTCAGGTTATTGATCATCAAGCAAATAGCGTATAGATTCTCAGTTTATCTTTTATTTATGCCACAAAAATACGCAAAAAAAAGCAACCTGCATAACACAAAATGCAGAAAAAAGGATGTGTTCAAAAAATATTTCCACATCCTCTTGTATTAATACTTCTGCAATCAATATTACTTGAGCAATCCCACCGAGCGCTTGAGGAAGCGGTCCAGTCCCTCGCCCTTGAGCATACCGTTGCTCAGCAGGGCGATGTCGATGAGCTGGTGCACGCGGCTCTCGCCGGCAGCATAGGCTGTGATGATGTTAGCCTTCTGCTTGCGCAACTCGTCGAGGTGCTTCTCGTTGTTGTCGAGTTCCTGCTTCTTGTCCTCGGGCAGTTCCTTGTTGTCCTTCTTGAGGTCGCGCAGGGCGTTGACGACATTCTGTGTAGCGGTAATGTCCTCGGTCACCGGTTTCAGTTCGGCTTCAAGCGACTGCTCGGCCTGCTCGACAACCTTCTGGATGAGCGGATGCTTGGTGTTGAGCACCAGTCCGTACATGTCGGGCATCTCGCCATAGAAACTCATGCCGGGCTGGAATCGAGCCATGTCCTTCATGCGTCGCATGTACTCGGCCTGGGTGATGACGACAGGCTGGTCGTCGGCACCCATAGCGGCAAAGCTGACCATAAATTCGGCCTTTTCGACGGGCGGAATCTGTGACTTGAACAGCGTTTGGGCGATTTCCTGCTGCTCGGGAGTGAACTGCGGACCCTTTTCTTCTTCCTTGCGGATGAGATTGTCGAGCACATCGCTGTCGACGCGCACAAAGCGCATCTTGTCCTTGTCCAGTTTCTGCTCCAGCATGCTCACGAAGGGGACATCCAACTCGCCATTCATCAGCAACACATCATAGCCCTTGTCGGTGGCAGCCTTGATGTAGGCATACTGCGCCTCCTTGTCGGTGGCATACAGGCAGATGAGGTTACCGTCCTTATCCTTCTGCTCGCCCTCGATGAGCGCACGGTAGTCTTCAATCTTGAAGTACTTGCCGTCGGTGTTCTCGAGCAGTGCGAACTTGAGACCCGACTCGCAGAACTTCTCATCGCTCAGCATGCCGTACTCGATGAAGATCTTGATGTCGTTCCATTTCTTCTCGAACTCGTCGGGCTGGTTTTTAGCGATTTCCTCAAGGCGTGCGGCCACCTTCTTGGTGATATAGGTCGAAATCTTCTTCACGGCACGGTCACTCTGCAGATAACTGCGCGACACATTCAACGGAATGTCTGGGCTGTCGATGACACCCTGCAGCAGCATCAGCCAGTCGGGCACCACGCCCTCGACGCTGTCGGTGACATAGACCTGGTTGCAATACAGCTGGATGCGGTCCTTGCGGATGTCCAGGTTGTTCTTGATTTTGGGGAAATAGAGGATACCCGTCAGCGTGAAGGGATAGTCCACATTGAGGTGGATCCAGAACAGCGGGTCGTCCTGCATCGGCTCGATGGCGTGGTAGAACTTCAGGTAGTCCTCGTCCTTGAGGTCGGCAGGCATGCGTGCCCACAGCGGCTCCACATCGTTGATGACCTTGTCCTTGTCGGTATCGACATACTTGCCGTCTTTCCACTCCTGCTCCTTGCCGAAGATGATGGGCACGGGCAGGAAACGGCAATACTTCTTCAACAGGCCCTCGATGCGTGCGGGTTCCAGGAATTCCTTCTCGTCGTCATCCAGGGTGAGGATGATGTCGGTGCCGCGCTCGGCCTTGTCACACTCTTCCATCTCAAACTCGGGAGAGCCGTCACAGGACCAATGCATGGCCTTGGCACCGTCCTGCCAACTCAGCGTGCGGATTTCCACCTTCTTGGCCACCATAAAGGCCGAGTAGAAACCCAGACCGAAGTGGCCGATGATGGCGTTGGCGGTGTCCTTGTATTTCTCGAGGAACTCCTCGGCTCCCGAGAAGGCGATCTGGTTGATATACTTGTCGATTTCCTCGGCGGTCATGCCGATGCCGCTGTCGCTCACAGTGAGCGTTCCGGCTTCCTTGTCCACGGCGATGGTCACGCGCAGGTCCTCGGTCGAACCCTTGAAGTCGCCGGCACCCTGCAGGGTCTTCAGTTTCTGCGTGGCGTCAACAGCGTTGCTCACCAGTTCACGCAGAAAAATCTCGTGGTCACTGTACAGAAATTTCTTGATAACGGGGAAGATGTTGTTAGTCGTTACCCCAATAGTTCCTTTTGGCATAATATTATATTGTTTAGTTTTATATTGTCAGTATGATAAAGTTTAGTGGAGGGAGGTCTCTGCCCCACTCCACTTCAAATAATATGCCATTGATATTCAACTATCGCCAAAGTGACAAATCGTCACCCCAGCCTGCCAACCCTTCACCTCCATCACTCGGCCAGCAGGCGCACATAGCCGTAGAAGCCCACCTCACGGTTGATGAGGCTATAGTGGTCGGGGTCATCGACCACCTCGCAGGAGCTGGGGTCGATGGCGTGCTCGAGGCTGTCCTTCAGTTCAGCGAATTTTTCCCTTGCCGACTGCTCGTCGCGGCAGTTATAGACATCGCTCATCGCGCCGTCCTCGGTCTGATATTCAAAAACTACCCGGTATCTCATCATTTCACTGCTATCATTGACCGTGCTGAGCACGGGATATTTACTTAATTATATATAAATATTTGATTTCAAGCTACATATGGCTGCAATCGATTCACATTTGGTTGTTCAATATCTAGAGCAAAACATACTAAGCCTGCGCTAAAAAGAATACCCTACTGATATTGTCGCAAATACCATATTATACTCAATCTCGTATCTATCACCATCAAAAGTATTCTCCTTAAATTTCGTGTACTGGTAACTAACACCTACTCCAAAATCCCATTTTTTATAGTTCATTCCGCCCCCCAAATGAGCATACAATCCAGTTTGTTTTATTGGGCTGAATCCAAGACGAGCCACACCAGAATAAAAAAATTGATTAATATTTGGCAACGACTCATACTTAAATTCACCATAAACAGGCTGAAAATAACCATCAAAATCATCATCGGAAAACACATAATTAGGTTTGATGCCCACTCCTACGAAATAGTTGTCATTCAAAAGCAGACCATAACTTGCGGCAACGCCAACAGATTTATAGCCGTAATCATGTGCATATCCTACTAGACCAAATGAATACTCTGCGTTTACACTACCACACCAGCGTTTAGTGGTTATTTGTGCATTAACATAGCATTGCGACAAAATAAGCAGCAATATGACAATTGTTCTTCTCATCATAGTTGAACTTAGAATTATTACCTCAGCTTTATTTTTATAGACTAATAATTCAACCACAACTCACAATTGTCATTAATACCATCAACAGTGGTTTACCGGTTGCCGTACATCTCGTCGTAGTAGCGCTGGTAGTCGCCGCTGGTGACGCTGTTGACCCAGGGTTGGTGGTCGAGGTTCCAGCGGATGGTTTTTTCGATGCCCTCGGTGAAGGGGATTTCGGGATACCAGCCGAGTTCGCGGGCTATCTTGCTGGGGTCGATGGCATAACGCATGTCATGGCCAGGACGGTCGGTGACAAACTCGATGAGGTCGTCGTTGATGACGCCCAGGTCACACTTGAGCAGCTGCTGATACTCGGGCTCCTCGTGCATGATGCGGGCGATGATGGCGATGACCTGCTTGACGATGTTGATGTTGCTCTCCTCGTTGAACCCGCCGATGTTGTACACCTCACCGACATTGCCCTGACGCAGTACCAGGTCGATGCCCTTGCAGTGATCCTCGACATAGAGCCAGTCGCGCACATTTTCGCCCTTGCCGTACACGGGCAGTTTCTTGCCCTCAAGGATGTTTTTGATGATGAGCGGAATGAGTTTCTCGGGGAAGTGGTAGGGGCCGTAGTTGTTGCTGCAGCGGGTGATGTTGACGGGCAGGCCGTAGGTCTCATGATAGGCCATCGTGATGAGGTCGGCGCTGGTCTTGCTGGCCGAATAGGGCGAGCGGGGTGCGAGCGGGGTCTCCTCGGTGAAGAAACGGCGGCCGTAGGTTTTCAGGTCGGTGCGTCCTTGAATGACCTCACGCACATCGTCGCTCACCTCCAGGGGCTGGGGCTCGTCATAGTCCTTGGTCAATGAGCCATACACCTCGTCGGTCGAGATTTGCAGGTATTTCTTGCCAGGGGCATAGGTATAGCGCCCCGAAGCGTCCTTACCAGTAAACCATGCCTCGCGGGCACAGTCGAGCATGTTCTGCGTGCCCAGGATATTGGTCTCGAGGAACAGGCGCGGGTTGGTGATGCTGCGGTCGACATGGCTCTCGGCGGCGAAATTGACGATGTAGTCAACATCAAAGTCGCGCATGATGTCCTGGACGAGGTCGCGGTCGCCCACATCACCACGGAAGAAAGTGACATTGGGACGGTCCAGCTCACCCTTGATGGAAGCGAGGTTGCCGGCATAGGTCAAGGCATCAAGGATAACCACCTCGATATTGTCGCCATACTTATTGAGGATGTATTTCACGAAGTTAGAGCCGATGAATCCGGCTGCACCAGTCACAAGATAAGTCTTCATATAGCTGTAGCGGTCTGATTTAATTCACAAAGGTAACATTATTCATTAAAAAAAAAGTAACTTTGCCCAAAAAATTACATACAGATATGCCAAAGAAACGACTCCTTTTATTCCTCATCATGCTACTGCCAGTAATGGGCATGCTTGCCCAATCGGTCTCGAGCGAACCCGAAGAGCAACCCAAACGCAAAAAAGTCGCCGTCGTGCTGTGTGGCGGCGGTGCCATGGGAACCATCCACATCGGTGCCCTCAAGGTCCTTGAAGAGGCAGGCATCCCCATCGACATGGTCACCGGCACCTCGATGGGCAGCATCATCGGCGGCATGTATGCCGTGGGCTATGACGCGGCCGACATCGAGGACATCGTCAACAGCATAGACTGGGGCGACATCCTGCGCGACCGCTTGTCGATGAGAAACCAGACGCTTGATGAACGCGAGCGCCAGAACATCTACCTGTTTGACTACCGCCTGTTCCTGGACAAGAGCCAGGACACGCTGGCTGGCGGCTTCATCCGCGGCATCAATGTCGAGAAGACCCTGCGCCACTACCTGCGCCAGCCCGAGGACATCGACTTCACCAAGTTGCCCCGCCCCTTCGGCTGCATTGCCACCGACCTGGTGACCGACAGCGAGGTGGTGCTCGACCATGGCTCGCTGGCCAGGTCCATCCGCGCCAGCATGGCAGTCCCAGGCATCTTCGCTCCCGTGAGAATGGACCCCTATATCCTGGTTGACGGCGGCACCAAGAACAACTTCCCTGCCGACCTTGCCCGCAAGATGGGTGCCGACATCGTCATCGGTGTCAGGACCGACCTGGGGCTGAACGACAAATACTACTCCACGAGCGACATCCTGGAGCGCTCGGTGGGCGCCGACATCCACAACCGCAGTGACGAGAACGACAAGTATTGCGACCTCATCATCCGTGTGCCCGTCAGAGGCTACTCGGCCGCCCACTTCTACCGCTCGGCCATCAAGGAACTGATTAAGCGAGGCGAGGAGGCTACAAGGGCCCAGATGGACTCTATCATGATGCTCAAGCGGATGGCCGGAGTGCCCGATGACTACAGGCCCGATTACAGCATCATCAGCCTGAAGGACATCGACAATACCACAGCCCATAAACTCGTCAATGAGGAGAATGCCAAGAACTCCATCAAGGCGAGCGTCGGCCTGCGATATGACAACGAGGAACTGGTTGCAGCACAGATTGGCGCCACCTATTACTTCGGCAACAAACTCGACAAGACCCTGGACCTCACGCTCCGTCTGGGCATGCGCACCATGGGGCGCCTGTCCTGGAACATGATTCCCAAGCCGCACCGCCGCATCGGCTTGTCCTATGAAATCTGGCATGAGGACATCGACCTGTATCAGGGGAAGCACCGCTCCGAGAACCTGAAGTTCATCTATCAGAAGGCCAATGCCACGCTGTTCTCGTTTGACGCGCTCAACTTCAATGTCGACCTGGGCATTGCCTGGCAGCACTACCACCACTATGATGTCCTGAACAGCGCCTACAGCATCAGCCAGTTCCAGAAGAACGAGCACTATTTTGATTACCACGCCCGCTTGCAGTATAACACCGAGGACCACTGGTACTTCACCCGTCGAGGCATGCGCGCCGAGGCCCGCTATGCCTACTACACCGACAATTTTGCCCAATGGAAAGGACATGCCGGCTTCAGCGAGGTGACCGCCCGCTGGCGCTTGACGCTGCCACTGACAAGCAGCACCCACCTGCAGCCCATGGTCTATGGTCGACTGATGTTTGGCGATGACGATATGCCCGCTACCCTTTACAACATGATGGGCGGTAACCGCGGTGGTATCTACTATGCCCAGCAACTGCCCTTCTCGGGTTTCGGTCACTGCCATGTCATGGACACCAAGTTGCTGGTCGCCGGCCTCAAATTGCAGCAGCGCCTGTACAAGGAGCACTACATCATGGTCAAGGGACATGTTGCCGAGCAGAACCGCAAGTTGGGCGACATCTTTGACCGCAAGCCCATCTGGGGCGTGCAGTTGGCTTACAGTTACAACAGCATCCTGGGCCCCTTGGGCGGTTCCTTGAGTTGGAGCAACTTCACCCACCAGGTCTACCCCTACATCAGCCTCGGCTTTGAGTTCTAATGAGGCTCGCGCAGCGAGCAGGATAGAGGTTAAAGGTTAGAGGTTAAAGGTTAGAGAGGCATCCGCGCTCTTGAACTGCCAGCTGATTTAACGGATAAAACTGAAAGGCTGCCGCATTCCTGTGCTGGAATGCGGCAGCCATTTTTAACCTTTAAGCATTATCCTCTAACCATCGAGCGCAGCGGGCATCTATCACCAATTACCCGAGAGCACGCGATTGATGAGCGCGGTCACATCGTTGATGTCGATGCTGCCGTCGCCCGTAGTCACATTGCAATCGGCCGCATTGGCAACATACTCGACATTCTGTCCCAGCACCACAGCAATCAGGCGGGTCACATCGTTGATGTCGACGCCGCCGTCACCGTTCACATCGCCAAGCATCCACTCAAAGGTGTAACCGATCTCGGTAACGGGGAGTTCGACATTGGTGCCGCAACCCAGTGTTGCGCTGGCATTGGGGAAGTCGGGGCCTTGGGCATAGTCGATAAAACTGGTCCAGTTGTTGGTATAGGTCATTGCCTTGCCACGAATGCCCGAGGTGTAGAAGGGAGCATAATCGCTGCCCATGGTGCAGTTGTCGTCGTCCTCGGCATCAAAAACGATGGTCACAACCAGGTTCTTGCCATAGGTGAAAGAGAACGGCTCCTGAATTTCGATGGCCAGGGCCTGGTCCTCGCCATAGACCTCAAGCAGGTCGATGTCGTACCGACCCTCGGCGACGAGTTCTCCCAAGTCAAAGAATTGCTTCACGCCATTGTCATTAACGGCAAACTCGGTCGCATCAACTTCCTGAAGATAGACCCTGGCATTCCGGACAATCTCCTCATAGGTTTCGCTATTGAACTTGAAGTTCAGGTACTTGATTTGCACGCCGCCCTTGTATTCCATGTCGGTCAGCAGGTCGCTCGTGTAAATCATCTGGGCACCGGTATGGGCCAGATAGAAGTTGGTCGGAGCCATGTCGAAGTAGGAGCCGTTGTAGAACTGGGTGGGATTGTAGTAGTCGCCCACCTCAACCCAGCCGAGGAACTGGGCCTGGGCTGTCATTGCCACTGCAGCAATGGCTGCAAGAATCATGTAAAACTTTTTCATCGATTTATTAATTAAGGGTTAACACGAGTTGATACAATATGCTTGACGGGCATTGAGTGCCCGATTCCAATCGGCATGAAGACGCAAAAAAACGCTCGAAACGAACGCTTTGCCCCGCGAAGGCAAAATTATAAATCTTTTTTCAATAAATAGTCCTTTGGGCGCGATTTTTTGGTACAACGACACCACCATGCGGCACCCGCACCTTCAAGACAAACCGCTCCCCCGATATGCCGGATGAGGCATATCGGGGGAGCAACTTATTATCCTGATACTGGTATGTGTGTGTATATCTAAAAAATACAGTTTCTTAACAGTACCTCTATCTTATTCAATGGGATTGTTCTCGGCGAAGATGGCCATGCGCTCATCGAGGATCTCATACTGGTGGTCCTGGATGAACGAGGTGCACACGCGCAGGCCTTCCTGCCACGAGCCGGTGGTGGCCAGGCAGATGGCGCTCACGCCGTAGTACATCAACTCGCGGGCCAACTGACCGCTGGTCATGTTGCCGTAACCGATGGTGAAATAGAAGCCGTCGGCGATGGGCTTGTCGCCGTCCATACCGTAGACGATGCGGAAGCCATGGCGTGTGAAAATCTCCTTCAACTTGTGGGCACGCTCGCCATAGACGATGACATCGTCGCGGAAGTGGTATTCACCGTTGCTGGCGGCGTCCATGATAGCGGCAAGCGCATACTGGGCGCTGTGGCTCGTGCCCGATGACAGGGCATAGAGCGTACGGGTGATGAACACCTTGCCGAAGGGCAGTCCGTCGTAGCGGGCCGACAGGTCGGGATAGTGACGATGGAATATCGTCGGGCTGATGCATGTCATCGCGATGCGCTCACCGGCATAGGAGAATGCCTTGCTGCCGCTGATGTGCATGATGTAGTTGTCGGTATACTTGGCCACGCTGGGCTGGAAGGGCGGCTCAAAGGGCTTGCTGATGTCGAGACGGAAGTCCATGGCAAAGTAGGCCAGGTCTTCAAGCACGATCACATCATACTTGGTGGCCAGTTCGCCGATGTCCTTCAATTCCTCGTCGGTCAGGCAAATCCATGCAGGGTTGTTGGGGTTGCTGTAGATGAGGCAGCAAACATCGCCCTTGGACATATACTCCTCGAGCTTGGCACGCAGCTTGGGACCGCGGAACTCGTAGATGTCAAAGGTCTCATAAGGCACATCCTGGATTTCCAGTTGCAGCTTCTGCACGGGGAAACCGGGGTCGATGAACAGCGCCTTGTTCTTCTTCTTGTTGCTCTGGGTGATGGTGAGCAACGAGGCAAAGGTGCCCTGCATCGAGCCGACGGTGGGGATGCAGCACTCGGCGGGAATGTCGATGTCGATAAAGGCCTTGATGAAGCGCGAGGTGGCCTCCTTGATCATGGGCTCACCGGGCAGTGCGGGATAGAGGCGGGCGCAGCCGTTCTGCAGCGCCTTGATCTGAGCCTCGACACCGATCTTGGCTGCGGGCAGGCCGGGAATACCCATCTCCATCTTGATGAATTCCTGTCCCGACTCGCGCTCGGCGCGCTCGGCGATGGCTTTCACCTCACGGATGGTGGCGTTGGCATAATCGATGATGCCGTACTCGTCAATCGCGCGGTCGATAATCTCGCGGTTAATGGGTGTGGGTCTCATCGCTGAGCCTCCTTTCCGATGGCAAGCGCCTTGAGGTTGGCATCGACCACTGCGTCGCCCTTGCGGCCAAAGACGCGGCGGATAGCGTTCTCCAACTTGTCATACTCGATGCCGAGGGCCTTTTGAGCAGCACCCAGCAGGATGACATTGGCCGAACGGGGAATCTCGTTATCCTTGGCCAGCTGCTCGATGTCGAGGGTGATGACATTCTTCACCTTGGCCAGGTCGGCCATCACGGTGTCCACCTCGGGATAGTTGGGGATGTTCACAAAGGGTTTGCTCGATGTGATGATCCAGCCCTCCTTGCTCAGGAACGGCAGATAGCGCAATGCCTCCATCGGCTCCATCGAGATGATGACATCGGCCGAACCCTTGGCGATCAAGTCGCTGTGGATGGGGTTGCTGCTGATGCGCAGGTTGGACTGCACATCACCGCCGCGCTGCGACATGCCGTGCACCTCGGCCTGCTTGATATATAGATTCTCGTGCATGGCTGCTTCGCCAATGACGGTAGCGATCGAGAGGATACCTTGACCTCCCACGCCGCAAAGGATGATATCGGTTTTCATTGCTTTGCCTCCTGTGCTTTCTTTTGTTTGAGATGTCGTTGTAATGTTTGCATGCACTCGCGGCGCGGTATAATCACGCTGGTGCCGCGGTAGTTGATCTCGTCACGCATCACTTGCGTGATCTCGGGCATGTTCTTGGGCAGGGGGACAACCACCTTGAGGTGCTCGTCGGTCATACCCAAGCCACGGCAGATGTCCTCGAACTTGCCGGTGCCTGCCGAGTCCTGACCGCCCGTCATGCCGGTGGTGAGGTTGTCGCTGATGATAACGGTGATGTTGGCATTCTCGTTGATGGCATCGAGCAGGCCCGTCATACCCGAGTGGGTAAAGGTCGAGTCACCGATGATGGCAACGGCGGGCCACTGGCCGGCATCGGCAGCACCCTTGGCCATGGTGATGCTTGCACCCATGTCAACACACGAGTGGATGGCCTTGAAGGGGGGCATGAAGCCCAGCGTGTAGCAACCGATGTCGCCAAACACACGAGCATTGGGATAATCTTTCAATACCTCGTTCAGGGCAGTGTAAACATCGCGGTGGCCGCAGCCCTGGCACAGTGCAGGGGGACGCGGAGCCACATCCTCGCAGCTGGCATAACCCTCGCTCACGGGCAGCCCCAGGGCCTTCTTCAGGGCGTCGGGGTTCAACTCGCCCGTGCGGGGCAGTTCGCCGGTGAGGCGGCCCTTGATGACGGCATTGCCGGGCATCACGCCACGCACCAGGTCCTCGACGAAGGGCTGGCCTTCCTCGGCGATGAGCACGGCGTCACACTCGGCCGTCATGCGGCGGATGAGTTCCTTGGGCATGGGATACTGGCTGATCTTGAGCACGGGATAGGGGCAACCGTCGGGGTAGCACTCCATCAGGTAGTTGTAGGCAATACCTGTGGCAATGACACCCATCGAGTGGTCGGCAGCGTCGATGTACTTGTTGTACTCGCTGTCCATGGCGCGCTGCTCGAGGTCGGCCTGCTGACCGGTGACCGTGATGTTGCGCTTGATGGCGTTGCCGGGGAGCAATACCCAGTGGCTGGCCTTGGCGTCGTAGTTCAGTTCATTCTCGGCACGGGGTGTCTCCTTTACCTCGACAACGGCGCGGCTGTGGGCCATGCGGGTGGTCACACGCATGAGCACGGGGAGGCATACCTCCTCGCTCAAGGCGTAGGCCTTCTCCATCATGTCATAGGCCTCCTGCTGCGTGCTGGGCTCCAGCGTGGGAATCATCGCGAACTTGCCGTAGAAGCGGCTGTCCTGCTCGTCCTGGGAGGAGTGCATCGAGGGGTCGTCGGCCACGAGGACCACCAGACCGCCGTTCACACCCGTCATCGAACGGGTCGGCGCACACATTCAGGCCCACATGCTTCATGCAGACCAGCGCACGCTTGCCCATGAAGGACATACCCAGCGCAGCCTCCATAGCCGTCTTTTCGTTGGTACACCAGCGGCGATGAACATTGCGTTCCACCGCTAACTTGGAATTCTGAATGTACTCCGTGATCTCGGTCGAGGGAGTACCTGGATAGGCATACACACCACTCAGGCCCGCGTCGAGCGCGCCCTGGGCGATAGCCTCATCACCTAAGAGTAACTTTCTCATTATTATAAGGTTTAACTAGTATTATCTGTCTTTTAAAATGTATTAGAAGTTCTTTGAAGTGACAAAGTTACACAATAATCTGCACCCCGCAAACTTTTTAAGCATTTTTGACCAAATTCAGCAATAAGGAGGAACAAAGATATGCTCCTCCTTTGCCAAAATATCGCTATTAGCTATGTGCCGCTCTACTGTTATCTCAGGGCATTGTTGATGCGCTGCTGCACCTCGGCCTCACGTTTCTCCTCATTATCGCAGAATTGATTCAGTGCATTGGCAATCTGGGGATAGAAATCGGCAAGTGACTGGTATTTATTGCGGTTGATGGCATATTCACACAAGGTCTTAACCAGTTCACGCTCCCACTTGAAGCCCATGCTCACGTCATTGTCCAATTGCATGTTTACCTCATCATCGGCACATCCGTTCTGCAACATGTGGATGATATTAGAAGCATTTTCCAAACTCTGGCTCATGACACCGCTGGCATCTCTGAATCCAAACATCTGCATCAGCCTGGGATTTTGGCTTGATAACTTCTCGGCAATGGGTCGAAGTGTTGCATTATAAGCCTCATCATTGAGCACGGTTTGTGGGTAGAATCTATTGAAAAAGCTTACAATGTGATTACCTTTCTCGGATGGATTTTCATAGTTATAGGTGTCTTTTCCGGTAATGAAGAATCTGTCCCAGGGCTGGCCTTTCAGTTGACAAGTGGCTCCGTAGCCCTGTATGCCACCCGCAAAGGCGATGACAACCTTATATCTATCGTTTTGACCATTGCCATAAAAACCAGAGAACCACTCAGGATGGACATAGGGCATTATCTTTTCGTTATAGTTCTTGAGCTCTTGTTGATACAGCTGCTGGTGTTGCTGATAGAACTCATGGAAACGGGTGTCGGTATAGAACTGGTTGAGCAGGCCCAGGAACTCTGGCATGTTCACATTATTCCAACGGTCATCCAATCCGTTGCCCTCGGCCGATTGTTCTTCGGGGAGCATCACAATCTTGCCCTTCTTGACTGCAAGGCGCACGGCCAGACTCATTGGGGCATCATAGGAAATGTGATACTGCTGCCTGAGTCCCTGATAATATCCGATGACGGGATGTTGCTTGAACGGTGCGAGCAGCTGCTCAAGATCCTGGTTGTAGGCATCGGATGCATGTGAAATGTATTCGTCGAAACCAGCCGCGATCGAAAGGGCGCTCATCAACTCAACGGTTTCCATCACCTCGGCTTTGTTAGACGAGGATGCCGTTTGAGCCTGATTCTTGAGTTTCTGGCCCACTGCCAAATCAATGGCCGGTTGTGCATCGAGATAGTTCTTCAATGTCTTGGCAATCTCGGGATAATAGTCGTTCAGAGTAGGATACATGTCGCGGTGAGTGGTATAATAGCGCATTGCGCTGACCATCTCAGGAGTCCACGGGAAGCCTGATTGCATGTTGCTCATGATGTCTTGCTTCACTTCATCGTCGGTGAAGCCATTCTCCATCAAATAGATGGCGGTGGCCGCCCTCACCACGGTCTCGTTAAAAACGGTTTTTGATTCCGGGTAAGCCTGTACCCTCGACAGCATGAAGCGCTCCTGCCCGAGCAGTCTTTCTGGAATATCTCCCAAGAGTTTGGCGTTATTCTCATCTTCGATCAGGTAGTTCACAAAGGAGTGATTGAACTCATGAATGACAGTTGGAGTAGCAAATCTTCTCGCGTTTTCACCCTCAAAGCCCATACCATACTGCGGGTAAATCCAGTAACCGATTACCGAGAAATTCTCTTTAGGCTGGCCTGGAATTTGACGGCTCGTGGCATAATTGTGTTCCCCAGTAGTGAAACCAATGATAACATGGAAGGATTCGGCCGGACCAATACCATAGAAACGGGGATACCATTCCTGGTCGAAAAGCGGCATTACATTGGTGTTGAATACACTCAACACTTCATTATAAAAGTCTTGATGTTGCTGATAAAACTCGTGGAAACGAGTGTCGGTGTAGAACTGGTCAATTAGGGTGACGAGTTCATCCACATCAACGTCCTGCCATCGAGGGTCATTAAGACACTCCTTGGAAGTTGCTATCTTGACATGCCCATTCTCAATCGTGAGGTTGACAGCCAGGTCTGCAGGTGCGTTGTGACTAATGCCGTATTGTCCCCGTAACCCGCGGAGGCAGGTGACTGCCGGGTGAGCCTTGAATGGGGCAAACCACTGTTCGGTATCCTCGGTGTACTGGCCACCCATGTCCATGTTGTACTCATCGAAACCTGCGGTACGGGAGAGGATGCTCATCAACTCTACTGTTTCAGATACACTTACATCCACTTGGGCTTGCATGGTCAGTGCGACAAGCGCAAGCACTGCTAATAAAATTTTCTTATTCATGATAATTATATTTTTTTATTGTTAAACATTTGAGATTTCTGCATTGTTTTCTTCAGCAAAAATAATATACCAGTTTTTATCAATCATCAAGAAAAACGTACTTTTTTCGAATAAATCAGGATATTTGTCTAAAAGTGTCTAAAAATTATACACTTTTCCCCATTGTCCTATTAATCAACAACGGAAAAGAGACAAATAGCTGCCTCTTTTCCGATACCGATTGATTGATGTCTGATAAAGATTATTTCAACGCATTGACGGCGGCCTCGAGCTGATGCATGGCCTGTTCGAGGCGCTGACGCGGAGTTCCCACATTTAGTCGCATATGGCAATAGCCAGGAACGCCATATATCTCGCCATTATTGAGAGCAAGATGTGCTTCTTCGGCAAAGAAACGCACCAGTTCGGCATGATCAAGTCCCAATCGCCTGCAGTCGAGCCACATCAAGAACGATGCTTGCGGCTTGATGGCATATATGCTGGGGATGTGCTCTTTGCAGTATTGAGCGACATAGAGCACATTCTGCTCAATATATTGTTTGCAAGCCTCGAGCCAAGGCTCACAACGGCGATAACCCACCTCGGTGGCGAGCAGTGCCGTAATATTGGCATTGCACAACTCGTTCACCTCTACCCAACGATAGAATTCCTGACGCAATTCCGGGTTCTTGATGACCAGCCAAGTACTCTTTACTCCCGGGATGTTGAATGTTTTTCCAGGCGACCCGCAGGTAATGGTCACCGCTGCGGCATCTTCGCTCACTGTTGCCAGAGGGATGTGCTTGTGCCCAAAGAGTGTCATGTCACCAAACACCTCGTCACTGAAGATAATCACATTATACTTGCGAGCCAGTGCGGCGACTTGTTGCAGTTCTTCTTTTTTCCACACGATGCCTATGGGATTCTGA
>ONYP01000056.1 GCA_900322135.1 uncultured Prevotellaceae bacterium
AAAAACTGTGTATTAAAGGGCGTTTTTCACTGAAACATGCCCATGGAATGTACCCTATTTTTCCTTGGCCATCTTCATGAAGTCGGAGGGAGAAATGCCCGTGATGCGCTTAAAGGTGACGGTGAAATTGCTGCGTGAATTGAAACCCAGGTTGGCTGCAATGGCCTCGATTGTCAAGTGGCCCGACTGCTCGGTGTCGTTGAGGATACGGCAAGCCTCACGCACACGCTGCTCGTTGAGCACCTGTTTGAAGCTCTTGCCGTAACGTTCATTGAGCACTTGGGAGACATACTTATAGTTGCTTCCCACCTGTTCGGCCAGCGACTGAAGCGAGAAGTCGGGCTGGCAAATGAATTCCATATTGTCCATCACCTGCTTGATCTGTTCATAGAGGCGGTCTTTGCTCTCCTGGTCCAACAGGCTCTGATACTTGGGTGCTGTTTCCTCCTGCTTGTCAACTGCCTGAGTAACGGGTTGTGCATCAGCGACCTTGACATCAAGCAGCTGTACATTTTTCTCATAGAGGTGCCTGATGTAGTTGCGCTGTTTGATATTGCTGCGCACCAGCAGCACCAGCGCCACCAAGATGACGGCGGCAAGCAGGCTCATCATGAGCAGCATCATCTGTGCCCTCTCATGCTTAGCCCGGAATTGCTCCACCTGCTCGTTGACACGCTGCATCTCGTCGAGGAAGCGCGATTTCTCCAGCCTCTCGGCATGGCTTTGGAGAATGAATTCGTCCTTAGCCTTGAGGTACTTGTAGTCAAATTGGTCAGCCTTCAGCTTGTTGCCCATCGCATTGTAAATCTGGGCCATGGCGCGATAGGTACTGATGAGTTCGCGCTGCATCCCCTGGTCGCGGGTAATCTGCTCCACCTGCTCCAGACAGGCGATAGCATCCTGATAGCGGTGCATGGCAGCCAACACATTTCCTCGCTGCTGCATAGCCTTGATAACGCACTGCTGGCGATTGGTCGTTAACTGTTGAGCCTGGAGCAGCATCTGGTCATAGCACTCCAGAGCACGCTGATACTGACCGGAGATGAATGCCTCGGTCGCCTGGCAAAACAGCCTCGTACACTGCCACATCTCCACGCTATCGGTGAGTTGCAGATTCTTGAAACGGTTCAGTTCCGGCTCGATGCGCCTGATATCCATTCCATTGCGCACCATGTCCAGCATGTTATAGATACTGGTTACCGCCACATTCCACTCCCGTGACTTGGCAGCAACATCAAAGGCCAATTTGGTATTTTCCAGTGCGTCGGTTGAGAAAGTGTCGTCCCCGAAGAGACTGTTGCGGTCATCGATAATCGAAGCCATGTTCAGGTAGGCGTATGCCAAGTTATTGTCAAAGCCGTAGCGTTTGGACAATTCCATCGATTGGTTTAAGTTCTCGTAGGCCTTGTGATAGTCATAGTAATAGGTAGCATAGATGTAGCCCAGATTGTTGAGTGCCCTGGCAATCTGATACATTTCCTTGCTTTCTTGATTTTCGCTTTGGGCGCGGTGGGCAACGATACTATAACATACAATGGCACTATCGACCAATCCCTTGTTCTGCAAGAAGTCCTGGCCGCGGTGCATCAATTCCTCAGTGGACAACCGTGCCAAATGATTGTACTGGTTGACATTATAGGCATTGGCCCCCAGGGTGCTAACCGATACCAAGAGCATTAACAGTATGGCATATAGTTGCTTCATGTTTTGCTTTACTATCGAGTGTTATGCAATAATTGCATGTGCAGTTTTAGGCTCACGACAATCATTGTTGTTCATCATAACAACTCATTGATGTTGCAAAGGTAATTTTTTAATGTAAGAACAGCATGAAATCAAGAGGCAATCCTCATGAATTAACGGTATCCAATAGGGCCTGCAAAGAAAAAAGGGTTGGTTCTTTTGATGTGATAATTCAACTCTTTTTCTTCACATATTCTTTGATGACCGTGTTTTCGCTAGATATTTTGGGGGGCGTGCGCTCCCCCTTTTTGTGCGGTTTGGTGCCTGGTTGCTGGGTGGGGTCAGTTGTGGGTGAGGACCAGTGTGGCGATGACGGGGTAGTGGTCGCTGAGTTCAACGGGTATTACTTGCGAGTCGATGGTGTGCCAGGAATGTTTGGGGCGGGCAAGGATGTAGTCAATCTTCTCGGTGGGAGCGGTGACGCTGAATGTGAAATCGCCGGTTGTGCTGTCGAGCCACTGGTCCATGAGATGCCTAATCACCGGGTCGGCTGGTGGGGCATTGAAGTCACCGGCTAAGATGACGGGGTGCGTGGGACTGGAAAAATGGTCCAGAATGAACTGAACCTGGGCGGCACGGCTGGCGCTGTCGAAGGCCTCAAGATGGGTGCACGCGACCATGACGGTATCGCCATCGGCAAGGATGAAGGTTCCCTGGAGCAGGCCCCGTTGTTCCATGCGCTCGACGGGATGCGGCAACTTGATGTTGTGGACATCGACAAATTGGTGCCGCGTCAACAGGCCGATGCCGTAAAGGCCTCCGCTGAACTTGATGGTGGGCCCGTACAGCCCTTGCATGCCGCTGTAGTGGGCCAACTCGGTGATGAAATCGCGGTTATTCTGATGCAGGCAATTGGTGCGCCGGGTGTTTTGATCCACTTCCTGCAGCGCGACAAAGTCGGGCTGGTATTGCTTGATGAACTGCCCGATCTGCTCCAGGCTGGCATCATGGCCGGCATGCAGGTTAAAGGTCATGACCGTGATGGTGTCGTTGTGGCCTTGGGCCGAGGCTGCACAGGCCAGCAGCCATGCCGATATCAGAAGTGTGTAACGGAGTTTCATAGTGAATGAAAATCGGGTTAGACGGGCACAAATACTAATCCGTCAGAACAGCCGGCGCGACTTCATCTCCAGGTATCTGTTGATGACATTGACCGAGAGGTTCTGCGGTGCGGTGAGCAGACTGTTGATACCGTATTGGCGCAAGGTGTTGATGATGAGCGTCTGTTCGTGGTCAATCTTTGCGGCAATCGACTGCTCGTAATAGTCCTTGATGCTGTGAGGCTGCTGGTTGATGAAATCCCGGCGTTCCTCATCGATGAAGAAGACGACTAACAGCTTGTGGCGGCTGTTGAGCTGCCGCAGGTAGGGCAGCTGCCGCAGCATGCTTGTGTAGTCAAAAAAGTTGGTATACAGCACGAGAAGGCTTCGTTGCCTGACCAGATGGTTGGTGTTGATGACCAGTGTCGAGTAGTCGCTCTCGGCAAAGTCGGTGGTCTGGCTATAGAGGCATTCCAGTATGTCGTTCATCTGTGTCGGGCCGCGGTCTGGCTTGACGAAGTCATTGAACTTTTCGGCAAAGGTGATGATGCCGGCCTTGTCATCACGGTGCAGGGCGACATAGGAGAGCACCAGCGACGCGTTGATGGCATAGTCGAGGATGGTCATTCCCGCAAAGGCTTGCTGCATGATGCGCCCCTTGTCAATCACATTGATGATTTGCTGCGACCGTTCGTCGGTGTAGACATTCACCATGAGATGGTGAGTCCGCGCGCTGGCTTTCCAGTTGATGAGGCGGTAGTCGTCGCCTTGCACATAGGATTTGATCTGCTCAAACTCGGTGTTGTTGCCCACGCGCCTGATGCGCTTGATGCCCATCTCGGTCAGGTGATTGTTTATGGCCAGGAATTCATACTGGGTGAGCATCAGGTAGCTGGGATAGACTGCCACATCGGTGGGATTGTCGCAGGTGTAGCGGCGTTGCACTAGACCGATGGGGGAGGAGGCAAACACCCGTATATGCCCAAAGCTGTACACTCCACGCTTGGTGGGCCGCAGGGTATAGTCCACCGTCCCCGTCTCGCCCGAGGGCAAGCGCAAGCGGTAGTTCATGTCTCGGCACTGGAAGATGTACGGGATTTCATCTATGATGTTCAGCTTGACGGCAAAGGGGTAGCTGTTTTCCACCTGTATGCTCACCGGGTTCTCGTCGCCGTTGGAAAAACGCGAGTTGCACTGCCGGGTTGCCGTGATGCCACGGCGCGTCCATAGCAGGGCCAGGTCGGCTATGAGCAACAGGGCAAGCAGCACCAGCAATGCGGCTCCCGCATAGAACAACGGGGGCCACAGTTGTCCCAGTCCCAGGACAACGATTACCACGATTGCAGCATAGTAGAAACGAACAGGCAGATACATACAGGTTACTGGTTTACAGGTTGGTTCTTTTTACCATTGACCTTGGAGCGATTCAGTCATCACTTGGGCACCTCGACATTGTTGATGAGTGTAGCCACCGTCTTGGGGGCGGTATAGCCTTGCATCTCGGCCTCGGCCGATATGATGATGCGGTGGTTCAGCACAGCCGGTGCCACAATCTTGATGTCGTCGGGGGTGACAAAATCGCGTCCGTTGATAAGGGCGATGGCCTTAGAGGCCTGCAGCATTGCCACGGCAGCTCGTGGCGAGGCTCCCAGGAGCACGGCCTTGCTCGTGCGGGTTTGATGCACAATCTGGGCGATATAGCCCAGCAGCGAGTCATCCACCAGCACCGAGCCCATCGTTTCCCGGAGCGCAAGCAGCGAGTCTTTGGAAATGATGGGTGCTATGTCTTCCAGCTTTGACAGCCGTGCATTGGCCTGATGCCGTTGCAGGATGGTTTTTTCTTCATCAATGGTGGGATATCCCATCACAATCTTGAACATGAAGCGGTCGAGTTGGGCCTCGGGCAGTTTGTAGGTGCCTTCCTGCTCCACGGGATTCTGTGTGGCGATGATGGTGTAGGGCTCTTCCATGTGGTGGGTGGTGCCATCGATGCTCACTTGGCGCTCCTCCATCACCTCAAACAGGGCGGCCTGAGTCTTGGCCGGAGCACGGTTGATCTCGTCAACGAGCACCATGTTGGCGAAAATCGGGCCCTCGTGGAAGTCAAACTCGCTGGTTTTCATATTAAACACTGTGGTTCCGAGCACATCGCTGGGCATCAGGTCGGGGGTGAACTGTATGCGGCTGAAGCGAGCATCAATCAGCCGGGCCGTGAGCCGGGCCAAGAGCGTTTTTGCCACTCCTGGCACGCCCTCAAGCAGCACATGGCCATCGGCAAGGATTGCAGCAATCAAGAGGTCCACAACCTGATTGTGCCCTACCACTACACGGGCGATTTCTTCTTTTATCTGCCTCACCAGAGCAGAAAACTGTGCCAAATCAAGGCGGGGGGCTGTTGTTTGTTCCATTTTAGTATTTGTTTTGTTAGATGTTGATTCGGTGCATAATGTCATTCATCACATCGATGAGATGCCGCAATGTGTCGTTGCTTAGCGAGTAGGCACTGATGGCGTCCTTGATCTCGAGGATGTGTTTTTGCAGTTCGTTGAAGGGAATTCCTGTGCGTGTCGACAGCAATTGCAGCTCATCGTCGAGGTTGTCAGCGTCGTCGATATCAATCATTGCCTGGGCCCGCAAGTCGTTGCTGAATGTGGCATACCGCTTGCTGAGCAGGTCCACATTATCGTGTTGCTTGTAGTAGATGCCACCGATGCGCTTCACGAAGTCCATCATGTGGTTTACAGGGGGCTTGATGACCGGTACCACGCGTTGGCGGCGCCTGGCCGAGAAGAATACAAAGGCCACCAGTGTTGCCAGGGCAAGATATAACGCCCATCGCAGCGGCCGGTGGGCAAGCAGGTAGCGCAGCGGAGAATCGGATTCCTCCCCTCTCTTGACCACCTTGCTGATTTTTGTCGGGTCATAGCGCACTACAGGCTTGTCGCCGCATTCACTCAGCAGGCGTAACACCATCGGGCGGATGTTGTCGTCGAGGATACCATAGTTGGTGAATATCAGTGGCATGCTCACCACCACCACCTTGCCCTTGCCGTAGTTGCGCACGGCAGCGACAACACAGTAAGATTCATCTTCTTCGTCATCGTCATAAGTAACAGTATATTCATCAGTAACAGTATATTCATCAGTATGAGTATATTCATCAGTACTGGTGTCATCATAGGGTTCCGTTTCATCTGTTGTCTCTTGTGCCCAACGGATCGTAGCCAGGGTGCGGTAAGAATCTTCCGCGCTGACGGAATGACTGGTGAAAGCGCTGCTGACCAGGTAGTTTGCAGTAGTGAAATTGCCGTCAGGTTGCCACTTGATGATGACGAAGCGCGTGCTGTCGCTCAATATGGTTTTATAATTATCATAGGAATATATGTTAGACTTAAAAGAGAAACCCAATTTCTCCTCCAAATCGTCATAGAAATAGTGACTTTCATCGGCAATGATGACATTGTTGCCTTGTTTAATCAACTTGAGGAGATCCACATCTGTCGACCCGGCCAACTCATTATAATTGTAGATGAACAGGAATGTGTGCGTCACCCCCTTGGACTTGTCGGCAAAGCACAGTTCGATGTCTGCCCCGAGCACATCGTAGCCTTGTGGCAAGGAGGCCCGCAGCACGCTGTCCATCACATAGCACCCAAAGGGCTGCTTGCTTCTATAGCTTTGCGAGTAGTCTTCCCACTGGAAACGGCTCGGCGCTTTGATTTCAAACAGTATCATCCCCGCCATGAGAGCGATGATTACCACAATAAACACCCCCTTGAATTTCATGACGGCTCACCTCCTTCCTCCTGGCGAGTGCTTTGCTCTTGCTTGTCGGTGCTGTCGGCAATGAGCACTTGCAGCGTTTGTTGGCGTGAGCGCATCTCTTCGGCAAGGGCCGCGTCGGCAGTGTAATGGCCATAGCGGATGCGCAGGAAATGATTGGTCATGGTGGCGAAATCCTCATTAGGCCACTCGATGGCATATTGTGTGGGCGTCTTGTAACGGCGCCAGGTCACCAGCGACGCGTCACTTGCCGCTTTTAATGTCTGCAAGTACCGCAATCGGCACAGCATCAGGTAGTCGCCACTTTTTTCGGCCTCGGCAATGAGTTGCTCAAAGTCCACCTCGTTGATATCGTTTTCGGTAATCTCTTCTACTTTGAAGTCAGCATCCCGGGGACCGAACAACGCGGACCGGTTCCTCCAGATGAGATAGCCCACGGCTATCACCACCAGCGCACCCAGAGCCCACCAGATCCAGTTGTAACCGTTTCCTGTCGACAAGTCGATGTTTAATAAATCTTCGAGGCTCCTCCAGAATTGGTCAAAGTAGTTATAGTCGGTTTCATTGTCAGGCACCAGTTCCCGTGCATAGTCAAAGTCTCCTGACTGCTTGAACGCATCAAGAACCGAATCATTGGCAACTATTGTGTCACAGGGAGGTGTCATGAGCTAAGGTTTATTTCAGTTTTGCAAAATCATCTATATCACTCTCTAGACCGAGGTCCTCGGCCTCGGTTGCAACGCTACCGTAATGAAAGGTTATCGCCAGGACAAACATACCTATTCCCACAAAGATCACGAAACATTCAGCCACGCACAAGACATAACGGATGACATCGGCAAGGAAAGACCACAACATCGAGTCGGCAGTTGTTGATTTTTCAAAAAGCGATTCAAATGCTTTGAATAGGCCCAGCGGGAATGTGGCGGCATTGTTGATCAGCACTGCCACTAGAACCATGACCACAGCGATAAGGATAAAGGTTCCCCACTTCTTGAAACCCAGTGAAAAGGCGCGCTTGGTCATGTCTGATATGGAGTTGTTGGACTCTAATATCATGATAGGGCATGTCATGAATATCGGCAGCATCACAAATATGAATCCAAGACCTATAACGGGAACCAAAATCATCACCAGTTCCATCGCCACCACGGGGGACCATAACACGATAATGCCTAAGCACTTGAGCGATGTCTTGGGCATCATGCGCCACAAGCCTGCGGCATCACACCCGTCGAGCGTGCCATTGTGGTCTTCATGCCACTTGACCAGCAAGATCTCCAGTGCCGTGACCACGGCACAGCCCACAATGAACAGGATAATAGAAACCACATAGCCCATGGTGGACATCGTGAATTCTTCGGTGTCCTTGTAGAAAGTGGCAATCGTGGCACCCAGCAGCACACTGAACGGCAAGAGGAAGTATATCATCAACTTGAACCACTTTCTCCAGTTCTCTCCCACAAAATCAAACACCATGTTCAATGTGTCGGAGAGCGTGCGGCGCGCATATAGTCGGTTGCTACTCATCGGCAGTTGAATGGTGGCGGTGTTTGCGCCCCTTGATGCAGGGCAATACAATATAGTAAAAAACGATGAATGCTGCCGACAAGACAATCACCAGCACCCTGAAGGAGGTGGGAAACTCGGTGTGGCGCGTGAGATATCCCTCGATGAATGCGGCCACGATGGTCACAGGGAAGATGCTCAAGGCAATCTTGAGACCCTCCTTGGCCTTGCGGCGAAAAGCCTGCATGCGGCTGTATGTGCCGGGGAACAGCCATCCTGACCCCATCACAAAACCTGCTCCTCCCGACAGCACTATCGTGGAAATCTCGAGGGTACCATGTTGCATGATGGCGAGGAAGGCTTCACTGAACACGCCATATTGGAAAAAGAAAAAAGTGAATACCCCGACCATGATGGCATTGTACATGATGACAAGTGATGTGGCAAATGGCGTGAAAATGCCCATCGTGACGCTCATGACATCCACCTTCAAGTTGTTGAGCATGATGAAGAAGAATGATTCGGCTTCAGGACCAGAGCTATAGACATTGGTGGGGGTGCCGTTCTTGATGTTCTCGATGGTCATGTCCACATAGTCCTCCCCCAAAATCAGTCGGGCAAAATCGCTATCGTTGTAAAGCGAGAAGATGCCCACCAGCAGAAAGAATACAAACACTGCCAGCGCCGAGAGCATTGCCTTGCGGTTGTTGTAGACGGCCAGTGGCACCTCATCGGTCCAGAAGGTCCATAAGCGTGACCACTTCTCGTGATGACCGCTATAAATCTCGTTGTGCAGCTTGAGCGTCATCGCGTTCAGCATCGAGGTGATGGTGGCATCAGGAAAATGGGTGCGAGAGAAGGCCAAATCCGATGTCAGCTCAGTGTACATCAGTGCCAGCGTGTCAGGGGTTTCTCCCGATGGATTTACAAGACGCCTTTGATAGTCTCGCCAGCGGGCAATGTTTTGCTTGATAAATACCGACTCTCTCATGACAGGGGAAAAACAATAAGGCCTTTTTTCTGTTGCAAAAATAGACAATTATTTATACTTTTGCAACAAAATCATTTAAAAACCTATGGGGGGCATCAAATCTTATGGCACAATCCTCAATCATTACCGGTCAATATGTGGAACTCACCCAAACACCCGCCAGTGTAGGTGATAGGCTGTTTGCCGCAATCATCGATTATACCCTGCTGTCTATCTATTCTTTTGCGATGTCATTGGTTGCCATGATGGTGCTGGACGCAATCGGCACGGGCAGTGATGTGGTGACGATTAGCTGTTTGGTGGCCTTGTTTTTCCCTGTCATCTGTTATTATCCGATGTGTGAAATATTTGCCAAAGGACAGAGCCTGGGAAAGATGATGCTGAAAATGCGTGTGGTGATGACCGATGGCGATACGCCCACGGTGGGCAGTTGCCTATTGCGATGGATTCTATATCCTCTCGATACTTTTTTGACTGGCTTCCTGGGTGTGGCGTTCATCATATTCGGCAAGCACCGGCAACGATTGGGTGACCTCGCGGCAGGTACCATTGTAATCAAGACTTCTTCCGATAAGTATGACTTCTTCTCGGTCAACGACTTCAGTTATGTGCAACAGGGCTATGTGCCCACCTATCCCGAGGCTGCCTCTTTGTCTTCAAGGCAGGTTGATGTCATTCTGCGCACACTTTATTACCCCGACTACAACCGTCGTGGTGAACTCATGTATCGCTTGGCGATCAAAGTACAAGAGTACCTCGGCGTTCAGGTTGTGGGCAAGCAGTATGCCGATGTGTTTCTCAACACCGTGCTCAACGATTTCTATTATTATTCCTCAACAATCGAGATGTAACCTGCCAATCTGGGCTTGTTGTAATCAACACATTGTAATGATGAAGATGAGATATTTGTTTTTCGTTATTTGTGCGATGCTGTCGGTGTCGTCGGTTGTGGCTCAGGAGCACAGGACATTGCGTGAGTGGGGATTCCCGACGGGGATTTTTACTCCTGGCCTGTATAACGCCATCACCGATGTGCCGGGCGTGACGGTGGGCCATGTGACGCTCATCGAGGGCGACAGCGTGCGCACGGGCGTCACCGCCATCGTGCCCCACCAGGGCAACATCTTCCGCCAGAAAGTGCCCGCCGCCGTCTATGTGGGCAATGGCTTCGGTAAGTTGGCCGGCATCACCCAGGTGCGCGAACTCGGTAATATCGAGACCCCCGTTATCCTGACCAATACCTTGAGCGTGGCGGCAGGTATCGAGGGCACCATCCGCTACACGCTGATGCAGCCCGGCAACGAGCGCGAGAATTCGGTCAACGCCGTGGTGGGTGAGACCAACGACGGCCGTCTGAACGACATACGCGGCATGCACATCACGCCCCAGATGGTCATCGATGCCATCAACCAGGCCCATGGCGGCCCGGTGGAGCAGGGCTGCGTGGGTGCCGGCACGGGAACCATCTGCTTCGGGTTCAAGGGCGGCATCGGCACCTCGTCGCGCGTGTTGCCCGAGTCGCTGGGCGGCTACACCGTGGGTGTACTGGTCCAGACCAATTACGGCGGCATCCTCGAGATTGACGGCGTGCAGGTGGGACAACGGCTTCAAAAGCACGATTTCATCGAACATATCCGCAAGACCGAGAATGTCGACGGCTCCTGCATGATGGTCGTCATCACCGATGCACCGCTCGACTCCCGCAACCTGGAGCGCGTGGCCAAGCGTGCCATGATGGGCATGGCCAAGACTGGCGGTATCGCCTCCAACGGCAGTGGCGACTATGTCATCGCCCTGTCGGTGGCACCTGGCAACCTCATCGACAGCCGCGCTAAAACCATAACCTCTACCGTGCTGGCCAACAGCGAAATGTCGTCCATCTTTGCCGCCACCATCGAGGCCACCGCCGAGGCTCTGTGGAACTCCCTGTTCATGGCCGAGCCGATGACCGGCAAGGGAGGCTACCATGTCGATGCCCTGCCCGTGGACCAGGTGCTGGAAATGCTCAGGAACAGATAACAACCCCATCAATCCCGACAAGATGAAGCAACATTTTATAAGATATTGGGTCTTGGGCCTGCTGGCGCTTATTGTGGCGCTGGCCGCTACGGCGGGAGATAGGGTGCGCGTGGGTCTCGCCTGGCAGCCCAACGATGCCGCCTATGACCGTGTTGTCCGTTCCATCGAGTTGGCGGGCGGCGAGGCGGTGATTCTGCCCCAATTGCGTCCTGTGGGCTTTGACTACGACAATGGGGTGATAGGGTCGAAATATGTCGATGAATTCGGCGTTTTGCTTCAGCAGTACGCCGATATTGTCAAGCGCGACACCTACCATGGCACCGATGCCGATGCACTGCTGGCAGGGGTGCAGGCGGTCGTCTTTCTGGGTGGCGGCGACATCAGTTCCACCCTGTTTGCCGTTCCGCAGCCGTGGCATGGCATTGCCGACGATAGCCCCGCCAATGCAACACGCGATGTGTCGGAATACCTCACGATGGCCTATTGTCTGGACCATGATATCCCGGTCCTGGGTCTGTGCCGCGGCATGCAGATGCTGGGCGTAGTCTCGGGTGCCCCGCTCATCCAGGATTTGGACAAATTCTTCGATGAAATGGGAGAAAATTACCACTACCTGCACCGCATGATGCGTGATGCCGAGGGTAAGCGCTACTACATCCAGCATGATGTGGTGATTACCGACCGCAATTCATTGATCTACGGCATTGCAGGCACCGATACCATCGCTGATGTGCCTTCCTGGCACCACCAGGTCGTGGGCGATGTGGCCGGTACTCCCTTGCGGGTGACGGGTGTCACCCCGACCGATGGCGTGGACATCATCGAGGTCATCGAGCGTACCGACAAACACTTTGCCCTGGGTGTGCAGTTCCACCCCGAGGAGGCCATCCGCAAGCATCTGGACCACGAGCATAGCGCCCAGTGGTTCATGCCGCTCGACGAGGCGGTGAAATACTTCAGCGCCCTCATCGACCATGCCCGGCAGGGCCGCCAATTCATACAGGGTCGTCGCTACACGCATTCCGACACGACTGTTTACAACAAGACCGAGGCTGAATGCTACGATTTCTTTGCGGTGCTTGGACGGGCCGAACAGGGCTCTCTCGATGGCGCCGCTGCCGAACTCTCTCTGTTGCTCAACCTGTTTGAACGCCGTCATCCCGATGCCGGAGATGTGCCGATTCAGGAAGTCGCCAAGTGGGCGACCGAGTGCGGTTGGTTTGCCCATGCGAGCCGTCGCTGGGAAAAGACAGCTACACCCGAGTATCTGGCGGTTGCCCGTAATGTCTTGGGTGGCAACCGCGTGCTGCCTTCTAACATCGTTGAGCATGACTGCCGTGAAGACCTGGCCTATATTGAAACCAATGGCATCCGCTACAGCCCCTACGAGAATGACAAGTATGTGAGTGGTGTGACGGTGGTCTATCAGGCCCCGGTGCATGAGCACAATGGTCGCAAGTATGGCTTCAGGCATCCCGTGCACTGGATATTCTACAATTTCCCGGCAGCCAAGAGCGACCCCTTCGGCTCCTTGTGTGACGAGGGCTGCGGCCATGTGAATGCCACGAGCGAGGACGACATTGTCCGATAATGATGGTCAGGTTTATAGCAGCATCAGGGGCATCTCGAGGGGAGCCTCCTTGAAGAGAAATTCAGCTAACTCATTGATGCTGAGTGTATTCTCGATATTGATGCGTTGGGCGGCGCGTCCTGCCTTACCGCCATCGATGGCGTAGCAGCCGTTATTCTCGCTGATGTGATTGTCACTGGTGACGCGCAGCATCGTCGAAACATCGGGTCTGGCCGCCGCATAGAGCCTAAGGGCTTCCAGAACATTGACCACTCGCACCATCCCCTTGTAATGAGGTTTCACGAGGTAATAGGACTTGTCAAACAGGCGATAGACCTGCAATGTCTCCCATGAGCGCTTGTCATGCAGCAGGATACTGGGCCGTGAATGTTGCCACTCGTCATAAGCCTCAAAACCATTTTCCACCACATGCTCGTCTTGCAGCGGGGCGGTGCCCACTTGGGCATAGCCTAAATTCTCGTACATATCCTGTAAGCCAGGCTGCTCAATCAGGAGGGTAGAGAACACCTTGCCACGGCACACAAGACCACGGTGCATGAGCTTGAACAAGTGCGAGATGTAGTGCTGGCCGCGGAACTCGGGCAGGGTGCCCACTGCATAGAGATAAACGGCGTCGGTCTGTTGGCCGTGATAGAGTAGGCGGTAGGGGATTGCTTGGGCTGCCGATATCACTTGCCCCTGCTGGAGCCGGCAGTAGTTCCCGTCAGGGGTGTACACGCGTGAGAAAAAGATGTCCAGCGCTTCATCGCTATCGTTGAATACCGTCTGCATCAGGCTGCGTGCGCCCTTGCGCCTGTCTTCTTCCTGCTTGGCTGACCGTTCGGGCCAGGAGACGGCGCGGTCTTTCTGGATCTGATAGGCGGGATGGTAAGATGACTTGGCGCGCCGCAGTCCGGGCAGGCCCATGTCCTCCTCCAGGTTGATGTAGAGGTATTGTTCGGGCACCCGCTGCATGAACTCGTGGCGCATGACGGTGTACACGCCCTTGTAGGCGATGTCGCCCTTCTCGACGCACAGGTCGAATGTGTTGCCGTTGATGGGCATGCCATAGGTGAATGCCACCATTTTGCCGTCGACAAACAAAGCGCCACCGATGGCCCCGAACCGTTCCCAATGGTCAAATACTCGACTGATGGACTCGCGCTCCATCACTTTGCTGTCGTTGCCCTGGATGTGACCGATGGCCTCGGCATTGTCGCTCCAGTGCTGCAGCAGTTGCAGGCACTCGGGAAACAGGGCGGGCTCCAGCGGGCGGTATTCGTGATTAGGATAGAATCTGGGAAACTGGTACAGGTGCTGCCGCTTGGGGCGCATCTCCTTGCCCTCGAGGGCGATAATCTTTTCCCGCAGGCAGATGTAGTCATAGCGTTCAGGCATCGGCCCTGAGAACTCAAATTCGCCAGGGAACACGCGTTGCAGGAAGTCGATGCCACATTGGTTCAGGTTGGAGATGCTGAAAGGCTGGTGGTGGGCAAAACACTCGTCGCGCAGAGCGCGGATGACGCACTCCAGACAACCGTCGCCGGCGTCGGCCAGGCGCGGGTGCTCAACACCTTCAGGCACTGGCGGCAACGGCATGGTGTGGGTGTATTGCCCGTCATAGATGAACCGCAGCACCAGGTACCCCTTGACGATGGCATATTCCAGCCCGAAGCGGTTCCATGTGAGCAAGTTCACGCTGCCCCACTCGCAGCCCTGGACATCTTCCCACCGCAGGTAGTTGCTGATGACCTCCAGGTCATCAAAACCTATCGTCTTGTATTCAATCATTTAACCTATTGGAATGCAGCACCTTGCGCCTTGGTTGGCGGATGCCGCTTTCCGAACCCTATCAACTATTTGGTCGTGACATAGTATCCCAATGACTCAAGTTCTGCTTTGCTTCTCTCTTTACTGTACAGACCGACTGGACTCACCTCACACGTTCCATCCTTCTTGACAGTGACTCTCACGAGCAGGTCGTCGCCACCGTTAGGGTGGTCCACAAAGTTCATCGAGGGCATCGTGATGTGCCTTACCATCTTACCGTTTGGACATTCACCGAAGTAA
>ONYP01000022.1 GCA_900322135.1 uncultured Prevotellaceae bacterium
GGCATTGTTGAGGATGGTGATTGTCATGTCGAGTTTCTGCTCGGGGGTCTTGGCGCCCAGCAACTCAAGGGCTTCGTCGAAATCGTCGGGGGCGCACACGGGGACCGGCGCGGCATGGCTTGTCAACATCAGGCAGGCAATTGCCGCAATCGTCATCAGTAGTCTTTTCATCATTACAATTCTTGTTATGGGTTATACAATTTCATTATTAATGGGTGCAAATGTAGGTATAATTATTGAAAATTCCAAAGCCTATGCCCATTATCAAGGCTAAAGAAAAACAGTCCGGCAAAATCATTCATGCCAGGGAACAGGAAGCCGGCATGCGCGGCCTCGCCTGGAAGCTGCCCCTACAAAGGGCAAGGCACGGCTCATTCCTCAAGGGCGATTGTCAATTCATCGGGGCTGTAACGGAACTTGACCGGGAGTTGCTCGGGCTCACCTTTAATGATGACAAGAAAGTCGTAGCCCGCCTGAACCATCTGCTCCACAAGCATCTGGGTTTCCCGGGAGCCGAACCCCAAAAAACCGATGATGTAGGCCTCTTTAAACAATTGCAGCATCTCGGGGTCCTCGTCCAAATCTTGGCGCATCTGTCCCAACGACACCGGGTCCTTGACCTCTACCACGACAGCCCGGTCCGCCTTATCCATGCGGAAATTCACGATGTCTTCTTGGCCTTCAAGTTCAATCTCATCCTGAGCCGAAACAACAAGTTCCTCGAGCTGTTCTTCATCGGTCAATTCGACGAACACATCTTCACGAGGCATGCCCACAGAGGGTTCCTCAAGCATGGGCACAGCAGCACGCATCGGCTGCGCAGGCTGGATGGCGAACAACGCCACAACCAGCATCAGCATGATTCTTTTCATAATCGCAGTTTTTTTAGTGTTTAAGGTGATACAATTGTGTTAATGATTGCCGCAAATATAAACATAAACTTTAAAAGCGACAAGTCCAGCGTCCATTAAAACACATTTACTGGTGGGGAGGAAGCTCTCCAAAAAGTCGGGAAATTGGTGAAAAAGAAGAAAAAATGAGAAAAAAGGACAAGTTTTTTGTCAGTATATAAAAAATAACTACCTTTGCGTGTTTATTTGGCGAAATGCCCTAAAATCGAGAGAAATAAACTAATATAAGTAATTGTAAATGGCAACATTAGAGAAAATCAGGTCGAGAAAAAAGATTCTCGCCATCGTGATCGGTGCCGCCTTGCTCGCATTCATTGTTGAGGCCGGTGTCGAAGCCATCGGACGCTCCGGTGGAAAAACCACAGCCGCCAAAGTCGGCAATGAGAAAATTGACATCATGCAGTTCCAGCAGCGCTATGAAGAAGCTACTGCCGCGGACCAGCAGAATGGACAGCAACAACAGGTTGACCCTGCCGTGCGTCAGCAGCAGGTGCTCGACGAGATGATCAACGAGAAGCTCCTGGAGCAGGAGTATGACAAGCTGGGCATCGATGTCAGCGACTGGGAAATCAGCCAGCTCATGCTGGGTGACACCCCCGCCCCCGGTGTAATGCAGTTCGTTCAGCAGGTTAATGCCCAGTCCCCCGCGGAGTTCTATGACATCATCATGAACCCCAGCAAGTTTGGCTACACCGACGGTCAGGTGGCACCGCTGCGCGCCCAGTGGGAAAAGCTCCAGGATGACATTGTCAAGCAATATAAGTTTGCCAAGTTGCAGTCGCTCATGGCCGGTTGCATGCAGGCCAACGATCTGGACCGCAAAATGATGGACGAGGATGAAGCAATCACCAATGTAATCAATTTCGTCAAGAAAGACTACGCTTCGCTGCCCGACGAGCAGTTCAAGGTATCGGATGCCGAACTCAAGGCAGAGTGGGAGAAGCTCAAACCGATGTTCAAGATTGACGAGGAGATTCGCGCCATCCACTTCATCGCCGTGCCCATCAACCCGAACTCAGAGGACATTGCCGCTGCCAACAAGATTGCCGATGCCGCCTACATCGCCCTGCAGAAGGGTGTTGGTGTCGACTCGGTTCGCCTGTTGGGTACCGTACAGATTGACACTGCCAAGACCCTGGCTAAGGAAATGCCCGCCTCGGTTCGCGACTTGTTCACCAATGCCCCCGTCGGCACTACCCACCGCGACAGCGTCATGAACAACCACCACGCTATGTACAAGCTCATCAACAAGGAAACGAGCCTTGACTCGGTAGACCTGGGCTTTGTAGTCGTACAAGGTGACGCCAAGATGCAGAAGGAAGTCATGGACCAGCTGAACGCCGGCAAGACGCTTGACGACCTCAAGAAGTCTTATCCGCAGAAGGTTGACGGCCAGCTGAGCAAATGGGAGCGCATCTACCTCATCGCCGACACCATGAAGAACAAGATTGCCAATGCCGAAATTGGCAAATACTTCGTGATGAACAGCAGCGAAGAGGGTGCCCAGCTCATGAAGGTCAACGAGAGGAAGCCCGCCAAGTTGTTCTACACGGTAGCTACCGTATCCTATGACGCCTATGCAAGCAACAAGACCATCGACGCCATCAACGAGAAGTTCCAGAACTTCCTGAGCAAGAACAAGACCGCCAAGGACTTTGAGGCCAATGCTGCCAAGGAAGGCTACAATGTGATGGAAACACTGATTAGCGCCAACTCACCCCAGTTGCCCATGGGCCAGTTTGGTCAGGGCATCAAGGATAGCCGCAAGGCCATCAAGTGGGCGTTTGAAAACGAGAAGGGTGCAGTGTCGCCCATTTACAACGACAACAACGACATGATGGTTGCTGTCGCCATCGACGACATCTATGGCGTTGACAAGAACGGTGAGGGTTATCTGCCCTACAACTTCGCACAAGGCAAGGAGATGCTCACCCAGCGCGTGCGCAACAGCAAGAAGGGCGACGCCCTGATGGCTCAGTACAAGGGCAAGGCCAATGACCTGAACGGCTATGCCGCCCTGATGGGTGCACAGGTCGACACCGTCCGCATCGTGTTTGCCGGCAATGGTGACGCCAAGCTGGGCAACGAGCCTGGTCTGATTGGCCGCATGGCTGCTGCCAAGCAAGGCACACTCCAGGGTCCCTGGAAGGGTGAGAACGCCGTATTTGTTTACCAGGTTGTAAAGCAGGAGAAGGCAGAGCGCAAGTCCTCGGTTGAGGAGCTCAACAACCGTTATGCCCAGACCCGTGGCGCAGGCATCTACGCCAACCCGTCGACCATCAACAACATCCTGCGCAAGGCCACCAAGGTGACCAAACGACTGATAGACTTCTATTGATTTCATTATTGAATCCAATATCTGCAAGTCCCGCCGCTCATGCCGGCGGGACTTGTTTTTGCACCTAATCGAGGATGCAAAATGCATTTTTAGGCTATTTGTGATACCTTATTTAAAAAAAAGCGTTAATTTTGTAGGTTAAACCATAACATCACCTTTTTTTGGACATGTCAACAGTCAACGAACGACAAGACGAAATCATTGAGGAATTTGAGGGTCTGGACGACTGGATGGACCGCTACAGTGTCATCATCGACATGGGCAACGCCATGCCCGCCCTCGACGAGCAATACAAGACCGCCGACAACCTGATTGACGACTGCCAGAGCCGCGTGTGGCTGCAGGCCGACTGCATCGACGGCCACATGCACCTGCAGGCCGACAGTGACGCCATCATCGTCAAGGGCATCATCTCGATGCTCGTGCGCGTGCTCGACGGCGCCACACCCCAGGAGGTGCTCGACGCCGACCTGTACTTCATCGAGCGCATCGGGCTGCGCGAGCACCTGTCGCCCACACGCAGCAACGGCCTGCTGGCCATGGTCAAGCAAATCCGCGCCTATGCCATCGCCTATCAGGCCCGCGAGCATTCCGGCTGCTGAACCAACGACAACAAAACATTATTAATATATTAACCTAAACGATTAAAAGTTATGTTTAAAGATCAACCAAAAGGCTTGTATGTCTTGGCACTGGCCAACACTGGCGAGCGCTTCGGCTATTACACGATGATTGCCATCTTGCTCTTGTTCTTGCAAGCGCAATTCGGCTTCAGCACATCAACAGCCGGTTTCATTTACTCATCATTCCTGGCACTGGTGTATTTCATGCCCATGCTGGGCGGTATTGTCGCCGACAAATGGAACTTCAAGAAAACAGTAACCCTGGGAATCATCGTCATGTTCCTGGGCTATCTGGTTATGGCCATCTCCGGTCTTACCAGTGGTTCGCTGGCAATGCTGTATTCGGCATTGTTCCTGATTGCTTGCGGTACCGGACTGTTTAAGGGAAACCTCCAGGTGATGGTAGGTGACCTGTACAACGACCCGAAGTATGCCCACAAGCGTGATGTCGCTTTCTCTCTGTTCTACATGGCCATCAACATTGGCGCCATGTTTGCTCCCTCGGTATCTGAGGCCCTGTGCAACATGTCGCTTCACAGCGTGGGCATGGAGTATCAGTCTGGTCTGCCCGGACTGTGCAACAAGTTCCTTGCCGACCCGCAGCACATGGAGGCCAAGAGCTTTGTCGCTCTGATGAGCCAAACGGGTCTAACCGACTTTGAGTCCTTGAAGGCTTATTGCCAGACCTATGTAAACGCCATTACCAAGGGTTATGCTTATGCTTTTGCAGTAGCTTGCGCCTCGATGGTTCTGTCCTACCTCATCTATAAGATTGGTGCAGCTACCTACAAGCATGTAGGCAATAACATCAAGGACAAGAGCAGCGAGAACAATGCCAATGTTCCCGAGCTGAGCAAGGAGGAGACCAAGTCCCGTATCATCGCTCTGCTGCTCGTGTTTGCCGTGGTCATCTTCTTCTGGATGGTATTCCACCAGAACGGTGCAACCCTAACCAAGTTTGCCGAGATCTACACCTCGCAAGAGGCTTGGGGCTTCACGCGCATCGGCTTCAATGTATGGGCACTTGCCACTATGGCCATCGGTGTGTATGCCGCCTTCTCGTTCTTCCAGAGCGAAAGCAAGAAGACCAAAACCATCTCAGGATTGGTACTGCTCGCAACCATTGTGGGAGTTGCCCTGTTCCTGTTCTACACTCCTAATCCTGTCAAGGGCATTCAGCCGCAGATTTATCAGCAGTTCAACCCCTTCTATGTCGTGGCCTTGACCCCGTTCTCGGTAGCTCTATTCGGCTGGCTTGCCAAGAAGGATAAAGAACCCAGCGCACCTCGCAAGATCGGTTACGGAATGATTGTTGCCGGCATCGCCTACATAGTGATGATTATCGCCTCGTTGGGCTTCGGCCTGCCTCCCAAAGAGGGTGCCAGCGACTTGCTTGTATCGCCCAACTGGCTGATTTCTACCTATCTGGTACTGACCTTTGCCGAGTTGTTGCTCTCGCCGATGGGCATCTCGTTCGTCAGCAAGGTGGCTCCTCCCAAGTACAAGGGTTTGATGATGGGCTGCTGGTTTGGTGCAACCGCCATCGGTAACTACCTGGTATCGATTCCCACTGCCCTGTGGGACAAGATTTCCACCCCGACTCTGTGGGGCATCCTGATGGTCATCTGCCTCGTTGCAGCAGGATTTATCTTTGCCATCATGAAGCGTCTTGAGAAAGTAGCCAAGTAATCATCAATCATTAAAATACAGAGATATGAAGAAATATATATTATTCGTCATTGCGCTGGTGTCGGTAGTCATGATGTCATGTTCTAGCGAAGAGGCCAAAATTGATGCAAAGAAAGATGCAGCCGACTTGTCAAAGAGCATTGTGGAACTCATCAAGAACGCTCAAGTCAGTGACACGACTGCCTTGAACACTCTGGCTCTGAAAGTGGACTCTATAGAGAACACATTCTTCCAGTTCTACGGAGAATACAAGAAGGACGAGAACGGTGCCAGCTTACTCGATTCGCTCAAGTATTACTACAGCGAGTCCGGCAAAGCCGTAGTCGACTCGGTCATCAATGCCAAGCGTGACTCGCTGATGGGCGGTGCTCCCGCACCTGCACCCGCACCCCAAGAGGCCCCCGCACCTGCTGAACCTGCCCAAAAGCAATAATATCAGTAGAAACTGATTCCCCCCCTATAGAATCGAGGGCGCGCCGTTGAAGCGGCACGCCCTCGATTGCTTATTATAGCATTATCATGGTCATCTAGTGCCATAGGGAATAATTCAGCAGATAACACTGCCGGCTAATGTTGACCAGGCTGATTTCAGGAATTGTTTTAACCATTAGTTAAATCCGTTAAAATCTGCATTAATGAACAAGGAGTCAGACCAACTGCAATATCATTTCCCAAAATAAAACCGACAAAAACTGAAAACTTAAAACCGATAACTGAAAACTTTGTCGTAACTTTGCAGCTTAATACTATATGCTCATGGAAGAAGTAACTTACCAGGGTCTGTCGTTTGAGCCCTATATCAGACGAGAAGAGATTGCCAAGCAGGTACACCGCCTCGCCGAGGAAATCAATCGTGACTATGCCAATGAAAAGCCCTTGTTCCTGTGTGTGCTTAACGGCTCCTTTATCTTTGCGGCCGACTTGTTCCGCGCCTGCAATCTGCATGACGCCGAGATCACATTTATCCGCTTCAAGTCCTACGAGGGCATGTCCTCGACGGGCGAGGTGAGGGAAATCATGGGCCTGTCGGAAGGCATCGAGGGCCGCGATGTGCTCATCGTGGAGGATATCATCGACAGCGGCGTCACTGCCGCCCAGCTGCGCAAGGAGCTGGCCAAGCACAACCCCAAGTCTGTCAAGATGGTGTCGCTGCTGTTCAAACCCGAAGCGTTGTCGGTGGGCAAGGCACCTGAATATGTCGGCTTTGAAATCCCCAACAAGTTCATTCTGGGCTATGGCCTTGACCTTGACGGCCTGGCACGCAACCTGGCTGACATTTATGTGCTGAAAGAGGTTAAAGGTTAAAGGTTAAAGGTTAAAGGACCTTTTGACTAGAGAATAGAGAAAACTTAACTTAATAATTCACAAGATAACTATGTTGAACATTGTCATTTTTGGTGCGCCCGGTTCGGGCAAAGGCACCCAGAGCGATAAAATTATAGAGCACTATAAGTTGTTCCACATCTCCACGGGCGATGTGCTGCGCGACAACATCCGCCGCGGCACCGACCTGGGCAAGACTGCCAAGGGCTACATCGACCAGGGCCAACTCGTGCCCGATGAACTTATCATCGACATCCTGGCACAAGTGCTTGACGAGAACAAGGAGAATGCCCGCGAGGGCGTCATCTTTGACGGCTTCCCCCGCACGATACCGCAGGCCGAGGCGCTGGAGCGTCTGCTCGCCGACCGAGGCATGCAGGTCGACGCCGTCGTTGGCCTCGAGGTCCCCGAGGAGGAACTCATCAAGCGCATCCTGCTGCGCGGCAAGATGAGCGGACGAGCCGACGACAACGAGGAGACGGCACGCAAGCGCCTGGAGGTTTACCACAACCAGACCTCTCCGCTCAAGGCCTACTATGAGGAGCAGGGCAAGTACCGCTCAATCAACGGCCTGGGCACTATCGACGGCATCTTTGAGCTGATCAAGGAGCAACTCGACAACCGCTAACCACTGCACTGTGGTGCGTGACAAAAAAATGAACTGCCCCCTCTTATTTTTTGTCACAGCCTAAGAACTAGTCATGAGCGAGGAAAGAGCAAGCCTGTGGCAACGCATCATGCAGAACATCCGTTACTGCATCAGCGGTGTGTGGGACGACACACGCTCGCTGTGGACGGTCAGGATGGTGAAAATCCTGAACCTGAGCGTCAAGTCCTTTCTGGACCGGGACCTGCAGATGCGTGCCGGCGCATTGACTTACAGCACCGTGCTGGCCATCGTTCCGGCGCTGGCGATGCTCTTTGCCATCGGTCGCGGCTTCGGTTTCCAGAACCTGCTGCAGAGTGAGCTGTTCCGTTACTTCCCTGCCCAGCAGGAGGCTCTGGCGACAGCATTCACCTATGTAGACAACTACCTGGCCCAGGCATCCCAGGGAGCCTTTGTCGGGATTGGTCTTGTCGTGTTGCTGTGGACGCTGCTCTCGCTCATGGGCAATGTGGAAGACACTTTCAACCATGTGTGGGGCATCACCACCAAGCGTTCGCTGCGCCGCAAGTTCACCGACTACACCGCCCTGTTCATGCTGCTGCCGGTGCTGATGGTGTGCTCGGCGGGTATCACCATCTTCATGAGCGACGCGGTGCAGCATGTCTTTGATGGCGAACTGGTGTCACCGCTGATGCACCGCCTGCTGGCCTTCATGCCCACGGTGATTTCCTGGATTATCTTCACTGCCGCCTACTACATGGTACCCAACACCAAAGTGAAGTTCAGCGGGGCCCTGTTTGCAGGCATCCTGTGCGGCACATTATTCCAGGGAGTGCAGTGGGTATTCGTCACGGGCCAGATGTATGTGTCGAAGTACAACGCCATCTACGGCAGCTTTGCCTTCCTGCCCTTGCTGCTCGTGTGGCTGCAGCTCTCGTGGCTGATTACCCTGGCAGGCGTGGTACTCACCTATGCCTGGCAGAACTTCGAGAACTATGCCCATCGCGAGAAGGCCAAGGATATCTCCACAGGCTACTCTTACACGCTGGCCATTGCCATCCTGAGCGTTGCCGCCAACCGCTTCAAGAATCGCGAGCCCGCATTGACGCGCACCGAACTCCTGCGCGACTACGAGCTGCCTGCCACGCTGGCCGACGACCTGCTTAACCGCCTGAGCCGCGCCGGATTGCTCAGCACCATCGCTGCCAACGAGAAGAACGGCGAGGAAAGCTACCAGCCCGCATTTGACCCCGACGACATGACCGTCAACGAGGCGCTCAACCGCCTGGGCGGAGTGGGCAACGCCGAATTTATCCCCACGGCCGACAGCCGCTTTGGGCCACTCATTGAACGCTTCAAGCGACTGCATGAGCACCAGCAGGGCACCGATGACCTCCCCCTCATCCAACTCACCGACAACGACAAGACGGACAAAAAATAATAAAGAAATAGGTGCGATATTTACAAAAAGTAGTATCTTTGCACCCGCAACCGCACCGCACGCCTGAATGGTGGAATCGGTAGACACGAGGGACTTAAAATCCCTTGGCCATTGCGGCCGTGTGGGTTCAATACGGGCTGATAATCGATTGATTACCAGCTCGTATTGTTTGTTTTGCAAATGGTGCGGCAATGCTTTTTATTGCCGATGAGGGCAAAAAAAGCGCCCCCATCTGCCGGAGAAACACCGGGTAGATGGGGGCATATCCTACTCTGTGGGTGGCTTATCGAGGGTTATTTCATGGCCTCGATGAAGGCTTTGCCCAGGTTGTTGACGATGTCGCTGGCCACCATGCCGTAAGTGCCATGCTCTTGCGCAGCGAGGTCACCGGCCAAACCATGCAGATAGACGCCGAGGACAACGGCCCAGTCGGGCTGATAGTTCTGCCCGATGAGTGCCGAGATGACACCCGTGAGGACATCACCACTGCCAGGGGTCGCCATGCCCGCATTGCCGCTGCTGTTGACATAGACCTTACTGTCGGGGCGCACGGTCATGGTGTAGTGTCCCTTGAGCACGATGGTGATGTTGTAGCGCTTGGAGACATCGAGGGCCTTCTTGAGGCGTTCCTCGTCGGTGTGATGCTCGCCGAAGAGGCGGTCAAACTCGATGGCATGCGGTGTGATGATAGAGCGTGGCGGGATGCTCTTGAGCAACATGGGACGGCGTGCGATGCAGTTGAGAGCATCGGCGTCGATGAGGCAGGGGCGCCTGAAGTTCATAATGAACTGGTGTACAGCCTCGAGCGTCTCCTCGTTGACGCTCATGCCGGGACCCAGCGCGACGACGCTATAGGTGCGGCGCAGGTCGATGCTAGTCGTCACGAGCTCGTTGCGGTCGGGCTCAAAGAGTGCCTCGGGGACGGCGGTCTGCAGCACCTGATAGCCGCAACGGGGAGCATGGACAGTCACGAGTCCTGCACCGGCACGCAATGCCCCCTTGGCCGCCAGCACGGCCGCGCCCATCATGCCGTAACTGCCGGCGATGAGCAGGACGATGCCGTTGTCATACTTGTTGATGAAGGGGTTGCGCGGTCTCATCACATCGCGGACATCCTCACGCTCAATGAGGTAGAAGTCGGTGGGTGTGCGTGCCAGGCTCTCGGCATCCAGGTCCAGGTCCAACACCTTGCAATCCCCCACAAACTCGGCATTCTCGGAGAAATAGAAAGCGAGACGCTTGCTCTGATAGGTAAGCGTGAGGTTGGCATGGATGATGTTGCGGCGGTCATTGCCCATGTTCCACTCGCCGAACATGCCCGAGGGCACATCGATAGAGACGACATAGGCACCGCTGGAGTTGATGTACTGCACGAGAGCGGTATAGCCGCCCTTGAGCGGTGTGCGCAGGCCGTTACCGAACAAGCCGTCAACCACCACATCGTTCTCGTCGAGGGCGGGCGGCGTGAAATTGGTAATCACCTCGTTAAAGTCAAAATCATCGTCGACTGTCTCGATCAGGCGGTCACGATTGACGCGGCACGCGTCGGAGAGCTGTGCCGACTTGATGTTGAAAAGATAGACCTCGGGGCGGTATCCCTGCTCATACATCATGCGAGCGACAGCAAGCGCATCGGCGCCATTGTCACCAGGACCGGCAAAGATGACGAAGCGCTTGGAGACTCTCCATCTCGATATCAGCTCATAGGAGACAGCCGATGCCGCACGCTCGATGAGATCGAGCATCGTAATATTATCTTTTTCAAGGGTGCGGTCACCGATACGCCGCAGCCCATCGTTAGTAAAAATCTTCATTTGTGGCAGGGTATTTTCCAGTTGTTTGATTAGAGAAAGCAAAGTTACTTCTTTTTTAGGTTTTGGAAGACAAAAAAAGCAAAAACCACGCAAAAAAAATTACTGAAATATTGTTAAAAGAGCGATTGCAATTGAATGATAGAATTTTAGCGAAAAATCAGCAATTTAGCCACCCGTAACGGCATATTTGCCCAATTATTATTGAAAATAATAATCCTCGTCGAATTGCATAACAACTTTTTTACTATCTTTGCAGCTTAAAATAAACGACTAACATCAATTATCATTGGAATAAAAAGATTTATGAGAAAACATTTACTTTTAGCCATGGCCCTCACCCTGATGAGCGTAGCCTCCTGGGCACAGACGCTCAACATCGGTGGCCATCGTGCTGTTCTGGACAGCCTTAACAACATCTGGCTGTGCAGTGTTCCGCAATCAATCTTCGGCACCGACTATTCTGCCAAGGTAACCTTCGGCGACGAATTGACCGATTTGGCCATCGACGGCATCGCCGTCGAGAATGGCGACACTACTGTGTTTGCCAATATCGAGGGAGGCAAGAACTACACCCTGACGGCCTATCTGGACGGTGAATTGATCACAGGCAACATCACCTTTACATGGCTGCCTATCGTAGAACTGAACGGGACCTTCAATAACACCTACTCGGTGGGTACGGTGACCGTGAGCGAGCCCGACTCGGCCTATGCCGAGCCCCTGCTGGCCAAGGTGAAATGGCGTGGTGGCGCTACCAATGCTGACACCAAGCACAAACGCAATTACCACATCAAGTTCATCAACGAGGACAGCACCAAGGTCAGCCACCGCTTCTTCGGCCTGCGCAACGACAACAGCTGGCTCCTGGACGCCGGCCAGATGGACTTCCTGCGCGTGCGCAACCGCGTGAGCACCGACCTGTGGCTCGACATGGCACGCCGTCCCTGGTATGCCGACACGCTGCCCAATGCCCGTAACGGCTCCCGCGGCAAGATGGTCGAGGTGCTGCTCAACGGCAAGTATGTGGGCATCTACAACATGTGCGAGCCGCTGGACCGCAAGCAGTTCAAGGTAAAACGCTATGACGAGGAGAACGGTGAGTTTCATGGTCAGCTGTGGATGTCCTACAGGCGAACGCGCACCGTCGCCATGAGCTACCCCGAGCCTCTTGATAAGAAAAAGGCCTACTGGGATGGTTTCGAGACCAAGTATCCCGACGCCGACGAGATTAATTCAGTAAAATGGGATGTGCTGAGCAACGCCGTCGATTTTGTCACTCGCGCCGATGTAGACTATGACCTGCGCGTCGACAGCATGGGCTACTATTTTGACCTGCCCGTCATGCAGGACTACTATATCTTTATTGTAGCACTGCAGGCGATGGACAACGAGAGCAAGAACATCTATTGGGCATGCTATGACGGCCAGGACCATCCTCGCCTGACGATGGCCCCTTGGGACCTGGACATCTGCCTGGGCCAGAACTTCTCGCCCTGGGTAAATATCCCCAGCATGGTCAATCCTGAGCAGGATGCAAGTTGGGTGGGTCTGGTGCCCGCATGCGATATGCTCGAGGTCAAGGAATACTACGAGAGCCTGGTTGAGCGCTACCGTGAGCTGCGCACGACCATCCTTGACACCGACAACATGGTGAACCGCTACCGCAGTGCCATCGACGAGCTCGAGAACAGTGGTGCCGCAGCCCGCGAGGAGGCCCGCTGGAGCCAAGATTCCGACCTTGGCAACAAGAAGCTTGACCTGAGCGCCGAGATGGACTATGTTGAAAACTGGATACGCTTGCACATGCCCTACATCGACGAGCATGTATTCCATGACTGGGTAGACCCCGTTCCTCCCTTCATCAAGGGAGATGTGAACGGTGACGGTGAGGTCAACATTGCCGATATCAACGCCCTGATCAGCATCATCCTGGGCGGTGAGGCCGATGATGCAACCATGATCCGCGCCGATGTCAACGAGGACGGCGAGGTCAACATTGCCGACATCAACAACCTGATCGACATCATCCTGAACAACTAATCCCGCCATCGGGACGACATCACACGATGGGCTCCGGCATGCATTGCCGGGGTCCATCGCTCGTTATGGCCGATGCCAAATGCCGGCACTGGCGGCACTGGCGGCACTGGCGACCCTGCAGCCAGGGGACAACAAGAAACGCGGCTCCACATAGTGCGGAACCGCGTCATTTTCCCCTGTGATTCGCGTGGGGCTCGAACCCACGACCCCATCCTTAAAAGGGATGTGCTCTACCTGCTGAGCTAGCGAATCTCCGAAAAAGCGGTGCAAAGGTACAGCAAATTTCCATACCAGCCAAATAATTTGGCCGAATTTTGATAAAAGCCGTTTTTTGAAGTCGTTAAAGAAACGCTCCTGCCACCGCTGTGAAGGGTCACTCTGCCACGAGTTTGCAGATCTCGACGATGGTCATCATGGCTTTCTCCATCGAGGGAATGGGCACATACTCGAAGCGGCCGTGCATGTTCATGCCGCCGGCAAAGATGTTGGGACAAGGCAAATTCTTGAACGAGAGCTGTGCGCCGTCGGTACCGCCACGGATGGGCTGCACCTTGGGAGTTACTCCGGCGTTCTCCATAGCCTGCTTGGCAATGTCGATGACATTCATCACGGGCTCAATCTTCTCGCGCATGTTGTAGTACTGGTCCTTGATCTCGCAGGTGGCGCAATCGGGGAACTCGGCGTTGATCTTGTTGCACAGGTGCTCAATCTCGCGCTTGCGGCTCTCGAAGCGGGCGCGGTCGTGGTCGCGGATGATGTAGTTGAGCGTGGTCTGTTCAACACCGCCTTCCATGCGGATGAGGTGGTAGAAGCCCTCGTAGCCCTCGGTGTGTTCGGGGGTTTCCCATCGCGGCAGCATCATGGCGAACTGCATGGCGACACGCATCGAGTTAATCATTTTGTGCTTGGCGGCTCCCGGGTGCACATTCAGGCCCTTGAAGGTAATCTTGGCGCTGGCGGCGTTGAAGTTCTCAAACTCCAGCTCACCCACGGCACCACCGTCCATGGTGTAGGCCCAGTCACAGCCGAATTTCTCCACATCGAAGTGGTGGGCACCCAGGCCGATTTCCTCGTCGGGGTTGAAGCCCACGCGGATGTTGCCGTGCTTGACCTCGGGGTGTTCCTGCAGCCACTCGACAGCGCTCAGGATCTCGGCGATGCCGGCCTTGTCGTCGGCACCGAGCAGCGTGTCGCCGCTGGTAACGATGAATTCCTGTCCCTTGTAGTCGTTCATCTCGGGGAACTGTGCGGGATCGAGCACAATGTTCTGCTCCTCGCTCAAGACGATGGGCTCGCCCTCATATTTAACGATGCGGGGCTTGACATCATGGCCGCTCATGTCGGGCGCCGTGTCCATGTGGGCGATAAAGCCGATGGTGGGCACGGCCTTGTCGGTATTGGCGGGCAGCGTGGCAAACAGGTAGCCATTCTCATCGAGCGAGATGTCACTCAGGCCCATGTCGTGCAACTCACGCTCCATTTCCTTGGCAAACACCATCTGGCCCGGGGTGGAGGGCGTCAAGTTGGTGAGCTCGTCACTCTGGGTGTCGAACTTCACATACTTCAAAAATCTGTCAACTAATTTTGTCATAGCAATATTATACGGTTGTTAATGGATTATTCTTTTCTAACCCACAAAGTTAATACTTTTCTTTCAAACCACGGCAAGTGAGCGAAAGAAATTCATTACTGTTCCCTGCGGGCAAGATAGGCGGCGCCTCAACAATGCAAGAAAAATGGCTTTTTCTTGCCATTGTATTCGGCTTGCACTACCGTTCCCTGCGGGCAAGATAGGCGGCGCCTCAACAATGCAAGAAAAATGGCTTTTTCTTGTCATTGTATTCGGCTTGCACTATCTTTGTGACATGAAGAACAGAATTGAACGGTTGTGGCAGCGATGGGGCGATGCCGTCAGGTTCCTCGGGTGGGGGTTGACGGTGGCGTTGGTATGCTTTTTGCTGTACAGAATCATTGTGAACAGTTCCACTACACAGCAATTGGTTCCATTGAATGCCGAAACCCGCGACAGCCTGATGACGGTAATCGTGCCGCCCGGCATGAATGACACAATCGTGCGGTATAAGGCATTTGATGTGCACTTCAACAGCGAGAGGGGGATTGCCAACTGTTCTGCCTATGAGCTGATCCGCGATGAGCTGGACGGGAGCGCCCAACGCTCGGGCGAATTCCTGCAGGACGCAGGCGTCGAGGGATGCCCCGCGCCACAGGACTATGCCGGCAGCGGTCTGCATCGCGGCCATCTGGTGCCCGCTGCCGACCTCAAGTGGGACGAGACGGCCATGCGCCAGTCGTTCATGATGACCAACATTAGCCCTATGCACAGGTCACTGAACGAGAATGGCTGGGCAAAACTGGAGGAGAAAGTGCGGGAATGGACCATGCGGGACAGTGCTCTGCTAGTGTTCGCGGGCCCCGTTGTCGGTCAGGGGGACACCACTATGACTAATGGCCGGGTGACCGTGCCTCATGCCTACTATAAGGTCATCATGGCTCCTTGCACCCGTCCCATGCGCGTCATCGCCTTCATTTACCCTAACGGGTACAGCGGTGGACCATTGAGTAAATATGCCGTCAGCGTCGACGAGGTGGAGCGGCGCACCGGACTGGACTTCTTCCCCACCCTCACCGGCGAGGAGCAGCAATGGCTGGAAAGCACAGCCAACATCGATGCATGGCTGAATTGAGATGAATGTTTTCTAGGACTTATAGTGTTATAGATATGAAGCAGTTATTGAAGATATGGATTCTGGTTGTGGCAATGGTGACGGGTGGAGCCCTGCCGCCACAGGTCACTGGCGACAGTGGCATAACCACACAGTGGAGTACCCAGGCCAAGAGCAAGAAAAAAACCAAGAAACAGGCAAAAAACAAAGCCAAGAAAGAGAAAAAGAGCAAGGCTCCGACCAAGAAATCGGGCAAGCAGCACTCGGCTGCCACCACCTCGACACTGACAAGTGTCCCCGTTATAGGCAAGACGAATGCCACTGCTGCACAGCCGCAGAGCACCAACACACTGCTAGGTGTAGGCATCCCCAAGGGGGTCTTCAACCAGGTGCTTAACTACCAGTCCATCAGGGTAAACTTCAACCCTTCGCTGAGGATTCCCAACTGTGTGGCCTATGAGTTGACGGCAACGATGGTCGATATGTCTGACGCCCCCGGCCACGAAGTGCGCAAGAACTACAACTACAGCAAGGACCCGAGCGTCAAGTCGTGTCCTGAGAACTGGGAATACAAGGGCAGCGGCTACAGCCGCGGTCACATGGCCCCTGCCATGGATATGCGCTGGGACAAGACTGCGATGAAGGAGTGTTTCTACATGACCAACATGTGCCCGCAGGACACCAAACTCAACAATGACTACTGGCGCGTGCTCGAGGAGCGGGTGCACCGCTGGGCCAAGCGCGACAAGCGCATCCTGGTCTTCACCGGGCCCATCATGGGCAAGAATCCCAAGAAAATCGGCAAGGACAAGCAGAATATCGCCGTGCCCGACGCCTTCTTCAAGGTGCTGTATGCCCCTGAGCAGGGGCGTGCCATCGCCTTCATCTACCCCAACCAGCCCTGCCCCGGCGGCATCAGCAAGTATGCCGTCACAGTCGCCGAGGTGGAGCGCCGCACGGGCCTCACCTTCTCGAGCGCCATCCCTAAGCGGCAGTGCAAAGTCGCCGATTGGGAATAATAAACTGCAAATCTTTAACTCGGCGAACGCACGCTTTCAAAAAACTACAAATTACACAAATGTAGTTAATTTGCATCCGCACGCTTTCTTCAAACAAATGAACAGTCTGAGTTGTTTGAGGGCACCCGCATACAAAGCATGAAGCCCGAACCCATAATGAAGGGGCAAGGTCACTAGAGAGCGAGGCGCAGCCCGAGGTGGCCGTCCTTGAGCGTCTGGTGGTAGTAGTTCCTGTGCGACACACGGCAGCGCCCACCGTCATGGCCATAACTGCCGCCACGGTCCACGCGGAGAGAGCCCGAAGTTGGACCCGTAGGATTTGTCTGAGCGCCACTCGTGTAACTGCCCCACGAATCCTGGCACCATTCATACACATTGCCACTCATATCAAAGATGCCCAATTCATTGGGTGCCTTGGTGGCGACAGGCTGTATGGTAGTGCTAGTACCATCCCAATACCATGCGACCTCGTTGATGTCGTTGCTGCCGGCATATTTATAGCCCAGGCTCTTGTTGCCGCCACGGGCTGCATATTCCCACTCGGCCTCGGTGGGCAGGCGGAAAGTCTTTCCTGTCAACTCGTTCAATTCAGCGACGAACATCTGACAATCTTCCCAAGAGACTTGTTCCACGGGATGTTGCAGGTTGCCCTGGGAGTTACTCGGATTGCTGCCCATCACAGCCTGCCATAGTTCTTGCGTCACCTCGGTCTGGCCGATGCAATAACTCGACAATGTCACCTGATGGGCTGGCTTCTCAATATCGCTGGCTTCTGTGTCATCATCGCTTGCGCCCATCATGAAGGTGCCACCCTCGACAATCACCATCGTGAAGGTCACGCCATTGACCGTGAATGTCTGGGTCGCGGGCGGATTGGGGTTGATGTTGCCCAGCACGATGTCAATCAGCAATGTAATGTCGTTGATGTCCACTTTGCCGTCGTAATTCACATCACCCTGTAAATAGTCGGCACTAGCGGTTTGCGGCAACAAAGCCGCTAACAGCAAAATGAGAGATTGTAATGTTTTTTTCATTGAATAATTGGTTTAAGAAATGATTAATTTGCTTTCATGCTCACAAAAATACGAAAAAATTTGGAGAACCAAAATTTTTCAGCGTCTTTGCTAGGGCATTTTGGTTTCTTTTTATTAAAATCAAGTATCTTTGTGGGCGAGAAACAAGCATTGAGATGACAAAGAAACAGAAGAGAAAGTTGTATTACCTGTTGGCGCTGTTGCTATTGGCACTGGCGGGATATCATGGTTACCAGAAGAGCGGCTTCTACAAGAGCGCCTATAACGAGGACCTGCCCGGCCAGGAAACCACCCGGCAGGACAGTCAGGAGGGCAAGGAGTACCAGTCTACCGGCGACCCGTCGCTGCTGGATGTGAAGTTGCCCAAGGACCTGGCCAACCAAACGGTGCGCTACAAAGCCATCACGGTATATTTCAACAAGGATTACCGTGTGCCCAACTGCGTCGCCTATGAGCTGACCAACACCATGACATCAATGGCCGACTCGCGTGACGCCGAGAACCGTGCCGACTACAAGTTTGAGCGCGACCACGATGTCAAGGGCTGCCCCGACTGGTGGGATTACAAGGAGAGCGGCTACACACGCGGCCACATGGCCCCGGCGATGGACATGCGCTGGGACAAGACGGCGATGGAGCAGTGCTTCCTGATGACCAACATCTGTCCGCAGCTCGATGAGATGAACGACGGCGAGTGGCGCCACATCGAGGAGGCGGTGCACAAGTGGTCACGCACGGCAGGACGCCTCATCATCTTCACGGGTCCCATCTTCACCGACAACATGGACCGCATCGGCAAGCATGGTGACATTGCCGTCCCCGAAAGTTTCTTCAAGGTCATCTATTCGCCCAAGCAGAATAGGGCCATCGCCTTTGTGATGGAAAACAAGGGCATGCCTAACAGCTGGACCAACTACGCCACCACCATCGACAAGGTGGAGGAACTCACGGGATATGACTTCCTCGCATTGCTCCAAGACAATGTGGAGAATGTCATCGAGAGTAAAGAGAACATCAAGGACTGGCCCGCTTACTATCCACGCCGATGAACAATATTGAATTAACCGCCTATTCCGGCGACACCATTTGTGCAGTCTCCACGCCACCGGGGCGCGGAGGCATCGCCGTCATCCGTGTGAGCGGCCCGCAGGCGCTCGACATCGTGCAAGGGCGTTGGCAAGGAAAACCGCTCGCCGATATGCCATCCCACACCGTCCACCTGGGACAACTGACCGACTCTAACGGCGAAATCCTTGACCAGGCGGTCCTGACCGTCTACCACACGCCCAACTCGTTCACTGGCGAGGATGTGGTGGAACTGGCTTGCCACGGCTCGACATGGATTCAGCAGCAGGTCATCCAGACGCTGATTGATGCAGGCTGCCGCCATGCCACGGCAGGCGAATTCACACGCCGCGCCTTTGCCAACGGACGCATGGATCTGTCGCAGGCCGAGGCCGTCGCTGATGTCATCGAGGCGCAATCCCGCGCCGCCCACCGCGTGGCGATGAGCCAGATGCGCGGCCGCTACAGCGACGAGCTGAGGGGCCTGCGTGACAAACTGCTTCACTTTGTGGCACTCATCGAGCTGGAACTGGACTTCAGCGAGGAGGATGTGACCTTTGCCGACCGTAGCGAGGTGACGGCATTGGCACGCGACATCCACGCCCTCATCGGCCGCCTTGCCGACAGCTACCGTGACGGCAACGCCATCCGCAACGGCGTGCCTGTGGCCATCGTGGGCCAAACCAATGCCGGAAAATCCACATTGCTGAACGCCCTGCTGCGTGACGACCGTGCCCTGGTGAGCGACATCCACGGCACCACGCGCGACACCATCGAGGACACCGTGATGATGGGCGGCACCCTGTACCGCTTCATCGACACCGCCGGCATCCGCCAGTCAAGCGACGCCGTCGAGCGGATGGGTATCGAGCGCACCTGGCAGGCTATTGACAAAGCCAATGTCGTGCTGTGGGTTGTCGATGTCACCAGCGCCGACACCAGCATGGCCAGCGACATCCTGACGCACTGCAACGGCAAGGCCCTCATCGCCGTGCTCAACAAGACCGACCTCGACGACGATATTGCAGCGAGGAGTGAACTCAACGACCTCCTGCCCGAGGGGACACCGGTTGTGGCCATCAGCGCCAAGTGTGACGACGACATCGAGGCCCTGCGCAGCCTCATCGTTGAGACTGCCGCCCTGCCCGATGTGGACAGCGACGCCGTCATTGTCACCAATGCCCGCCACTACCAGGCCCTGACCCGCGCACGCGATGCCATCGCCCGTGCCATCGACGGCCTGAACAGCGGCCTGAGTGGAGACCTGCTCGACCAGGACATCCGCGAATGCCTCCACTGGCTCGGCGAAATCACCGGCGAAATCACCACCGACAACATCCTCGGCGAAATCTTCGCCCACTTCTGCATCGGCAAGTAGAGTTTTAGAAACAACTCTGACCGTCTAGCTCCGGGCGAAATGTATCCAATTATTTGCAGATTTCGCCCGAAATATTCACAATTCGGGCGAAATCTATCCATTTTGAGCTAGATTTCGCCCAAAAATCTTTGTTTATCTCAAAGGTTTGTCGTTACTTTGCGATAGAAAACAAAATGAGTATCATCTATGGAGACAATCATTGGAAGGGAACTCGAGATAAAGAGGCTAAGGGCTGCTGTTGAGAGTACCAAGCCTGAATTTGTGGCCTTGTATGGACGCAGGCGTGTGGGAAAGACTTTCTTAATCAATCAGGTCTTTCGGAATCAGTTCGTCTTCAAAATGACTGGCGTTATTGAAGGCAAACTGAGAGACCAATTTACGGCATTTGCCGATGCCATGTACGACCATGGATTCGATATGCCGGAACAGCCGAAGGACTGGATGCAGGCATTTATCATGCTGAAACATGCTTTGAAGCAGAAAGTGGAAAGTGGCGAACGATGCGTCATTTTTATTGACGAATTGCCCGCATTGGATGCCGAAGGTTCAAATGTGGCTGGGGCGGTAGGCTATTTTTGGAATAGTTGGGCAAGCCAGTACGATAACATCATTTTCATCATTTGCGGCAGTGCAACAAGTTGGATGATCACCAATGTCATCGACAGCAAGGGAGGACTGCATGACCGCATTACAGTTGAAATGCCTATCCATCCGTTTACACTTAAAGAGGTGGAGGCTTATCTTGATAGCAAACATTTCGTTTGGAACCGTCAGATGATACTCCAAGCCTATATGGTCTTTGGAGGCATACCCTATTACTTGAGCTTGTTAGATTCAGAGGAAAGTTTGGTACAGAATGTGGATCGCCTATTCTTCAGCCAGGACATGCAGATGCGCCGTGAGTTCCGCCGTCTTTTCAATACCCTCTATAAGAATCCAGATAGATACATCGATATCATCAGGGCTTTGGGCAAAAGCCGCAAAGGCATGACTCGTGAGGAACTGGCAAAAGAACTGAAAAGCGCCAACAACGGTCATCTGGGAAAGCGATTGGAAGATCTCGTCCATTGTGACCTCATACGCAAGAATATTGTGCGCGAGAAGGAAATCAAGCGAAAAGATGCCATCTATCAGCTATGCGACTTTTTCAGTCTGTTCTACCTTACTTTTATCGACCGGGCAGGGGTAGAGCAACAGTACTGGGCACATCACATCAACACCCCGGAAATCAATTCCTGGATGGGGCTAACCTATGAGCGTATTTGTCTTGCTCATATCCAACAGATCAAGCATGCGCTACGAATAGATGCGATATCAACCCTCAGCTATTCCTGGCGTAGTAAAATATCCAAGCCTGCCGCCCAAATAGACATCATCATTGAGCGGGCAGACAGAATCGTCAACATATGCGAAGTGAAGTATAGCCAGAATGAATATGAGCTGAATAAAGAGGAATACGACAAGATCTGCAAACGAAGCAATGCCTTTATTCAAGAAACAGGCCTGAGGCATGCACCTTGGATAACCATGATAACCACCGAAGGTGTGGCACAAGGTAAATACGCTGGCATGATCCAAAGCCAGGTGAAGCTCGACGATCTATTTGCTATTTAATCAGTCTTTATGGGGGAAATGACCGTTAAACTAAGTCAAAAGTGTTAAATGTGAAGGCTTTGAAAGTTGTACTTCAAAACTCTACCACATTTGTATCGCTTAATATATAAATATATTATAATCAATTAGTTACATCTTCTGCATCGGCAAGTAATCGAGTCATTTTTGAGCTTATGAAAATTGAAGAATTTAGGAATTTAATGCGTATCCCTTTTGATGCTAACAACATAGAGGATCGATTTGAACAAATTGCAGAAATCCTAAAGAAGTGTTGCGTTATAGAATTTGAGGATGAGGAGTACCGAATCCTGGATTTTGAATTCTATTTCTATAACAAAAACCATCGAGATATTTCGGTTCATCCCAGGAATTCTGATGCTTTATGCTGGTACTTCAACGATTTTGGAGGAATAGATTTAAACTTTGAAAGTAGAATTGAAAAGGAAGCGAAGAATTCTTTAAAATACAGGCTCTCTGAGAATTCCTACTTTGGCGGTATCCTTATTCGACAAATTCAGAACATAAAAGATGGAACGCTCTACGATGGTCCTTGGAAGGTCGCAGAGCTATTTCGAGTATTCAATGCTGCATCCCAAATGCAGAGAAATCCCATTTTAAAGATGAGGACAATTAACCAGATAGACTTTATGGAGCCGATGGAAAGAGTCAATCTTTTGGGGAGCTACAAAGGTACCACTGACAAGGAGAAGGCCAAAGCCAAAGCTGATAATAACCTTAAGACATCTTTTGTCGGCTATTCTAAATCTGATATGAACGAATTAGAAGAGCTACTTGACCATTTCAGCAAATGCAAATATCGTTATTGCTGGAAAAAGCCAAAATGAATACCGTCTAATTCATAAGGATATTCCACGTACAGCAGTTTAGGGCGCCGCCTTCGCTGACAACACTTTTACAATCTTGCACTGAGTGACATTCACAGGTAGGGAATGCCTGGGCGATCTGTCTGAATGCAATCTCGCCGAGTTTGTCGTCAATCATAGGGACAAAGATATGCTGGCCCAAGTGCAGGAAGTTGAGGTATGCCCAGCTGTTGTCAGTGTAATGGCCATAATGCAGCTCGGTGATGTTGAAATGAGGACTAAGCGCCGCCAGCAGTTTCTTGCGCAGGGTTTTGTCAAAGTCGCAATAATTGTTGAGCAGCACGTTCCCGCCTCCCATATACCGCACCATGCCGTCGGCGTGTCCGTATTCTTCATAGATGTCCCAGGGAATCAAAACAGGCTCAGCTTCCAACAATTCAGTCAGTTCTTCTATTAGCCTGTTGTGGCTATATTGTGGGTTCTCACTAAAAATTTTGTCAGTCATTATTACCTTGTCTCCACAACTGACTACGTTGCCGCCATCAATGACCAAATCGTTATCTATCACCGTCAAACCCAGTTCTGAAAGGATAGAGGAAGTGTCAGGTTTATATTCTGGAACGTTACGCAGATAGTCGGGCGTGTAGTTGAACTTTACAAACTTCGTTTCACTCACCTGCACGGGCATATAGTCGCGTGCCCAAATGTGTAAATCGGATTCGGTGCAAGGCAGTTGTTCCCACTCCACGTGATGCCTGTCAAATGACGAAAACAGAGAATCGGCTGCCTGACAATAAGCGTCTGAGCATAATCCCTTTGCTATAAAAACTTTGTTGGTTTCAAAATTGGTAATCATATTCCTTTCGTTCAATTATTCTTTTTAACCGTTGGCAGCAAAGGTCAAAAAATATCGGCGAACAAAAGAATTTTTTCTGCTAAATTCGGTTAAAGTTTCCGAAATAGTTATTTTATTAATTTATTGTTTTTCAGAGAATTATAATATAATAATTGACTAATAAAAGACAACAGAAATATAAAATAATTGTCCTTGTTGCTTGACAAAGTGTGTTGTCGTTTGGTTTACTGGGGGAACATTTAACCATTGTCATTGAGGACGGCGTCATCTCGCTTGCTACCTGGGTTTCACAATCCCACATGGCGTCGAGAGTCTTTTGCAGCACCTCTTCAAGGGGCCATCTCAGCATTCTGCTCTCTTTCAATCTCCTCACGGTCGCCCTTTCCCTCTCGTGACATAGAGACTGGGTGCGAATGATTACTATTTATCTGCATCGGTTAATGGCGTTTATCAGGAACGATATGCCCGATATCGGTCAGGCGCTGGCGAACGAGGTCAAGAGGAACCTCACGGGGATCAACCTGGCTGGCAGCAGCGAGGGCGGCGACAATACCGGCAGCCTGCCCCATCGCCATGCATGACGCCTGGACACGCAAGGCCGAATTAGCGCCGTGGTCGCTCGAGACTGCGCGCCCAGCGACAAGCATGTCAGGCACACCCTTTGGCAACATGGCACCCAGCGGCACCGCGCCGACGCGGCCGTTCTCATGGAAGACAAGACGAGCGCCACTGCTCCCTGCTTTGTGCTCGTCCACCATCCAGTATGACCACGAGAGTGCATCATCGGGCATGTAGCCCTCAAGATACTCGCTCTCGGTTATTGTCTTCTCGCCGACGACACGATAGGTCTCGCGCACACCCACTTCGCTCGCGCAGGCCACAAGTTCGACATTTTCCAGTCCTTTCTGGCGTCGGATAAATGCCAAGACGCGATCCCGCGCCTCTACACCGCGGCGGTTCGTTTCAGCGCGTGCCTCAGAGGTGGAATTATCGGCCAGCGGGATGTAACACCCGGAACCGCCTCCCTTACGAATAAAAAACGGCATACCCACATAGACATCCGTCGGCAACAGTTCGCCATCGGCAATCGCCTGTTTGTGCGCACGATTCACGGTGTCGGCGTCAAACTCCAAGCCCTGTGAGGAAATCCAAAAGAAATAAGAGCCTGGTTGACGGACATCGTCTGAGGGCTTAACGCGCTCGGCACCCGCCAATGCAGCCACCGTCGCATTTCCCGTCGCATCCACCACCTGCCGTCCCATGACTGGTCCGACCTGCCAGCCGCAGTTCACACGCTCGACAGAGGTCACCTCAACATTCAAGATGAGGTCCACACCGGCTTTACGCAAGGTTTCCTCGGCGGTGCGGGAATAAATAACGGGGTCAACATGGACACAACTCTCCATCCACTTGTCAGGCTCCTGCTTGGAAAAATCGGGCAGTTTACCATGAGCTGCGGCGACCGCCTCGGTTACCAAGTCCCAAACCGGACCCGCGATAATCTGCCGTCGCCACGCATAGAAAAGTCCCATATCACACACCTCGGCCTGGACTGTCGTTCCGCCTATCCTGGAATCGCGCTCCACGAGCGCTGTCTGTGCCCCGACCCGGGCCGCCGCGAGCGCAGCGCCAATGCCGGCAGGGCCACCGCCAACAACGACGACATCATAGATTGGTCTGTCCACCTTCACGCCACTGGTTGCAAGCGGCAACTGCTGACCCTAAGAAACAAGAGCCAGCAGCATGAGTGAAAGCGTAATAACAAACCTTCTACAGATAGTCATCGTCGGAACGGTGTGAGATATGATTCTTATTTCACGACACCGCACCAGCCACCGTTGCGGACGATGTGCAGCTGCAGTTTGGTCTGCGAGGTGACGGTCTGTTCGCCCTTCTTGTAATCCACGGCGATGCGGTGGGCGTTGCGGCCGTCCTGGAAATAAGTCAATTGGCCCGGCTTGGTCAAGAAATCGAGTGAGATGGTCAAGTCGAGCGGTTGGTTGCGCTCGCCGGTGATAGCACCGATAAACCACTGCTCGCCCTTGCGCTTGGCGACGACATAGTAGTCGCCGGCTTTAGCGGCAAGGATGCGGGTGTCGTCCCAAGTGGTGGGCACCGATGCGATGAATGCGGTGCATTCCGCTTCACGCAGGTAGCGCGTGGGACTATCTGCCAGCATCTGCAAGCCACTCTCGAAGCACACATAGAGGGCCATCTGGTAGGCACGCGTGCCACCACCCATCGGCAGGGAACCGGTTCCCCGATTGTCCTCGGGCTGGGCATTCTGCATCGCTCCCGGCGTGAAGTCCATTGCTCCCACAGCGTTACGCATAAACGGCAACCAGATGCTGTTCTTGGGTTCACAACCAGCGCCCTGCTCCAGTCCAAGCACGCCCTCATAGGACAGCAGGTTGGGCAGGCGCTGCTCAAGTCCCGACGGCTTGAATGCACCGTGGAAATCGACCATCAGTTTGTACTTGGCACATTCGCGGACGATGCGCTCATAGTAGTCGACCATCCACTGATTACTGTGATCCATGAAGTCGATCTTCAAACCCTTGACACCCATTTGGGCATAATAGGGAATCAGGTCCATGTGCTGCTCGACGGTGAGCCATGACAGCCATAGCCAGACGCCCACACCTTTCTGTCGACCATAGTCCACCAGTTCCTGAACATTAATCTCATCACGGGTGGTAAAGGGGTCTTTCACGCTCTTGTTCCAGCCCTCATCGAGCAGGATATACTCCACCCCAAATCCAGAAGCGGCATCGATGATGTATTTGTAGGTATCGTTGTTGATGCCCGTTTCAAAGTCCACACCCCAGACGGTCCAGTGATTCCACCAGTCCCAATTCACCTGGCCGGGCTTAATCCACGACACATCATCAAGTTCGCATTGGCCAGCGAGCACGACTTCCATCTGGTTCCCCGCGATGGTGGCATCGTCACCAATAACGGCAAAGCGCCAGGGCAACGAGCGGCGCCCGTCAATCTGGGCCGCGATACAGTCACGCTCCTTAGTGATCTTCCAACCGCGGTCACCGCTGGGTTCCCAGGCCTCGGGCGACTTGGGAAAAATGGACGAGAACCCGTTTCTGCCATTAGGCGACAGGAAGATGTGGGGATAATCGCGCACATCACTCTCTGAGAAGAGCACCTTGGTGCCCCGTGGGCTCTCGAGCAAGATGGGCAGATAAGTCATCTTGTCTCCCTCCTGCAACTCGCTAGTGGAGATGTGCGTATAGGGCTTCTCACATGACATGGCATAGGTGCCGGTCTGGGAGATATGCGCCATGAAAGGCTCAGGGAAATTCAGTTCCACGCCTTCGTCGATCACATCAACCCTCTTCTTGCCTTTGTTGATATTGAAACGATAAGCGATACCGTTGTCATAGGCACGGAAGTCGACACCAATGCCGCCCTTGAAAGTGAGTGACATCTGATTGGCCTTGTTGGGCACCACGGCATACTTCAAGGGCACTACAGGCCTGATGACCTCATCGATGCGGGACCGCTTGCAGCCCTTGAGTTGCGGTTTGTCGCCAAACCGTTCATTCCTCATCTGCAGGGTCAATACATTATTCTTGAGCACCAATTCATCACCGCTATAGACACTGTACTGCAACTGGTTGCCAATGCTCACTTCAATCCTGATATTTCCATTGGGCGAGGAGATGGTTTCCACCCTGGGTGCTGCCATGGCGAGCACACTGAAGGCTGCCAACAGCGCTATAAGAAAAAATCTCTGTTTCAATTTGTTACTTCTTTTTTGTTGAACTGCACAAAGATAGTGCTTCTATCAACTCGATGAGCAATTTTTTGAGCCAAAAGGTTGAAAAAATTCATCCAATCCCAAATAGATTTGGCAAATCGCTCTGCTTGCACTAAATTTGGATAATTCAGGCGGCGCCTCGAATTTGCTCAAATTGATTTGGCAAATCGCTCTGCTTGCACTAAATTTGCAGTCTTAAATCAATCATACGATGAGAGACATGCCCATCACCATACATCATCATTACTCGCTGCTCAAGCACAACACCTTCGGGATGGATGTGAAAGCATCCCAGTTCATCAACTACAAAACGGTGGATGAACTTGTTGAGGTCTTGGCTTGCCTCAAAGAGAGCAAACAACGCATCCTTCACATCGGTAGCGGCAGTAACCTGCTGTTCACCAAGGATTTTGAGGGAACCATCCTGCACTCTGACATCAAGTTTATCGAGGAAGTTCCTCGCGACAGCCAGCACATCTACTTACGTGTGGGTTCAGGAGTGGTGTGGGACGATTTTTGTGCCCGAATGGCTCGGGAGAACTATTACGGGACCGAGAACCTGTCCTTTATACCAGGAGAAGTTGGAGCCTCTACCATCCAAAATATCGGAGCCTATGGCGTCGAGGTGGAGTCCATCATCCATGAGGTGGAAACGATAGCAGTAGCCACAGGTCAACCCCGGATATTCCAGGTCAAAGAATGCGAGTATGGCTATCGGGACAGCATTTTCAAGAACCGCTTGAAGGGGCAATACATTGTCACGGCAGTAGTCTACAGGCTGTCGCTCATCCCGGTGGTCCATCTGGACTACGGCCCGTTGCTGGAATTCAATTCACAGGGCGAGAAACCCACAGCCCAGGCTATCCGCGACGCGGTGATCGACATCCGCCGTTCCAAACTGCCAGACCCCAAAGAGATGGGCAATGCAGGCAGTTTTTTTAAGAACCCGATTGTTCCAGTTGAGGTCTACCAACAAATTGCAGCCACCCATGCCGATGTACCCCATTATGTGGTTGACGAGCGCCACATCAAGGTTCCGGCAGCATGGCTCATCGAGCGATGCGGATGGAAAGGCAAGCAGCACGGCGGGGCTGGAGTCTATGAGAAGCAGCCGTTGATTCTTGTCAACCGCGGCCAGGCGACACCAGGCGACATCATGGAATTGGCCGCTCTCATCCAACAAAGTGTTTTCGAGAAATTCCACATATCACTTGAACCAGAAGTTAATTACATCTAATACACTAAAAATCTGAATATCATGGCATCACTCATTGTTGAAGGGAACCATCGCCTTCACGGCGAAATCATACCCCAAGGAGCCAAAAATGAAGCGCTGGAAGTCATCTGCGCGACCCTGCTGACGACCGAAGAGGTCGTCATTGAGAACGTCCCCGACATCCTGGATGTGAACAATCTCATTCACCTGCTCGGCGACATGGGCGTCATCGTCAAGCAACTGGATGACGGCACTTATAGTTTCAAAGCCGAACACATCAATACCGAGTTCATCGAGAGCCAAGACTTCATGAACAAATGCGCCAAACTACGGGGCTCGGTGATGCTGATAGGGCCGCTGTTGAGCCGCCTGGGCAAAATGTATTTTGCCACCGCCGGTGGAGACAAGATTGGGCGCCGCCGTCTGGACACCCATTTCAGGGGCATTTGCAATCTGGGAGCCACCTACAGGTTTGACAGTGAAAAGAAAGCCTATCAATTCGAGTCCAAGGGACGCCTGAAAGGAACTTACATGCTGCTCGACGAGGCATCAGTGACGGGTACGGCCAACATCCTGATGGCAGCCGTCATGGCACTGGGCACAACAACCATCTATAATGCGGCATGTGAGCCCTATATCCAGCAACTGTGCCGGATGTTGAACCAGATGGGGGCGAAAATCTCCGGCATCGCCTCCAACCTGCTGACCATCGAGGGCGTGGACCGTTTGCGCGGTGCGCATCATCGCATCCTCCCCGACATGATCGAGGTGGGCAGTTTCATTGGCATAGCAGCCATGACGGGCAGCGAACTGACCATCAAGGATGTCTCGTGGGATAACCTGGGCATCATCCCCGACAGTTTCCGCAAGTTGGGTTTGAGGCTGGAAAAGCACGGAGACGACATGTTCATCCCGCATCAGGAGCACTATGAAGTGGAACGTTTCATGGACGGTTCAATCCTGACGCTGGCCGATGCGGTGTGGCCGGGACTCACTCCCGACTTGCTGAGCGTGCTGCTGGTGGTGGCAACGCAGGCCAAGGGCAGCGTCCTGATTCATCAGAAGATGTTTGAGAGCCGTCTCTTCTTTGTGGACAAACTCATTGACATGGGAGCCCAAATCATCCTGTGTGACCCGCACCGCGCCGTGGTCGTTGGTCACGACCACCACATCCGCCTTCGCGCTAACCACATGGTCTCACCCGACATCCGTGCCGGTATCGCCATGCTGATAGCCGCCATGAGCGCCGATGGCGTGAGCCGCATCGACCACATCGAGCAGATAGACCGCGGATACGCCAAGATAGATGAACGCCTCAATGCCATCGGTGCCAAGATAACGCGCATCGAGTGACCACACGCGCGTGTGTCGGTCTATAAGATAATGAGTGGCAAAGTGCGGTCAATTCCCGCATTTTGCCGCTTTTTTTGCTCTTTTCGTTTTTTTTGTCTATTTTTGAGGCCGTTATCAAAAACATCCAATCCACTGAAACAATGAATAGACTGAGGTATTTTTTAGCAGCACTAGCAATGGCTGTTGCCGCCCTATTGCCTGTAAACACATGGGCACAGTTCAATTGGCCATACACAATCCAGAACGGTACGATTATTACCCAAGTACCTGAACGCCCAGCCGGGCAACAGTCGGCATTAGGGCTAGCGGTGGAGAAGATACCGGTCGTGAGAGTAGCCTTTGTGGGGCTGGGCATGCGCGGCCCTGATGCTGTGGAGCGCTGGACACACATCCCCGGCATCGAGGTGAAGGCGCTGTGCGACCACGAGCGTGACCGTGCCGAGGCCTGCCAAGACATCCTGCGGGCGGCGTCGATGCCTGCCGCCGACATCTATTACGGTGAGGATGGCTATAAGGAGCTGTGCCGGCGCACCGATATCGACCTGGTGTATATCGCCACCGACTGGCTCCATCACTATCTGGTGGCGCGCGAGGCGCTGGAGCACGGCCATCATGTGGCCATCGAGGTGCCCTCGGCGATGAACATGACCGAGATCTGGTCGCTTATCAACCTGAGCGAGAGCAAGCGCCTGCACGTGATGATGCTCGAGAACTGCTGCTATGACTTCTTTGAACTCAACTCGCTCTATATGGCGCAACAGGGTCTGCTCGGCGAGGTCATCTATGTGCAGGGTGCCTACCGCCACGAGTTGTCGCCCTACTGGGACGAGTACTGGAAACGCGGCGATGATGACAAGTTGGGCTGGCGTCTGGACTACAACAGCCGTTTCCGCGGCGACATCTATCCCACCCATGGCCTGGGTCCCATCGCCCAGGTGCTGGACATCCACCGCGGCGACCGCATGAAGACGCTCGTTGCGATGGACACGCGCTCGTTCAACGGCAAGGAACTGGTCAAGGCGCGCACAGGCCAGGAGTGCCCCGACTTCCGCAACGGCGACCACACCACCACGCTCATCTCGACCGAGAACGGCAAGGTCATCGAAATCCACCACAATGTGATGACACCGCAGCCCTATAACCGCATGTATCAACTCACCGGCACCCGCGGATTTGCCAACAAATACCCTGTCGAGGGATTTGCGTTGGCTAAGGACGAAATGGAAAAGGCAGGCGTGACCCCCAGCAAGAACTACACGGGTCACTCCTATCTGAGCAAGGAGGATACCGAGGCGCTGCTGAAGGTATATACCTCACCGCTCGTCACCCGCTATGGCGAGGAGGCCAAGGAGGTGGGTGGACACGGCGGCATGGACTTCATCATGGACTCGCGGCTGGTGTATTGCCTGCAAAATGGCCTGCCGCTCGACATCGATGTGTATGACCTGGCCGAGTGGTGCTGCCTGGCGGAATTGGGCAGCCTCTCGATGGACAACGGCAACCTGCCCGTGCAGGTGCCCGACTTCACCCGCGGCGAGTGGAACAAGACCCGCGGCTACCGCCATGCCATGGCCTCGCCCGAGGACGAGGCCGCCACACGCGCTGCCGCTATGGAATTCACCAGGCAACTGAAAGCCAAGGGCGCCAAGTATTGGGAAAAGCATTAAGAGTGAGGAGTGAGGAGTTAGAAGAGAGGAATTTCTAGAGCATCTAGATTATCTAGAACCTCTAGAGCATCTAGAAACAAGAAATTAAAAAACTATGAGCAACATCGACACCGCCGGCATCCTGGCGAAATTTGAGATATCGGGCACGGTCAGGGAGGTCAAGCCACTGGGCAACGGCCTCATCAACGACACTTACCGTGTCGTCACCGAGCCTGACGACGCCCCTGACTATGTCTTGCAGCGCATCAACAACGCCATCTTCCAGGACGTGGACCTGCTGCAACACAACATCGAGGTGGTCACCGCCCACATCCGCCATAAACTCGAGGCCGCCGGCACGCCCGACATCGGCCGCCGCGTGCTGCAGTTCGTCAAGGCCCGCAGCGGCAAGACCTACTACCGCGACGAGGCCGGCCGCTACTGGCGCGTGATGGTCTTCATCCCGGACTCCGTCACTCACGAGGCGGTCACGCCCGAGAGCGCATATGACTGCGGCAAGGCCTTCGGCAACTTCGAGAAGATGCTGGTCGATGTGCCCGAGCCGCTGGGCGAGACGATTCCCGACTTCCACAACATGGAACTGCGCATGCGCCAACTACGAGAGGCTGTCCAGAACGATGCTGCAGGCCGTCTTGACGAGGTGCGTGACATCGTCGACGAACTGGAGCGCGATGCCGACGAGATGTGCCAGGCCGAGCGCCTCTACCGCGAGGGACGCCTGCCCAAGCGCATCTGCCACTGCGACACCAAGGTCAACAACATGCTCTTCGACCGTGATGGACAGGTGCTTTGTGTCATCGACCTCGACACCGTGATGCCGTCGTTCATTTTCTCGGACTACGGCGACTTCCTGCGCACCGCCGCCAATTTCACTGCCGAGGATGACCCTGACCTGTCGCGTGTGGGCTTCAACGAAGCCATCTTCAAGGCCTTCTCCACAGGTTATCTCGAGTCGGCCCGCGACTTCCTTACGCCCATCGAGGTGGAACTGCTGCCCTATGCAGTCGCCCTGTTCCCCTTCATGCAGTGCGTGCGCTTCCTGGCCGACTACATCAACGGCGACACCTACTACAAAATCAAATATCCAACCCACAACCTCGACCGCACCCGCAACCAACTAACCCTCTACCGCACCGTCCGCCAACACAACGACACAATGTCCACCTTCATCCACACCCTGCTCTAACCTTATCAAAAAAAGACAACTCAAACAACTGTTACAACTTTTTGATTATCAAAGTTGTCCAAGTTGTTTGAGTTGTCTTTAATACTAAGTGCGCGGATTCCTCTTTAACCTCTAACCTTTAACCTTTAAACTACGAGCGGAGCGAGCATCATGCCCACTGGAAGTTGTCGGTGCCAGCACCGAGTTCAAAGTGGTACTTGGCGATGCCCAGGTCTATCTGGGTGTAGCCGACGAGCGAGAAGTGGCGCTTGGCGAGGACGCGGGGCAGTTGCCCAGCCTCGGCGGGCAGCAACTCGAAGGAGAATTTCTGCTGGTTGATGGCGGTGGGGGCCAGCAGGGCGGCCTCTACGCCGCGGCGGAACCACTCGGGGGAATCGTCGCTGATGTTGCTCACCTGGTCGATGCGCTTGATTTTGTGCGCCACGCCCTGAGTCTCGCCATAGCCGATGGAGATGTAGGCCTTGATGACCTCGCCCTCGTTGAGGACATAGGTGCCCGGTATCTTGGTATAACTCAGTCCCACCCAGCAGGTGTTCATCCCGAGCATCTGAGCATAGAGCACCAACTGCTCACCATAGTAGCCGATGCGCTCGTCCAGGTCGTCGGCCTTCTCGCCAATCAGGACCAGGTAGTCGGTCACATTGCGGAACTTGCCGTAGCGCGCGAACGGACCCAGGAATGCCTTGGGCTCGTTGCGTATCAACTGGATGTGCAGCCGTCCCTCGCTGTTGACCTGGTCAATCTTTTCCTGGAGGGCATTGGCGTCGCTATCGGTCAGCGGCTGCTTCTTGTAATTCCTCACGCTGTGGCGGGCTTGAATCGCTTCTAAGAGTGTCATCATTTTTTCTTTTTGGCTGTGACTTTCAGGAGAATGTCAAGTTCGCGGACATCGACGAGCAGGTTCCACAGGCCGTCCTCGCTGAGGACACCCCGCTTCAGGTCGGCAGGCAAGAGTCCCGCCTCATCGTCGGCAAAGTCTTGTCGCCACAAGTCGCTGCCATAGTATTCACCGAGCGCGGTGATGTCCTCCTGTGCGGCCTCCCACTTGTCAAGGGCCACCGAGAGGCGCTTCACTGCTGCCGCGGCACGGTTCATCCGCTGTTCCATCGTGCGGATGCGTGCAATCTGTTGTTTGTTGTCTTTGTTCATCTTGCTGTTATTTTGATTACATATTATACTTGCCGTCCTGGTAGCAGTAGCGGCAGTAGTCGAAGTTGGTGCTGCCGTCGGCATTGGTGCCGAAGTCCTCGGCGCTGGTCAGCGGCATGCCGCAACTCTGGCAGAACTGGGGCAACTGTCCCGGTTGGAAGGCCTTTTCCTTGGCGGGGAAGGTCGCTTCATAGGCCTCGAACGCCTCGGGGTCCATATCGGCGACGAAGTAGCCCTTGGGCGGGCAATAGGTCGCCTCGACGATGCCGCCCGCCTTCAGCCAGCCCGGGATGAGTTCCTGGGCAAGGAAATAAGGCACCTCGGCATCACGCGGCTCGGCATGGTAATGGATGCCGAGTTTGCTGGCAAGGCCAAAACCCGCCTGGCTGTAGAAGGCGATGTTGCCCTCCATGCACAGGAAGCCGACACCCATCTCGCGCGCCTTGGCCAGCGCATGGTTCAGCAGTTGCAGGCCATAGCCCTGCCGCTTGTAGTCGGGATGTATGCTGATGGGGCCGAAGGTCCACGACGGGCAGCGGGTGCCGTCGTCGAGGACGAGTTCCGCCCTGGAAAACATCACATGGCCGATGATGCGGCCGTCGTGCTCCATCACCAGGTCCAGTTCGGGAATGAAGTCGGGATTCTCCCTGAAGCGGTTGAGCACAAAATGCTCGGTGCATCCCGGACGATAAATGTTCCAGAAGGCTTCGCGCGTGAGGTTCTCCACCTCACGGTAATCACTGGGTTGTTCTTGTCGGATGTTCATATCTTTGTCATCACTCATTTGTCTTGAAAGCGCCGATATCTTGCCCACTCGGCGTTGACACCGCCGTCGTGGTCACCTATAAAGAAATCGGCCTGGCTGCCGTTCTTGAACGGTGCCCAGTTGCCGCAGATGATGCCGTCGAGGGCGACGACGGGCTGGAAGATGCCGCTGTTGTTGTGG
>ONYP01000012.1 GCA_900322135.1 uncultured Prevotellaceae bacterium
GAGGTAGATGTTCTTGAGGATTTGCTTCTGGTTCTGCTGGATGGTCTTGCTCACGCCCACCATCGAGAAGATGATTTTCTTGTCGTCAACTGTTGCCATAATGTTATTGTTGTTGTGTTATTGCTTGCAAAGGTAGTGATATCCTACCATTTTTGCAATAAAGTGGCGTGAAAATGTGCACAAGGCAGAGCCCTGCATTACCTTGACCGTCCCGAGCCGGCCTTACGGTCGCGGGACATGTACTCGGTGACAATGTCATCGTTGTAGGGGTCGGTGTGGGTGGTCAGCTGCTGGCCCGTGAAGAGGAAGCGGCCGCTGGCATCAATCTCGAAACGGTTGTCCCACTCGGCGCGCCACTGCTCGGTGAGGGTGTGGTCCTTGAGAAAGAGGCTGGTGAGGGTCATCACGCGGTGCAGGGTAAAGTGGGTAGCGTCGTCGAAGGTGACGGAGGCATCGGTGGTGTGGAAACGGTTGCCGCCAAAGCGCATCGGGCCGTCGTGCTCGCTGGTGTGAAACTCACCCAAGTCAATCCAGTCGATGACATCGCCCTTGCTGGAACAGGTGACGAAGTATACCTTGAATTGCCTGGGGTCTTCGTCAGTGGGTACCTTGTAAGCGTTGAGCGTGATGCCGTTATTGACGGGACGAGCCCCGATGATTTGGGTGCTGTCGGGGACCTCAAGCGACAGTTGCCCGGCAAGACCGGTGCGTTGGTCATGATTGAGGAGCGGATAGGCCGTGGGCTCGATGGTGTCGCGGCTGAGAATGCTCTTGCCCACTTGCAGCGTGTCGGGGAGCATTCCCACCCCGTTGGGGAGATAGGTGCCGCCGCATGCGGTAATCATGAGGCTGGCGGCAATAGTGATAACCATTTTCATTGCTTAGAGGTGTTTGGTGAGCGGTTGGTCGTCCCAAGAGTTGACGAGAGCGGTGAGCCACTGGCGGGCGCTGGCGTCTTCCAACCGTCCGATTTCCTGGAGCAGGGCAGGGCGGTATTCGGGTGGCAGTTTGAACTGCGGCAGCAGGCGGTTGTCCTGTCCGCGGTGTGCCGCCATCCAGGAGAGGAAGCGCTGCGGGTTCATCTCGTAAAGCCGTGCGATATCCCACGGGAACGGATTGTACTGGTAATCGGGGTCGTAGGTCGAGTTGACGAGTTCGCTGTAGTCATTCCAGGTGTCCATGATCGAGGGGTCGTGTCGTGAGCAAACGAGCATGTCCCAAGACTTGAAATCGAGGGCTGCATACTGGTCCACATCTCCCTGCTGATTGACGACACGCTGGCCATGCATGACAAAGTGCCCTTGATTGTTGATGATGTAATCCTGCATCCACTCTTGCTGCCACTCAGGCTTGCCCTTGAGGTCGCCGTTGAAGTCCATGATGCATCGTCCCATCGTGCGGTGTAGCACCACCCGATTGGGCTTTTCAAATGTGATGAAACCGTCGAGGGTAAAGGAATTGTCGTCGTTGGGGTCGTTGAGGTTGCACCGCCACAACAGGTGCAGCTCGCGGGCATTGATGGCATCGAGGATTTTGCCCTGCTTGTCATAGGTGATGAGATGCACACAGTAGCCCATGCCGTTGCAGGCATAATAGGCTGCCAGTGTGTTGCCTGCCCCCGCATCCCTCACGCCCAGCAGCAGCCAGTTGCTCATCTTGTCGGCGACTTCGGGTCCTGCAGGCACAATGAGCGTCACGTACTGTCCTGGGTCAAGTTGCCATCCCTTGAGGTCATCGACCGACTGCTGCGGGTCGCCGCAGTACACATCGGGCATGGAGATGGTATCGCCGAGGATGAGGTCCCTGGTGACGGAGATGCCTGTGTTGTCGAGGAAACTGTACTGGCTATCGGAAATCTTCTCTTGGTTGGAGCATGCTGTCAACAACACCATGCACAATACTATGGTCCAGATGTAAGCGGTTTTCATATCATCGAGGTCGTTAGTCTGTCGCAAAAGTAGTGAAAAAAAGTGAATTTTGAATGCCGTTGGTCATAATCACCGTTTTTTATGTAATTTTGTGCATTCAATGGAAGGGAATAAACACATCAATATTGAGCATCCTGAGGCATGGGAACTGCTCGTCTCATTGACTGACAGGCAGGTGGACTATATGCTGTTTACCCCGTCGGTGGCCGGTTCGTTGACCATCGGGCAAATGGCGTTGACCGATGAGTCCCTGCAATCGCTGGAAGACGCGTTCTATGACACGCCCCACCTGCTCAACGACTACAAACGGGCTAGGGTGGTGGTGCATTCCCAGCATTTTGTGCTGTTGCCATCGGCTACCAGCGATGAAGACTGTGCCCTGCTGGTGCATGCCGCGTTTCCCGACGATGACGGCGATGCCGCGGTGTGTGTGCTGCCGTCCAACGATGTGAAGATTGCCTACCTGATGCCTCGAGGGCTGCAGGCCTTCCTGGGGCGCACGCTCAACTATCCCGCGGTGTGCCATCACTTGTCGCCGTTGTGTGAGCATTTTAAAGGGTTGGGCCGTAGCCAGGGCCGTTCGTCCATGTACCTCAACCTGAATGACGGCAGCATGGAACTGGCCGTGTTTCGTGACGGCGGCTTGGTGTGTGCCAATACTTACCCGTTTGCCGATGTCCATGATGCCGCATACTATGCGTTGAACGCATGGCGGACCCACGGACTGGACCAGTTGACCGATGAACTGCAACTGCTGGGTGATGGCGACCTGCTCGCCACGATGACCCCCATGTTGCGGGAATGTGTAAAATATGTGATGCCCGCCGTGTATCCAGCCGCAGCTATGCAGTTGGGCCGCAATGCGATGCAGGCACCACTGGAATTAGTGCTACTTGCCCTATGCGAATAATCAGCGGAAAATACGGGCGTCGCCGTTTTGATGTGCCCACCAATATCACTGCGCGTCCCACGACCGACATGGCGCGCGAGAACCTGTTCAATGTGTTGGGCAACCTGATCGATTATGAGGGAAAGACCGTCCTTGACCTGTTTGCCGGCACGGGAGCGATGAGCTTTGAGTTCCTGTCTCGCGGTTGTGCCAGTGTCACCGCCGTCGAGAAAGCGCGCACCCAGGCCGAATTCATCAAGCGGGTGCAGCATCAGTTGGGCGACGAGAACCTGACCCTCGTTCGAGGCGATGTGTTCAAGTTTGTCGGCTCGTGCAGCCAGTCGTTTGATATCATTTTTGCCGACCCACCCTACGACCTGCCCCGATTTGCCGAGATACCGAAGTTGGTATTGGAGTCGTCGCTGGTGCATGCCGGCACACTGTTCATCATGGAGCACCCCCGTGAGCATGACTTCAGCGCTTTGCCCCACTTCTCGCAGCAGAGGGTCTACGGCAAGGTCAATTTCTCGTTTTTTGACATACAAGATATGAGTTAGATGGAATGATGAAACACACATTTCACTTAAGATGTGTCGTGCTCATGGCCTTGTTGGCGGTGGGAGTGTCACTTGTGGCTCAAAACACGCAGCGCGCCGACAGTGTGGCCCGCTCGCTGTCTCACGATGTGGTCACAGCCGACCAGGTGAGCCAGCAGCAAGTGACCAACCCGTTGGAAGCCATCAACGGCCGCGTTGCCGGTGTGACGATACAGAAGAGCAATAACGGTACCGCCGCGATGAACGCCGTGCGAGTGCGCGGAACCACCTCGGTCACCGGTGGCAACGACCCGTTGATTATCATCGACGGCGTGTTTGGCGACTTGAGCACATTGTCATCAATATATCCGTCGGACATTGAGAGTTTCACAGTACTCAAGGACGCCAGCGAGACGGCACAGTATGGCTCGCGTGGCGCTTCGGGTGTCATCGAGGTTGTCACCAAGAAAGGTGCTGCCCAGCGCACCACAGTGACTTATAACGGCAGCGTGGGCGTCACCCATGTTGTCAAGAACCTGGACATGCTCAACGCGGCCGCTTACCGTAGTGCCGTGACCCGCCAGGGCGATATGCTCATCGACCGGGGCCATGACACCGATTGGCAGCGAGCCATCCAGCAGACGGCTTTCCTGCAGGACCACCACATCGCCTTCATGGGCGGCGGCGAACGGTCGGGCTACCGAGTGTCGTTGGGTTATATGGACCATCAGGGCGTTATCGTGCATGACAAGTTGCGCAACCTGACCAGCAACATGAACATGCACCAGCGCATGTTTGGCGACCTGCTCAATATTGAGGTGGGTATGTTCGGCAATGTGCAGAAGGACATGACAGCCGTCTATGACATGCAGAAGACATTCTACTCGGCTCAGGCATGGAACCCCACCTTCGGCACCATGCGCAACAGTGGCGGCGGTTGGGACGGTTACACCCTTTCCAACCAGATTAACCATCCGCTGGCCCTCATGGATAGCCGCACCCAGAACAAGATTACCCACTTGAGCACTCATGCCAAGTTGACCTTTAACCTAACCAGCAACTGGACCTTGACCCTGTTTGGTGCCTACAGCCATAACGAGGTGGAAATTGCCCAATTCCTGCCAACGAGCATCTGGAGCGGCGGCAGGGGCTATCGCAGCAGTGCCAAAACCGAGTCTTGGCTCGGAAACGCCACCATCTCATGGGAGAAGCGGTTGGGCGCGCATCATTTCAATGTGATGGGACTTGCCGAGGTGGAACGGGACATACACACCGGTTTTTACACCACCACAACTGGTTTCTCGACTAATGCCATCGGTCTCGATGCCATCCAGTCAGGGTCTGTGACCTTGTGGGATGGCACCGGCAGTTACCGCAACGCGCCATCGCTGGCATCGTTCATGGGACGCTTCGCCTATGACTACGATAGCCGTTACTGTCTAACGGCAACGATGCGTGCCGACGGGTCCAGCAAATTCGGCAACGGCAACAAGTGGGGCTTCTTCCCCTCGATATCCGCAACATGGAATATCGGCAAGGAAGCAATCATGCGCGAAGTGGACTGGCTCGATGACCTGGAATGGAGCATCGGTTATGGTCTGGCAGGAAATCAGGGCGGAGTGGACAATTACATGACCCAAAACCTGCTCAGTCCTGCTGGCATCGTTCCTGTAGGACAGCGTCTTGCCGTGACATTTGACGAGTTGCGCAATGCCAACCCCGACCTCAAGTGGGAGGTGAAGCGGAGTTTCAACACGGGCCTGAGTGCTGCATTCCTGGGTAACCGCATTATTGCGTCGGTTGACTTTTATACGGCCAAGACCTGTGACATGCTGTACTTGTACAATGTGGGAGTTCCGCCCTTTAGTTACAACAAGTTACTCGACAACCTGGGCTCGATGCGCAACAGCGGTGTCGAGGTGGCGCTGGGACTGACACCGCTCGCCACGCGTGACATGGAACTCAACATCAATGCCAATGTGGCTTATCAATACAACAAACTGCTCTCGTTGAGCGGCTATTATAACGACTACTGGCTTGAGGCTCCGGGTGAGGTGGACCTGGTGAACCTTAATGGTGCGGGATTCCACGGCGGTAACAACCACATTGTTTATCAGATTGTGGGACAGCCTCTAGGAGTGTTCTATCTGCCTCATTGCACGGGCCTGAAGAGCGATGGCTTGGGTGGCTATGTGTATGAAATCGCCGACCTGGACGGCTCGGGCGATGTGGATATCGCTAACGGCAAGGACCGCCGTGTGTGCGGCCAGGCGATGCCCAAGGTGTTGTTGGGTAGCAATATTAATTTCCGCTACCGGCAATGGGATGTGACAATGCAGATCAATGGAGCCTTTGGCCACAAGATTTATAACGGCACGGCCCTGACCTATATGAACATGAATAGTCTGCCAGGGTATAATGTCCTGGTCGATGCCCCTGAACGCAACATCCATGACCAGACAGCGACCGACTACTGGCTGGAGCGTGGAGACTATGTCAACATAGATTACTTGACGCTGGGCTGGAATGTGCCGTTGAGCCAGCGGTTGCAGCGCACGGTGAGCCGCCTGCGCTTGTCCCTGACCGTCGACGACCTGCTGACCGTTACGGGCTACTCGGGCCTCACGCCCATGATCAACAGTTCATCGGCAGGCGGCACATTGGGTGTCGATGACAAGAATGTCTATCCCGTGACCCGTTCCTATTATCTTGGAGTTACCGTCACATTCTAATCCTGAATGACAATGAAACAGATTGCTACGATATATCACATCCTGTTGCTGGCATCCCTGCTCGCGTTGGGTTCGTGCGACCAATTTCTTGAAGATGAGCCTAACGACCGCATTCCCTCCGATGAAGCCTATAACACATTGTCGGACCTGCAACTCAATGCGCTCGGACCCATCTATCGCAATATCGGCGGCAGTGGTGATTCACAAGGTTTGCAAGGCACGGCTCGCGGAGTGTGGGACTTAAACACCTTCAGCACCGATGAAGCCATCATCCCCACGCGCGGCGCCGACTGGTATGACGGCGGCATCTGGCAGAACCTGTTCCTGCACCGTTTTGGCAATGTGGACTTCACGGGCGACACCTGGAATTACCTGTTCAAGGAGGTTCTGGCCTGCAACCGTGCGCTTGAGCGCATCGATGCCTTCTCGTCGAGCCATACCGGCGAGGATGTGCGCCATCTGCGTGCCGAGGCACGCTCGCTGCGTGCGATGTTTTTGTTCTACGCGATGGATCTCTATGGCCGAGTGCCGTTGTTCACCTCGTCCAGTCCCACCGTGCAGGAGATGAAACTGCAAGACCGTTCGGTGGCTTTCCGCCACATCGTGAGCGAGTTGCAGGCAGTGGAATACGACCTTCTCAACGAGCGTAGTCCTCGCCATGGTGAGTATTACGGCCGCATGACACGCCCAGTCGTGCAGTTCCTGTTGGCCAAGGTATTGTTGAATGCCGAGGTGTATGCCGACGATGACTGGACCGATGGTTCCCGTCCCGACGGTTCCACCATGCTGTGGACAGTGGACGGTGAGCAGATGAATACCTGGCAGGCAGTCGAGTACTACTGTACCAAGTTGCAGGACCTGGGCTATAGCCTGGCCGAGGAGTTCAGCGACAACTTCAGTATCAACAATGAGGAGTCGCCCGAGTTGATATTCACCATCCCGATGGATATCTATGACTACGCCAACCGCTTCACCCAGCAGTTCCGCTCGCTGCACTACAATCATGCCGCTGCATTGGGCTTGAATGGAGAGAACGGCCCGTGTGCCACTATCGAGGCGATGCAGACATTTGGTTACGGTACCGACGGCAAGGATTACCGTTTGTTCCAGACCTATTACACCGACGAGGTCTATCTCGAAAAATCCTTTACTCCAGTAACGCTCGATGACGGTTCGCCGCTGGTTTATTATCCCATGGAAGTTCGTCTGGACTTGTCCAACAGCCCCTACGAGACCACTGCCGGTGCCCGGATGCACAAGTATGAGATTGACTTGGCCTCAATGAGCGATGGTCAGTTGCGCCGTAACGACATCGTGCTGTTCCGTTATGCCGATGTGCTGCTGATGCGATGCGAAGCCATGCTGCGTGACGGCAGGGCTGGGGCCGTAGCCGACGGCTTGCTCAACCAGGTGCGGCATCGTGCCTCGATGGGCGACCGTACTGCGACACTCGAGAGCGTGCTGGATGAGCGTATGCTGGAATTGGCTTGGGAGGGTTGGCGTCGCAACGACCTGATCCGTTACGGACGGTTTACTCTTGCATATACCGACCGCCCGCAACTGGATGCCGATGTCAAGGGCTACACTATCGTGTTCCCCATTCCCGGAGAAACGCTTACAGCCTGTGGGTGTGCCCAAAATCCAGGCTATTGATGACTGTGAATATTGAATGAGGAGTTTTATCCAAATGACAGACGAAACAAAATATATTGAACGGCTCGAGGAGCATGAGGTGAAGCCCACGGCCATCCGCATCCTGCTGCTGCGCACGATGCTTGCCAAGAACGAGGCCTTCTCGCTGCAAAGCCTTGAGGATGAACTGGACACGGTGGACAAGTCTACCATCTACCGCACCATCACCCTGTTTCTCACGCATCACCTCATCCATGCCATCGACGACGGCACAGGCATGTTCAAGTATGCCGTGTGCAGCCCCGACTGCCACTGTGGTGAGGACGATGCCACCATCGACCACATGCACGCCCACTTCAATTGTGAGCGCTGCGGACGCACCTTCTGCCTGCAGACGACCCATGTTCCGCTGGTTGCCCTGCCGGGCAACTTCCAGGTGCACAGTATCAACTATGTGCTCAAGGGCCTGTGCCCCGACTGTGCTTCGACTTAGATTTTTTAAAACGATTATGGCAACCAAGAAGCAAAACACAACTGTAATCAACAGAGTGCTGCGGTGGGTGCGCAACCTGCTGATTTTCTTTTTCACCTCGACGATACTTGCCGTGGTGATATTGAAATATATACCAGTGTATGTCACGCCGCTGATGCTCATCCGGGCCTGTGAACAGGTCGTTGACGGCAAGTCGCCCACCATCAGGCATGAATGGGTGCCCCTGGAGCAGATCAACCATAACCTGCCCCAGGCGGTGATGGCCAGCGAGGACAACCTGTTCCTCAAGCACAGTGGCTTTGACTTGGAGCAGATTCAGAAGGCGCAGATAGAGGCTCAGGAGGGCAAGCGCCAACGCGGCGCGAGCACTATCAGCCAGCAGACGGCGCGCAATGTGTTCCTGTGGCAGCACCGCTCGTGGTTCCGCAAGGGCCTTGAGGCCTATTTCACTTTTCTGATAGAAATCATCTGGGGCAAGGAGCGCATTATGGAGGTCTATCTCAACTCCATCGAGATGGGTCCGGGCATCTATGGTGCCCAGGCAGTCGCCGAGGCCAACTTCGGCACCAGCGCCGACAAGCTCACCAAGGACCAGAGTGCCTATATCGCCGTGTCGCTGCCCAATCCCCTGAAGCGTGACAGCGGCCATCCCACTGCCAAGATGCGCACGATGCACAATACCGTGCTCAAGCGCATGAACCAGATTGACCAGTTCCCCAAGGAAGCCTGTGCCCGATAAGGGCTTTACACCGACATATTAATATATTATAGTCAATGAAATCAAGAATGTTATTGCTGGCTGCGCTGGCCATGATGTGCTGGGAGGTGGCAATCGCCGCTCCCGCTAAACCAGAGCCCTTTACCCACCTGCAGAGCGACGGCTCGACCGTGACGCTGGTGATGCGTGGCGGGGAATTTGTACACTCGCTGATGACGATGGACGGCTTGACGGTAGCCCGGAACTCGAGGGGCGACTACTGCTACACTGCCGATGGCGTCTTGAGCGACATGGTTGCGCACGACAAGGGCAGCCGTGGCATCGAGGAGCAGGCCTTCATAGTCGCCTATCGCGACCAGATGACGCTAACCTCGGGCGTGCGCCGCATGCCGCGCCGTGAGGGTGAAAACGACCAGCCCCAGGTCCCGACGATGGGGTCGCCCCGCATCCCCATCATCCTGGTCAACTACTCCGATGTGCATTTCATCGACGAGGACCCGGTAGAGACCTTTGAGAACCAGTTCAACGAGAAGCAATACAGCAGCCTGCACTACTTTGAGTCGCAGTCCCGCGGCCTGTTCTCACCAAGTTTTGAGATATTGGGCCCGGTGGAGTTGCCCCAGGACCGTGCCTTCTACGGTACCAACAAGCGGGTGTATGGTACCGATGTAGACAAGCAGTTGGGCACGATGATCTATGATGCCTGCATGGGATTGCCTGATGTGGATTTCTCCAATTATGACAACGACGGCGATGGCTTTGTCGATGTCGTTGTAGTGCTCTATGCCGGCGTGGGTGAGGCACAGGCCTACAACACCGTTCCCGAGTCGGTGTGGCCCTGCCAGTGGGACATGACCGAGAGTTATGACTGGGGTTGCAGCACGACGGGTCCGTTTCAACTCAACGGTGTGACCATCGACAAGTATGCCGTGTTCAACGAGTTGGAGGGCCGTTACGACACCGGCACCAATATCGATGGCGTGGGCACCTTCTGCCACGAGTTCGGGCACTGTCTGGGTCTCCCGGATTTCTATCCCACCAATGGCGGGTATTATTACGGGATGAGCACTTGGGACATCATGGACAATGGCTGTTACCTGAATAACGGACACCGCCCTGCGGGGTACACCTCCTATGAGCGGCACTTCATGGGCTGGATGGACCTAACCGAAGCTGTCGAGGACACCCACTACACGATGGCAGCTCTCAACAGCCTGGAAGGCACGGCCGTCAAGGTCACCAATGATGCTAACCCCAACGAGTACTACCTGCTGGAGTGCCGCACCAAGACCGATTGGGACGAGTTCCTGCCCGCCGAAGGCATTCTCGTGCTGCATGTGGATTATGACAAGAATGCATGGGACAATAACACGCCCAACAACATAGGCACCCATCCCCGCATGACCATCATTCCGGCTGACAATAACCTCTCTTCCAGTACCAATAAGAAAGATACATGGCCTCTTGGGAAACTTGATTCGTTGACCAACTATTCGACCCCTGCAGCTACCGTGTATGCGGGCGGCTACATGAACAAGCCCATCACCGCCATGACCTATGACCAGGAGGGCGGCAGTGCCGGCTTCTGGTTCATGAAGGCTGCTGCATTGCCGGGTGATGTCAACGATGACGGCGAGGTGACCATTGCCGATGTGAATGCCCTCATCGGTATGATTCTATCGGGACAACTCTTACCCCAGGGCGATGTGAATGGCGATGGCGAGGTTAACATCGCCGATGTCAACGCCCTTATCGACATCCTGCTGGGAAAAGTCTCGGCACCATAGTCGTTTATTGAACCATAACACATCATCCTGCGTCCAGCAGCAAGGAGAATCAGTAATCCTTGCTGCTGTGCGTTTTTTTATGCTTTATTACAGTCAAAAAATCAAGTAGAATCCAAAAATTCTACATTTTTTCTAAATTTTTCTTGTTTTTTATTAAATTATTTGTTAGATTTGCAGCATCCTTTTGGAAAGGAATACCTGATTATTATTGTACCTGATTATTTAAAATTTGGATGATTATGAGTTACATGAGCTTTATTCCTATGGCTTGCTGTGTCCTGCCGTTCAGGAACAGAAGGCTGTGCGTGCCCGAGGCGCCGCGTCCAGCGCCGCGCTGGGCAGCCCTGTTGTGTGTTCCGTTGCTGTTTTTGGTATCGTTGCCGCTTGTCACCTCATGTGACAAGTCGGATGAGCCGGAATTTACTGTCGATTATTTTTTTACTGTGGTATCGGGGCCGCCTGATTATGAGCCGGTGCCCAAGTCAGATGTGGCCTATACCATTACCAAAAAGATGAAGGAGTCCTTCAGGACGGTATATCCCAAAGCTACCGTCGATGGTAACGACGGGGCGGTGCTGAAGGCTTGTGACCTGGTGTATCTGAACTTCCTGCAAGAACATCCCGAAGCGGTCCAGTATTTCTATTGCGAAGCGAGGCTCAACCGCGCGCGGATGAGAGGCTCGATAGTGGTCAGTTACATCACAATCAAGCGCTATAATTTCTGATGTAAGAAGAAAAACGGTATATTTGTAGCCCTGAACTACAATGCAATGCGGCGAAGCCGCAGTTTATAGTTTAGGGTTTAAAGATTAGAGATTTTCACCCACGACTAGAAACCCAAAAAACAGGCAATATGAGAAGAATAACATTATATATAATAATAGTGATGATGCTGCCCGCCCTGCCGATGGCTGCGGCGCCTGTTGATGCCCTTGATGCCCGTGAGGCGGCATCACGCCTGGTCGCCGCCCAGGGCTGTGGTGGCAGCAGCAAGATAAAGGCCGAGAATCCCGCTGCCCTGCGGCTGGCCTACCGCCAACCGTCAACGGCATTGCCCGAAGCAGCCGACTACTATGTGTTTGATACCGGTGGCGGATTTGTCATCGTTGCCGGTGATGACCGCGCCCGGGCCGTGCTCGCCTATGGCGACGGCATGCCCGACATGGCCGCCCTGCCGTGCAACCTGCACTGGATGCTCGACCACTACGCCAAGCAGATGGAATGGCTGCACACCCATCAGGCGGCACGGGTAAAGCCACAGTTCACGGCGACGACCGTCGTTGAGCCCCTGCTGCCCTGCACTTGGAGCCAAGGCACACCCTACTATGACCAGTGCCCCGTCTACCACGGCGAGCATTGCGCGACGGGCTGCATCGCCACGGCGATGGCCCAGGTGATGTACTACTGGAAGTTCCCCGACACACTGCCCGCGTTGCCCGCCTATACCACCATCATCAACAAAATCCATGTGCCTGCTTTGCCAGGGACGGCATTGGACTGGGACAATATGCTCGACGGCTATGTTTACCAGAACTATACTCCCGCCCAGGGCGAGGCGGTGGCCAGGCTGATGCGCTACTGCGGCCAGGGCACAACGATGGAATATGGCACCGACGGCAGCGGCAGCGGCGCCTGGAACCAGTTGGTGGCCATGCAGGTGTTCGGCTATAACCTGAGCGCCCAGTCGCTGTACCGCGACGATTACGGCACCGATGAGTGGAACGCCCTGATGCTTGAAGACCTGACCGAGGGCATCCCCATCCTGTACACGGGTTATGGCGATGAGGGAGGTCATGCCTATGTGGTCGACGGATTTGACGGCAGCATGTATCACATCAACTGGGGCTGGGAAGGCAGTGGCAACGGTTATTTCGCGCTTGATGCGTTCACCGTGGGCCATTGGGATTTCTCTTTTGCCCAGCAGATGCAGCATCGCCTGTTCCCTGAGGTTTACTCGGGCTGCAGCGACCTGGAGGTTGACGGCGTGTTCTACAAGGTCGACGGCCACGAGGCCACAGTGACCTATGGCACCCCCACCTTCCAGTCCTATGAGGGCAGGGTGGACATCCCCGCCCGGGTGAGCGCCGGCGGCGTGACCTATGATGTCACCGCCATCGGCAACAACGCCTTCCGCAACTGCCGGCAGTTGACCAGCGTCACACTGCCCCCGACCATACAGTGCATCGGCAAGTACGCCTTCAAGGATTGTGTGGGCCTGTCGAGCGTGAACATTCCGGGCAGTGTTGCCATGATTGACTATGCCGCCTTCCAGGGATGCATCAACTTGTCGTCACTCACGCTGAACGACGGTCTTGAAGAAATCGGATACTACGCCTTCCAGGACTGCCGGTCGCTCAAGCGGCTGACGATACCCGGCGGCGTGAAGGCCATTGGCGACGGCGCTTTCATCTCGTGCAGCGGATTGACAGATTTGACCATCAACAATGATCCGGATATCGATATTGATGACTTTGACGGCGAGGGGTGCGAAATCGGCTATGCCGCCTTTGCCGATTGCCGGGCCCTTACTACAGCGACGCTCGGCGACGGCGTGGTGGGCATCGGTGAGTCGGCGTTCTATCGCTGCAGCCGTCTGCAACAGGTGACCATGGGGCTGACGATGGACCATATCGCTTCCTTCGCTTTCAACGGCTGCGCTTCGCTGTCCCGCATCATCAGCAAGCCCGAACTGCCGCCCCTGCTGGCCGGTGCCGACTGCTTTGACGATGCCCACTATGCCCAGGTGACGGTTGCGGTCCCCGCCTTTGCCCGCGAGAACTACATCTGTGACGAGTTGTGGACCCGTTTCTCGCGAATCGTCAATATCGAGGATATCGTGGTGATACCCGGTGATGTCAACGGCGACAGCGAGGTGAGCATTGCCGATGTCAATGCCGTTCTGGCCATGATATTGTCGGGTTCGGTTGAGTCGCCCGGTGATGTCAACGGCGACGGCGAGGTCAATGTCGCCGATGTCAACGCACTGGTCGACATCATACTAGGGCTATAAGTTTTTCCAGTGTAAATTGTTGCCGGGGAACAGATTTTTAAATACTTTTGTGACGGCTTGTGCTATGATTATCCATGGTGCAAGCCGTTAAAAACAGCCATTTACTGAAAAAAAACTACCAATCATTTAATATCAACATCTATTCATTTATTTTTCATCATGAAAATCGTGAAATCTCTAAGACCATTGACACTCGTCATCCTGCTCCTCACGGTGTTGGGCATGACGGCAGCCAATGTGGACAGCCGTGTCGCACAGGATAAGGCTGTCAGGTTCTTGAACAGTCAGCCGAACTCGCGTTTCATGGCTTCATCGGCCAATGTGAAACTGACCCACACCGAGGCATCGGCCGTGAGTACCGGCGCTGCCGACTACTATGTGTTCAACTACGACGATGGCGGCTATGTCATCGTGTCGGGTGACGACCGTGCCGAGGAAATCCTGGGTTACGGCAGCGGCTATATGGATGTGCAGAACCTGCCCTCCAATGTTGCCTGGTGGCTGGGCTCCTACAAGACGCAGATGGAGTTCCTCATCGCCCATCCCGAGTTGAAGGTACAGACCTCTTCACAGGTGCTGTCAACCATGCTCACGGCAACCAGCGTTCCCATGCTGATGACCAGCACATGGGACCAGGAAGCCCCCTATTACAACCAGTGCCCCAAGTACAACAACCAGTATTGCATGACGGGTTGTGTGGCTACGGCGATGGCCCAGGTGATGTACTACTGGAAGTATCCCGCCCAGTTGCCCGCCCTGCCGTCTTATGTTACAGCCGAAGCACCGCGCTTCACGGTGCCCGCTCTGCCGGGTATCACGCTTGACTGGGCGAATATGCTCGACGACTACAGCAGCGTGAGCTATAACACCACCCAGGCCAATGCCGTCGCTTGGCTGATGCGCTACTGCGGACAGGCTGTCGAGATGATGTACTCGCCCGACGGCAGCGGTGCTTATACCGAGGACGAGCGCGATGCCATGGTCGAGTTTGGCTACAGCGAAGAAGCCACCGTCAAGTATCGCGATGACTACAGCAATGCCAGCCAGTGGCATGCCCTGATGCAGGCCGAGCTCACGGCAGGCCGCCCCATCCTCTACGGCGGCAATGACTACTATGCCGGCGGCCATGCCTTTGTCGTTGACGGTTACAACGCCTCGACCAACAAGTACCATGTGAACTTTGGCTGGAGCGGCTATGATGACAACTACTACGCCCTGGATGCCTTTACCGGATCAGGATACACATTCAGTTATTATCAGGACATGATCATCGGTGTCTATCCCGCATCCACCATCGAGACCTATGCACCCGTGATGGCCGATGCCAGCAATGTGGGCACCACCTCGTTCAAGGCTACCTGGACCGACCAGACCCCCAGCGAGAATGTGACCGACTATACCCTGTATGTACAGGCCTATGACCCCAATCACCAGACCTTGCTCACCGAGGCCTTCGGCGGTGTGACGGCTAGCAGCGACCAGAGTACCAATATCTCCAACTCGCTGGACCAGTACTGTGACAACGCCGGCTGGACCGGCTCCTATGTCTACCAGGCGGGTGGCGGCGGTCTGAAGTTGGGTAACTCGAGCAATGGCGGCTCGTTGACGACTCCCGCCCTTGACCTGAGTACCAGCAACGGCACCATCACCGTCGCTCTCAATGCCAACCGCTATGGCAGCGACGCCACCGTGCTGACCATCGCCTGCGGCAATGCCAGCCAGACGGTGACCCTGACAAGCAGCGCAACCGACTACACTGTCACCCTGAGCGGTGTGACCGCAGCCCAGGGCCAGAAAGTGACCATTTCCAGCACGGGCAGCAAGAAACGCTGGTATATTCACAGCGTTGAAATCGGCACCGGTGGAGCCAGCAAACTGACCGCCAGCGAGAGTGGCGATGCCAACAGCCGCGTGATTACGGGTATCACCAGCAAGAACTACACCGTGACTGGCTTGAACCAGGGCGGCAGCTACAAGTTCTATGTTGAAGCCAACTACACCGACGGCAGCAAGAAGGAGTCGAATGTCAAGACCGTTACCCTCGAGGGAACAGCCGCTCCCACTCCCGAGATTATCGTTGACCCCGAGACCTTGACGATGGCCGCTAATGTGGGAGAGACGGTTACAGCCACCTTTGGTGTGCTGGCATCCGACCTGACGGGCAATGTCACGGTGACGCTCGATGACGCAAACGGCGTCTACAGCATCAATCCCGCTACCATCAGCAAGGCTGCTGCCGAGGCAGGAGCCACCGTTACCGTTACTTATGCTCCCACTGCTACCGGCACCCACCCCGCTACTGTTACCGTGGCCAGCGAAGGCGCCGAGCCGGTGACCGTTACCCTTAACGGCACCGCTGTCATGCAGACCGTCGCCCCCGTGATGGCTGCAGCAACCAATGTGGGCACTAGCTCGTTTACCGCTACCTGGACCGATGCCACCCCCGCCCAGAATGTGCGTGACTACACCTTGTTTGTCAACAAGGCCGTTGCCACCGGTGATGTCTTGCTGACCGAGACCTTTGCCGGCGTGAATGTGACCAAGGACGGCACCTACGACCGTGGCTCCTCGATGGACGACTACTGCGACAACACCGGCTGGACCGGTTACGCCGCCTATGAAGCCGCCAGTGGCGGTTTCAAGTTGGGCAGTGGTTCCAAGTCGGGTTACATCACCACCCCCGCTCTGGCTGCCAACAGCGGAACGCTGACCGTGGCTTTCAATGGCAACTCCTATGGCAACGACGGCAGTTCGGTTATCGTTTCGTGCGGAGATGTGAGCGAGACGATAGTCCTCTCGAGCGATGCCGCCGACTATACCGTAACCCTTGCCGGCGTGCCCACCGCTGCGGGCCAGAAGGTGACCCTGTCATGCACCGGCACCGGCAAGCGCGTGTATGTTCACAGCGTGACCGTCTATGATGGCAGCGTGAGCAAACTCAATGCTACCGAGACCGGTAACGAGAACACCCGTGTCATCACCGGCATCACTGCCAAGACCTACACCGTCGAGAACCTGACCCCCGGCGCAACCTACAACTTCTATGTGGTCGCCAATTATGTGGACAACACCACTGCAGGCTCCAACACCGAGCAGGTAACCCTCGAGGCAGAGCCCGTGGTTCCCGATCCCGAGGTTATCGTCGACCCCGAAACCCTGACGATGACCGCTGAGGTGGGTGAGACGGTAACAGCCACCTTTGACCTGCTTGCCGCCAACCTGACGGGTGCCGTGACGCTCACCCTCAACGACGAAAACAATGTTTACAGCATCAACCCTGACACCATCAGCATTGCCGATGCCGAGGCGGGCGCCACGGTTACCGTTACTTATGCTCCCACCACTACCGGCACCCACGCTGCTACTGTCACTGTGTCCAGCGCTGGCGCCGACGATGTGACCGTTACCCTCAACGGCACTGCCACGATGGAGGCTACTGCTCCCGTGATGCTTCCCGCTGCCGCGGAATATGTGACCACGAGTTCGTTCCGCGCTGACTGGACCGACGAGACTGCAGCACGCTTTATCAAGGACTACACCTTATATGTAAATATTGAGCAGGTAGACCCTGTTGGCACCCTGTTGCTGAATGAGACTTTCTACAGCGAGGAAGTACCCTCGGCTGACAGTAACATCGATGAGGGCGCCAACGGTACCCTCGACGACTGCTGCGACAACGCCGGCTGGACCGGTTATGGCGTATTCCTTGCCGCTGGCGGTGGCATGAAACTGGGCTCCGGTTCCAAGATCGGTTACCTGACGACTCCCGCTCTTGACCTGTCGGGCAGCAATGGCGTCGTGACCGTGAAGTTTAACGCCAGGAGTTATGGCAGCGACGGCAGTTCAATCATCGTCTCGTGCGGTGAGGTGAGCGATACCGTGGAACTGACCACCGAGAATGCCGACTACACCGTGGTTCTTAATGGCGTGACCGCCGAGGCGGCTCAGAACATCACCTTGAGCGGCACCGCTGTCAAGAAGCGCTTCTACCTCAACAGCGTACAGGTTTACAGTGGCGAGGCTACTCAGATGAGGACCGTTGAAGAGAGTGGCGACGAGAACAGCCGCATCATCACCGGCATCACCGACAAGTATTATGTAGTCGAGGGCTTGACCGCAGGCGCTACCTACAACTACTATGTCGAGGCCAACTACATCGACGGCAGCAAGGCTGCCAGCAATGTCGAGACCGTTACCCTGCTTGAGAACCAGGACCATGGTTACCAGAAGGGCGATGTGAACCACGACAAGGCCGTTGACATCAACGATGTGACCGCGCTGATTTCCTATGTGCTGGGCAACACCACTGGTGATTGTTGTCCCATCTGTGCAAATGTCAATGGCGACAGCCAGATTGACATCAACGATGTGACCGCACTGATATCTTTCGTGCTGTCAGGCTCATGGGGTGATTGAAACAGTCAACCAGATACCTGAATAAAACGAGGCGGGGACCAATTGGTTCCCGCCTCGTTTTTATCGGTTGGCGTGATGGGTTTACTTGTCGGCGATTTCCTGCAGCTTGGCCAGGAAAGCGACGCGTGCGCCCTGCAGCAGGTTGATGGCTCGCGGCACGATATCGCTGAGTTCGGGTGTCGTGTCGGCGAGGATTTCAAATGCTACCCACACGCTAGTCTCGTTCTTGCCTTCCTCGTCCTCGATGTCCATTGTGTAGAGTTTGACGACCTTGATGTTGCCGTTGACTTCGTTCATCAATTTCATGATGGTGTCCTCATTGTCCTCGGTGACGACAAAGATGGCGGGCATCATCAGTCGGAAATACTGCTCGTCGTCCTCGTCCTTGAAGTAGAGGAAGTTGAAGCCTTCGTACTTGAACGCGATGCCGAAGGGCGTCTCGTGGGGACGGAAACCCTCCTCGGCCAGGTAATTGATCATTAATTTGTTGAGATCCATATTCTATTTAGTTTAGAGTTTAGTGTTTAGAGTTTAGAGTTCGGGGTCATTATTTGGAGGTGTTGAATCCCACGCGGGGCAGGGCGTTGCTGCGAGAGATGCCTTCCATCTGGTCACGCATGGTCTCGTACTCCTTGAGCAGCTCGCTGTTGACCGATGGCTTGATGCCCTCGAGCGTCTTGAGTAACAGATCCTGGGTGATGGGTTCGTTGTTGAAGGCTGCGATGGTTGCAGCCTCGTTGACGATGTAGGCGATATCGCTGGCGACATAGCCCTCGGATTTCTTAGAGAGTTCGTCGCTGTCGATGCCCTCACAGGGTCGGTCCTTGAGGTAAAGTTCAAACATGAGTTTGCGTGCCGTGGGGTCGGGCATGGGAACATAGACCTGCTTGTCGATGCGTCCTGTGCGCAGCACGGCGGGGTCCACCTTGTCGGGCCTGTTGCTGGTGGCGATGACAAAGATGCCGCGCTTGGAGCAGTTGTTCAACTGCGAGAGGAACTCGTTGACCTCGCCGGCCTGGTTGCCGCCGGTGTTGTCGGTCGTGCGGTTAGGCACGAAGGCATCAAACTCGTCGAAGCACAAGACCGTCGGGGCGTTTAACTCGGCTTTCTTGAACAGGTCGGCGATTTTGCTCTGTGAACCGTGCACATAGATGGAACCCAGGTCGCTTGCCTTGACTAGGATGAAATTGAAGCCGGTCTCCTCGGCAAACTTCTCGGCAAAGAAGCTCTTGCCGCATCCCGGAGGCCCGTAGAGCAGCATGCCGTTGGGCGGCGTGAGTTTATACTTCTCGGCAAGTTCCTTGTCCTTGAGGATGAGGATGACGCGTTTGCGCAGCATGTCCTTTAACTCATCCATGCCGGCGATGTCGGCAAATCCGTTGCCGTTGCCTCGCTTGATTTCGACATCGGCGCTGGTCATGGGGTCGGCAGCCCTTGTGGCACCCGTGTATTGGTCCTGGTTGCTGCTGTCAGTTTCCCGCTCTTGCTGCTCGCGTACCCTCTGGGCCTGGCGTGATGCGATTTCCTTGCGCAGTTCCTCGGCTTGCTCGCTGTTCTCGTCGTCGATGAGGAGTTCAATGAGTTGCTCGACGGTGTCCAGACGGTCGTTATAGGCCAGTGCCATGCCCGCCTGTACGATGGTCTTGAGTTTCTCGTCCTCGATGTCGCTGACATCGATGTCGCCTTTCTCACCTCGTGTTTTCTGTACAAGTTTGATTTTCTCTTTGCGCGTCATCTGTGGCGGGAACTCGATGTCCCAAGGTGTCCTGCCGGTGAGCATCGTATAGAATACCGCCGTAGCGGCAAAGATGTCGTTGAGTTCGTCATACTTGCCGAGGAACGACTGGCCGCTGGCATAGCGGGGGTCGAGGTCGGCCGTGTCGAACGGGGCGTTACCCATGAAGCAGGGCGAGATGTGTCCCAGGTCGATGAGTTCGGCCACGCCACCGGTCTTGCTGCTGAGCATGACATTGGTGGGGTTGATGTCGTTGTGCAGCAATATGCCCGGTTGCTCGTGCAGGTACTGCAGTCCCTCGAGCATCTCGAGGAAGATTTTTACAGCGGTGTCGCGGTCGAGTTTTCCCTCGCGCTGCAGCATCTCGCTGAGCAGTTCGCCGCTGAAGTAGGTTGCGACGAGGTATCGGCATTCGCCGGCATCATCGGAGTACTTGCCGTCGTTGATGTAACTGACGATGTTCTTGTGGCTCAGCTTGCGGCTGATGGCAATTTCGGCCACATCCCCGTTGACGATGAGTTTCTCGGGGGTACTCTTGAGGCGGTAAATCTTCATGAAGTAGGGGTTGCCGCTCTCGTCCTCGACGCGGTAGCTCTCGACATAGGGGTTTTCCTTGATGAGGTAAACCACATGCCATTTATTGTCGATGATTTGTCCTTGCTTGAGTATCATATAAAGTTTAGGGTTTAGAGTTTAGAGATTAGTGTTATTCAGCCTCTTGTGGGCCGGGTTGTGTCGTTTTTTTCTTGAAGAAGAGTTTGCGGATGAGCACATGGGTGCGGTTGAGCACCAGCAGGGCAAGCATTGCAACCATCAGGGCGAGCATGAGGTTGGTCAAGATGCCGTCGGCATCATAGTCCTCGGCCAGGGCGGGCAGATTGATGGGCTGCTCGATGCCGTCCAGGGATGTGAGTGCCCGTTTCCAAGTGATGACGCCGTCTTGCAGGAATACCACGGCAGGGTTGCCTCGTGCCACCATCTTGAGCTCGCTGTCGTCCATGTTATAGATAGGGTAGGAGGCCATCGAGATGTCTTTCCACTGCTCTATCTCGTCTGCCGAAGCCGGCGTGAGTCCGATGACTTGGATGTCGGCAGCAAAAGCGGCGTCGTTGAGTTCGTTGATAGCAAAGGAATTGACTACGCCAACCTGGGGCAGGTCGGGGAACAGCAGCAGCAAGGTGTTGCCGCTAGCCGTGAGCACATCGCTGGTGATGTTCTCGCCGTCCTCGTCAAGGATGGCGATGCCGTCACTCGGTGCGCCGTTGAGTTCAATGACCTTGCCCTGGGGTCGGTGGGCATGGTAGCGGGTGACATATTCCCATCCCTCGTCCTCGTCGGGGAGGCTGTCGATGGTGAATTCCTGCTGCTTGCCGTCACGGCTGTAGATGAAGATGAAGTCGTCGTCGCCCTCGTCGTTATCCACGACGGCTGTAGCAAGACGCGTGCCGACGGGGTAAGGACGGTAGTCGATGAGCGGCTGGTGGAAGTAGCCGAAATAGGCCACTGCCATCACAAAGGCGAAAGCCAGGGTCATCACCACCCATTGCACCGCGGGCCCGTAGATGCCCTTGACCGTCTTGTTGAACACCAGCAGGTAGATGATGCCGAGGAGCAACAGGACATTCTTGGCGAAGGTGGCCCAGTTGCTCAGGTGCCAGGCGTCGCCGAAACAGCCGCAGTCGGGGACGGCCCCGGTGACTGCAAGCCACAAGGTGAGCGGCGTCATGACCAGCATCAGCAACAGCGCCAGCACGGGGGCACTGCGGCGGTAACTGCCCAGGACGATGGCAAATCCCAGCATGAATTCCAGTGCAGCAAGGCTGACGGCGATGAACAGTGCGGTTCCTGCCCACTGGCCGAGTCCCATGGCGTTGAGGTAGTCGGTAATCTTGTAGGTCGTTCCCCAAGGATCTATCGACTTGGTAAATCCAGAGAAGACGAAGACGGCTCCCACAACGAGCCTCATGAGCACCGTGAGCACACGGCACCATTTCTCATACTTTACTGCGTTGATACAAGCCTTGATGGTCATGAGTCGTCAGTTTTTTTGTTTTCAGTATCCGGTAGAGAGCCGAAGCCGCTGGCAACAGCAGGCTGGCCGCTGTAAAACAATTATTGTGAATTGCCGGTTGCAAGTTGCTCGTTGTGCTTAATCAGGGCAAAAACGCTGTAGTTGATCATGTCCTGATAGTTGGCGTCGATGCCCTCGCTGACGAGCGTTGCGCCGTTGTGGTTCTCGATTTCCTTGGTGCGCTGAATCTTGGTGAGAATCAGGTCGGTGTAACTCGAGATGCGCATGTCGCGCCAAGCCTCGCCATAGTCGGTGTTCTTGGCAATCATCAGCGCCTTGGTCGCATCGATGAACTCATCATATAGGCTCAAAGCCTGTTGGCTTGTAATGTCCACGACATCGCTATAGCCGAGTTTGAGCTGTATCAGGCCGATGACGCCATAGTTGATGATGCCGATGAATTCGGGCCAGATGCCTTCGCCCACCTTGGTCTCGCCATTGAGTTCAAGGGTGCGTATTCGCTTGGCCTTGATGAAAATCTGGTCGGTGACCGACCTTGCCCTGAGGATGCGCCACGAGGGCCCGTAGTCCTTCATCTTGTTGATGAACAGTTCACGGCACTGGGCGATAACCTCGTCATATTGCTTGCTTGTATTGTGCATAGGCTGTCAAAAAAGTATTTTTTTGATATTAAACGGACAAAGATAGTGCAAGCCGAGCGGAGTGGCAAGCAAAAAAGTAATTTTTTTGCTTTGGCACACCCGAGGCGCCGCCTATCTTGGGCGCGAGTCCATCCCGTTTGCATCGTTGCAGACAAGCGCGGGTTTGCCTGCATGGAGAAAATACACTAATTTTGCTCCCTCAATAGTTGTGTGCCCAGTCTGTTGAATTAATGGAGATAGAATTATGCTGTTAATTATAGTGTTGCTGCTTTTTGCCCTGTGTCTCTATCGTATGGAAGTTAACTTTAGAGGCTTTCATGGTGATTACCTTTCAAAGGCGAAGACCGATGCCGTGAAGGGCATTTTCATCATGCTAGTGGTGCTAACACATGCAATGGGCTATTTTAATGATTTGGGCTATGAGTTTGAACGCTGGGGCGACAACTGGTATGCCGTCTTGTGTGACATTATGGGTCAGCTGGTTGTAGTGATGTTCCTGTTCTATTCGGGCTATGGCGTGGGCGAGTCCTACAGGGCGAAAGGTGAGTCTTACCTGAAGACCTATCCCCGGCGGCGTATCCTGACGACGCTGCTTAACTTTGATGTGGCAGTGATTGCATATGTTATCCTGGCTTTGGTGTTAGGGAAGGAAGTGACCGTATCGCAGTCGTTGCTCTCGTTAACCGGTTGGGAGAGCATGGGCAACAGTAACTGGTATATATTTGTGATCCTGTGTTGCTATGCGTTGGCGTGGGTAGTGCTGCGGTCCAGGCTGCCGAGCCGCGTTTATCGGGTCGTTTTGTTGTTCGCGCTGTGTGTGGCGCTGTTGGCCGTTTTGTCCAGATTCAAGGACTCCTACTGGTATGACACGGTTTTGTCGTTCCCGTTGGGTTTCATGTTCTCGGCCTATAAAGTTGAGTTGGAGCGGCAGCTGAAGCGTTGGTACTGGGTGGTGCTGGTCTTGCTGGTGCTGTTGCTGCTGGTTCAGTTATATGGTTATTTCATCGGGTGGTATACCGACAGGCTGTGCCTGACCTATAATGCCTTGAGCATCACATTTGCCTTGTTGATTGTCGTGCTGACGATGAAGGTGGGTGTGGGCAACAAGCCGCTGGAGTGGTTGGGGCGGAATCTGTTCCCCATCTATATCTACATGAGGCTCCCGATGATTGTGATGGTGGATAGACATCCTGATTTTGTCATGGCACAACCATGGGCGTTTATTGTCATCAGCCTTGCTGTGACGCTGCTGATAGCGTGGCTGTACCGCTACTGGCGTATCAAGCTTTAGGAGTCGTCGGCGCCCCCGCCGAATATTTAACAAATTGTAAAAAAACACAGTTTTTGGGTGTCTTGCACACGATTGGCATTGTTATTGTCGTTATGAAGACAGGCTGCGCTTCGGAAAAATTCAAATAAATTTGTTTTTTCACTCGACTTGCACTATCTTTGTCAGTTTAAAACCGTGAGGTGACAACAATCAAACAATATCAAGCACTATGAAGTCAGACAGTATAGTGATTATTCCTACTTATAACGAGAAGGAAAACATCAGGGCCATCATCGCTGCCGTGCTCGCCCAGAGTGAGCACCAGTTTGATGTGTTGATCGTCGATGACAATTCCCCTGATGGCACCGGTGCCATCGTGGAGTCGATTATCGCCGAGCAGCCTGAACGCGTCCATATCCTGAAGCGTGCTGGTAAGCAGGGCTTGGGAACCGCCTATATTGCTGGCTTTAAGTGGGCGCTGGAACGCGATTATGAGTACATCATCGAGATGGATGCCGATTTCTCGCATCCTGTTGATAAATTGCCCGAGTTGCAGCGCACCTGTGCCGACGGCAATGCCGATGTGGCTGTTGGCTCACGCTATATCTCAGGGGTAAATGTCGTGAACTGGCCGATGGGCAGAATGCTGATGAGTTATTATGCGTCGGCCTATGTCAGGTTGATTACAGGCATGAAGGTGAAAGATGCCACTGCCGGCTATGTGTGCTACCGCCGCGAGGTGTTGCAGTCCATCGACCTGGATGCCATCGAGTTCAAGGGCTATGCATTCCAGATTGAGATGAAGTTCACAGCCCATCGCATGGGCTTCACCATCAAGGAGGTACCCATTGTGTTCGTTAACCGTGTTCTGGGCACGAGCAAGATGAACAGCAGCATCTTCTTTGAGGCGCTGTGGGGCGTGATCAAGTTGCGCTGGGACTCGATTTTCAACAAGAAACGCTTCCAGCGTCGCATCCCGAGCGGCCAACCGGCGGGTGCCGCTGGTCAAGCGACCTGAACGATGATAAGCAACTGGATGCGGCATAGCATTTGGTTGCTTAATTGTTGATGGCCCAGACATTGGCACGGATTTTGCACCTTGTTGGTGTGTTCTATCTTGAAATTAAGAGACAAACTACCTAATGGCTAAAAAGATACATGATAAAGGGTTGACTGCCGAGCAAGTGCTTGAGAGCCGGCAGCAACATGGACCTAATATTATCACGCCTCCCGCTCATGAGCCGCTGTGGCGTCAATTCCTGAAGAAATTTGATGATCCGCTCATCAAAATCCTGCTGGTGGCATTATTGCTGTCGGTGGGTTTGTCGGTATATGAATACTTTGGCCTGGGCTCGGGTCCCGCTGTCTTTTTTGAGCCGCTAGGCATCTTCCTTGCTGTCGTGCTGGCCACGCTGGTGGGTTTCCTGGTCGAGGTCAACGCCAACAAGAAATTCCGCCTCCTCAACCAGACTGATGACGGCGTCAAGGTCAAGGTGCTGCGCGCCGGTCACATCACCCAAGTGGCCCGCCGCGATATTGTGGTGGGCGACATCGTGATTCTGGAAACGGGCGAGAAAGTGCCGGCCGACGGCATTGTCCTTGAGAGCTTTACATTGACCGTCGATGAGAGTTCGTTTACTGGGGAGCCCTCGTCATGGAAAACCCATGAGACCGGCATTTCCAGCCAGGAGGCTACCTATCCCGTCAACCAGCTGTTGCGTGGCAGCACCGTGCTGGAAGGCAATGCGGTGATGCGCGTGGAGCGCGTGGGCGACCAGACCGAGTACGGCAAAATCTATCGGGATGCGCAGATTGACAACAACATCAAGACCCCGTTGACGCGCCAGCTGGACCGCCTGGGCCGCACGATATCCTATGGCAGCTATGTCATGGCCGGCCTGCTGGTGCTGGGTCGTATCATCGAGTTTATAATATCTCCCAGTGAAAGTGCTGTTGACACTGCACAATATTTCATCGAGACCGTGATGCTTGCCGTCACGCTCATCGTGGTGTCGGTGCCCGAGGGCCTGCCCATGAGCGTCACCTTGTCGTTGGCATTGAGCATGCGCAAAATGCTGAAGCACAACAACCTGGTGCGCCGCATGCATGCCTGTGAGACGATGGGTGCCGCCACCGTCATCTGTACCGACAAGACCGGCACGCTGACGCAGAACAAGATGCAGGTGTATCAAGCTCATTTCTATGGTTTGCCCGATGGCGGACACCTCACCGATGACGAGTCGGGCACGATCGTGTGCGAGAGCATTGCCTGCAACAGCACCGCCTATCTGGACGATAGCGACCCCGCCAATGTCGTGGCACTGGGTAACCCCACCGAGGGCGCCCTGCTGCTGTGGCTGCGTGACGCCGGTGTGGACTACATGTCGCTGCGCGAAGGCAGTGAGCCGCTGGCTCAGATGCCATTCTCGACCATGACCAAGTACATGGCCACCGTTATCGACAGCGCCACAGGGCAGCGCCTGCTGCTGGTGAAGGGCGCTCCCGAGATTATCATGAGACAATGCCAGGGTGCGCTGGGCGGGGTCTCCTCGGACGAGGTGGCCAGTGAACTCGCATCCTATCAGGCTAAGGCGATGCGCACGCTGGCGTTTGCCTACTGCGTATTGCCCGCCGATGCCAATCCCCTCGAGATCGTGGCCCGCATGAAGGCTGCTGATGTCCCCGCGTTGACCTTTGTGGGCATCGTCGCCATCAGTGACCCCGTGCGGCCTGATGTGCCCGCTGCCATCACCGACTGCCGTCAAGCCGGTGTGAAGGTGAAAATCGTGACGGGAGACACCGGCCCCACAGCCCGTGAAATCGGGCGACAGGTGGGTCTGTGGACCGATGCCGACGGTGACGAAGCCATCATCAATGGCCCCGACTTTGCCGCCTTGAGCGACGACGAGGCCGCTCAACGAGTATCATCGATCAAGATTATGGCGCGTGCCCGGCCTGATGACAAGGCTCGCCTCGTGCGCCTGTTGCAACAGCAGGGCGAGGTCGTTGCCGTCACAGGCGACGGCACCAACGATGCTCCCGCGCTCAATGCCGCCCAAGTGGGAATGTCGATGGGCGACGGCACCGCTGTCGCCAAGGAGGCCAGCGATATCACCATCCTGGACAATTCCTTTGCCAGCATCAACAAGGCCGTGCTGTGGGGTCGCTCGCTCTACAGCAATATCCAGCGTTTTATCCTCTTCCAGCTGGCCGTCAATGTGTGTGCCTGCCTGGTGGTGGCTATCTGTTCATTCTTCAGCAAGCAGCCCGCCCTGACAGTGACGCAGATGCTGTGGGTGAACTTGATTATGGACACCTTTGCCGCCCTTGCGCTAGCGTCGTTGCCGCCCAACAGTGTGCTCATGCGCCGCAAGCCGCGCGATTCCCGCGCAAGTATCATCACGCGGTTGATGATGCGCTTCATCATGGTGTCGGGCGTGGTGTTCGCCGTGTTGATGATCGGGTTGTACTATTACTTCGTGCGTGAGGCCAACGGCGGTCCCGTGTTCATGCGCGGCATCAATCCCAATATCAACCCCGAGGAGATGGGCATCTTCTTCAGCGTGTTTGTCTTCTTGCAGTTCTGGAACATGTTGAATGCGAGGTCGTTTGAGACCGGCAAATGGGCCTTTAACAACATGGAGGGCAGTAAGATGTTCTGGGGCGTTGCCACAGTCATCTTTATCGGCCAGATTGTACTGGTCCAGTTCTTCTCCCCATTGTTCAACTGTGCGCCTCTTGACCTGAAAACATGGCTGCTCATCATCTTCGGCACCTCGCCCGTGTTCCTGATAGGGCAGTGTGTGGCATTGGTTAGAAATAAGGATTAAAACAGGTTAAAAAAACTGCAGACTGAAAATATTTGCCTAAAAAATTTGTGAATTATGCCGAAAGGATATAATTTTGCAACATCTATAGCTATATGCGAACTGAATTAACAATTTATATACAAAATTAAGCACTATGAAGAAATCTTTACTTTCACTGTTTGCTATGTGTCTTGCCGGCTTTGGCGTTGCTAATGCCGGTATCGAGGTCACTGCAACCAATGTTGAGCAGCCTGCCAATGACACGCTGTTGTTTGCTCTGCCGGTGGATGTGAATCTGTATCAGGACATCCAGAACTATCCTGAAGATGACCCCGACACCCGATTCATGAAATTCCAGCCTGAGTATCTGGTAACTGCCCTCGATTTCACTAAGGGTGATATCAACAAGGGTACAGCAACCTTGCCCGCTAACGCCAAGGTTATCGGTTTGGGTCTTGACGGTTATGACAATGGTAGCGACATGACTAACCATGGCGTATTCCTTGAGGTGACCGCATGGTGCCGCAACATCCCCCTCGATAAGGTTGAGTTGGATTACCTCGACTTGTTTGACGGTTATAGGTTCCACAAGCCCCAGGGCGACCTGTTCACCGACACTGTGACCTATAAAGCCTATCAGGGTTGGCCCGGTTTCCCCGGCTACATCTGCACCTTTGATCCCGCTGCTACCGCCGAGAATCCCGCCACGATTGTTGAGGTTCCCTTCGGCAATCCCGATGATCCCCACATGCCTTTCTGGTATCAGGGAGAGAACATCTACCTGACCTTGTGGATGATCAACGACTATGATGTGCACATGAAGTATCGCTATATGGCCTATGATGACGCCGAGGCCGAGTATGCCAGCCTCATGCGTTCGGGTAACTATTGCTTCAGCCCCGAGTCGCAGGCCGACATCCTTGACTTCTTTGGTGTGCCTCTGATGTATGAGTTGCCCGAGCATCGTCTGCCCGCCTTCCGCACTCCTTATTTCACCAACGATGTCCGCGTTGCCATTGAAGGTTACGATACCGAGTTCGTGTTGAAGGATAACGACGGTAACGAGATTACTCCTGCCGAGGACGGTAACTTCTACAGCCTGGACCACACCAAGACTTACTCGGTAGTGGTTATGGGCACCGAGGTTGGCAGCTTCACCTTCGACGACATCTATAAGGATGTCAACCTTGTTATCCAGAACCCGACCGCTGTGGAAGAGGTGAATGGCAGCAAGACCGTCAGCAGCGTTGTTTACTACAACCTGGCTGGTCAGCAGAGCGCTCAGCCCACCGATGGTGTGAATATCGTCGTTACCACCTACAGCGACGGCACCCGCACCACCGCCAAGGTCATCAAGTGAAAAACTACTGATGCGCCCTCTCATCGGGCTCCGCAGCGTTTAAAAGATCTTTAAGACCAAGTCGTCGTCCTCGCAGCAGAGGGCGGCGACTTTTTTAGGTCGCCGTCATGAGTCGTGAGAAAAGATGCTGATTGCTTGGAAGTGTGGATATTATTGCGTTACTTTGCGCAAACATTAAAATTTAAACACTCAACGGCTATGGCAAGGATATTTCACAATTGGACCTTATTGCTGGCGTTGCTCATGGCTGCGGTAGCCCTTCCTGTCGTTGCCCAGACCGCCGAGCCTCAGCCAGTGACGGGCGTGGTCATTTGTGCTCCCGACTGGGAACCTGTTATAGGCGCTTCGGTAATGTTAAAGGGTACGCGCATTGGTGCAGCCACCGATTATGATGGCCGCTTCAGCCTCAAGGCTCCATTGGGAAGCACGCTGGAAATAAACTTCGTCGGGATGGAAACGACCGAGGTCGTGGTTGACGGCCAACCCCTCTACATCCTTATGATGCCGCGCAAGTTTTGGAACGGTTGGGTTTGTTTTGGTGGGGTTCCTGAAGGCTTGTTCGGTCGTGTGTTTGATCGTTTTGGCCGGTATTTATCTGGGGCAACAGTCCAGGTGTTGCCTTCTGGTAGGAGCACAACGACCAACGACAAAGGCGATTTTAACCTTATGCCTGCTGACGTTGACACCATCTTGCGCGTTGAGCATCCTGATTATGAACCCCGCCAAGGCCAAATTGACGGCAATTGTTTTGACATCAGTTTAGACCCGTTGCTGGTCAGGGGGCAGGTCGTTGACGAGAATGGCGAGCCGATAATTGGTGCCAAAGTTAAGGTTAAGAATGGTGATGGAATCGTGATTCATACTGATCTGGACGGTTGTTTCAGTTACTGGATAGGCCTCGGCCGAACCATTAATGTGTCCTATCCTGGCTACACGTCCCGCGAGGTCGAGGCCGATTGCGGTACCCTAATGACGATCGCCCTTAAAATCGATGACAATGCTTCTCCTCTCCCAGAATTCATATCCTGCCCCCAACCGACCCACAAACCATTGACCAGTAAACAATAATAAGGGGAACGATATAGCAGTTGGCCCTGCGATAATACGTCTCTACATGAAACCGTGCATAGCACGGGAAATAAAAGAAAATTAGTTTTAAAAATTATAATTTTATTGCCTTTGTTTATAGGAGATAATTCTCAGAATTATCTCTGATTCACAAGTTTTTATTACATTTGTGAAATCAACTAAATATTTTTGGGAAAATTATGATGAAAAAACTTGGAATTAAGTCCCATCACATGGTCAGGTTGCTGGCAGTGGTTGCGCTCGCTATGGGCGGTGGCGCGGTGCTGGCAGCGCCCTCGCCGCAGGTGCAAGGAGGCACGGTGCAGACCTCGACAGTGACGGGACAGGTGCTTGATGAGAACGGTGAACCCATGATTGGGGCGACCGTCAGCGTCAAGGGCACGAATGCAGGCACTGCCACCGATTTTGACGGGCGGTTCAGCATCAGCGTGCCCCAGGGTGCTACCCTGACCGTGAGTTATGTGGGCTACGGCTCGCGCGATGTTCGGGTGGACGGTTCAAACCTTACCATTACGATGGAACCGTCATCCGCTACCGACCTCGCCGAGGTCGTGGTGACGGCCCTCGGCATCAAGAAGGAGGCCAAATCGCTGTCCTACAATGTGCAGCAGGTGGCTGGCGATGCCTTGATGCGTGTGCAGGATGCCAACTTCGTCAACTCGCTCTCGGGCAAGGTGGCCGGCGTGACCATCAACGCCAGTGCAACGGGTGCAGGCGGCGGCAGCCGCGTGGTGATGCGCGGAGCCAAGAGCATCAACGGCAACAACAATGTGCTGTATATCGTGGACGGCATCCCCATGCAGAACCTCGCCAGCGAGCAGCCCGAGGGCATCTTTGCCGGAGCGGGCCAGACGGGTGACGCCACCAGCAACATCAACCCCGACGACATCGAGAGCATCAGCGCGTTGACGGGTCCCACGGCGGCAGCCCTCTATGGTGCCAATGCCGCTAACGGTGTCATCCTCATCACCACCAAGCGCGGCCGCTCGGGTAGGGTGGATGTGACCTACAACGGCAGTTTCCAGTTTTCTAAGCCCTTTGTGCTGCCGCGTTTCCAGAACCAGTACGGTCCCAGCGAGACGGGCAGTTACTTCAGTTGGGGTGAGAAACTGGCAACACCCAGCAGTTACCGTCCTGCCGACTTCTTCCAGACGGGCACCAACATCGCCAACTCGGTGAGCCTGAGTGCCGGCTCTGACAAGAATCAGACCTACTTGTCACTCGGTGCCACCAATGCCCAGGGCATCATCCACAGCAACAATTACGACCGCTATAACCTGAGTGTGCGCAATACCACCAACTTCCTTAACGACCGCATGACGCTCGACCTGGGCTATATGCTCAGCGCCGTCAAGGAGCAGAACATGATCAGTCAGGGTCAGTACCACAATCCGCTGGTGCCTGTCTATCTGTTCCCCGCGGGCGACGACTTCTCCAAGTTGGGCTACTACGAGCGCTATGACACGGGCCGCAATTTCCCCGTGCAGTACTGGCCCTACAACTACGACATCTCGATGGAGAACCCCTACTGGGAGACCGAGCGTGAGCGTTTCATCAACCACAAGGAACGCCATCAGGCAACCGTTTCGCTGAACTGGCGCATCACCCCGTGGTTGGATATCACGGGCCGCGTGAAGTATGACAAGAGCAGCGACAAGTATGAGGAGAAATTCTTCGCCTCGACCAACACGCTCTACGCCTCGCAATACGGCCACTACGGCCTGCGCAATGTGAGCAACCGCCAACTCTATGCCGAGGCCTTCGCCAAGTTCGACAAATACTTTTACATGGCTGATAGCCACTTGAGTTTGAGCGGTGTGCTGGGCACGAGTTTTGACCAGCGCGACAACAGCATCGAGGGCTTCAGTGGCCACCTGAAAGGTACCGCCAACAAGTTCACCCTAGCCAATGTAGAAACCACCAACTCGACTTTCAAGCCTGTGCAGAGCGGCTACCGCACCCAGTTGCAGAGCGTGTATGCCACCGCCCAAGTGGGTGGTGCCGATATGGTCTATATTGATCTTACTGCCCGCAATGACTGGTCGAGCAAACTCGAAAAGAGTTACTTCTACTGGTCGGCTGGTCTTTCTTGTATATGGACCGAAGCGCTGCGTCAGATTGGTGTAAATCTTGATTGGCTCAATTTCTTCAAGACCCGCATAGGCTACTCCCAGGTGGGTAACGAGCCCAATGAGCCGTTCCTCACGCACGAGACCTATGCCATCAACCCCTCAACCGGTCTTGCCGAGACCTCAACACGGATGCTTACCGACCTCAAGCCCGAGCGCACCCACTCATGGGAGGCCGGTATCGACCTGTATATGTTCCGCAGCCGTCTGAAAGTGAATATGACTCTATATAAATCCGTCACGCGCAACCAGTTCTTCTATCCCACGCTGCCCGCTTCGTCGGGTTACACCAGTGCTGTGGTCAATGGTGGACGAGTAGATAACGAGGGCGTTGAACTCACTGCGCGTTATACCCAGCCCCTGGGCCCGGTGACTTGGGAAACTTATTTGACCTGGACACTTAATCAAAACAAGGTCAAGGAACTGCTCAAGGAATGGCGCAACCCCATCGACGGCGAGATTTACAACCTGGATGAACTCTACATGGGCGGTACCTCGGGTTATCAGATCCGCCTGACCGAGGGCGGCACCCTGAGCGATGTGTATGTATCGACGCTCAAGACCGACGAACACGGAGCCATCTATGTCAACCCCGAGCGCCAGACCGTCGAGGCCAATCCCAATAACGACGCCTATTACATCTATGCCGGGCAGGCCGCACCCAAGTACAACCTGTCGTGGGGCAACTCGCTGTCGTTCAAGGGTATCACCCTGTCGGCCCTGCTGGCCTACCGCAACGGCGGAATCGTCGTGAGCGAGACCCAGGCTATCCTGGACTACTATGGAGCCTCGCAGGCCTCGCAGGACGCCCGCAACGATGGCGGCGTGGTCATCAACGGCAAAAAGATCAACGCTCAGGGCTACTATCAGACCGTGGGCAACCCCAACGGAACGGTCGACTCCCGCTATGTCTACAGCGCGACCAACCTAAGGCTCGCCGAGTTGAGCATTGGCTATGATGTGCCGGTCAACCGCTGGGTCAAGTGGGTCAAGGGCCTGAATGTGTCGTTTGTCGCCCACAACCTGTGCATGCTCTATAACAAGGCACCCTATGACCCCGAGGCGACCTCCAACACGGGCACCTACTACCAGGGCATCGACTACTTCATGCAGCCCAGCCTGCGTTCGATGGGATTTAATGTGAAATGCTGCTGGCGGCGTGCACCAAGTCGTTTGACGACATCAACACCAACCAGCACGAACTCACCGACGAGGAACTTGCCAACGACTACCAGAATGTGGGCGCCTTCTTCTCGCAGATGGTGTCAAGGGTCGTGCTGTTTGACGACGGTTCGGGCAACTGCCTGTCGTCGGACTATCAGGTTGCCCAGGGCCTGAGTGCCGATGCCTTCTCGGGCTATCTTGCCCCGACGGGTACTTGGCGCAACGGTGTGCATAACGGTTCCTACAGTTTTGTGAGCGGATGGTATGACCAGATGTTCACGCGCGCCTTCAGCGAGGTGATGCCCGCCTGGCAGCGTGTCACCCGCGTTGCCGATGAGATGGGCCAGCCCGCAGTGGCCGCCCTCGCCACCATCGTCAAGGTCGAGGCGCTGCACCGTGTGACCGACATGTACGGCCCGATTCCCTACCTCCACTACGGCAGCGGAACGCTGGGCACGACATATGACCGCCAACAGGAGGTGTACACCCGCTTCTTTGCCGAGCTGGACAGCGCCATCGAGGTGCTCACGCCGCTGGCCGAGTCGGGAGGCACGCTCTTGCCCGACTATGATAATGTGTATGAGGGCAATGTCGCCCGTTGGGTGAAGTTTGCCAATACCCTGCGCCTGCGTCTGGCCCTGCGTGTGGTCTATGCCGACCCTGCCCTGGCACAACGCGAGGCCGAGAAATCGGCAGCCTGTCCCCTGGGCTTCATCGAGACCGCTGCCGAGCGCGCCCAGTTGCTGCACGGCCGTCTGACCTACTTCCACCCTAACTACGACATCGCCTACAATTTCAATGCCGGCGAGGTGCGAATGGGTGCGACAATGGATTGCTACATGAACGGTTACAGCGACCCGCGTCTGGCGGCTTACTTCGTTCCCGCCAGCAGCGACAACAAGTATCATGGCGTGCGCTTGGGCGTGCACAACATGAACGCCACGCGCTATGCCGGCGTGTATGTCTCCAACCTGAACATCGACCGCTCCACCACGCCCATCGTGTGGATGACGGCCGCCGAGGGCTTCTTCCTGCGTGCCGAGGCCGCATTGCGCGGCTGGAACATGGGCGGCACGGCGCGGGCTTTCTATGAAGCGGGTATCCGTGCTTCGTTCAGCGAGAACAGCGTGAGCGGCGAGGATGCCTACATCGTCAACTCAACGCTGAAGCCCACACGCTATGTGGACCGCACCGGTGGCGGCAATGGCGCTACCGCACCGAGCGACATCACCATTGCCTGGAGCGACGAGGCCGACTTTGAGACCAACCTGGAGCGCATCATCACCCAGAAGTGGATTGCCATGTACCCCGACGGCTGCGAGGGCTGGGCGGAGTTCCGCCGCACGGGCTATCCGCGCCTGTTGCCCGTCGTGAACAACGACAGCCAGGGGCTCATCGACACCGAGGTCCAGGTGCGCCGCTGCCCCTTCCCGGTACAGGAGTATAACACCAACGAGGCTGCTGTGCAGGCCGCTGTCCAGTTGCTGGGCAGTGAAGCCGTGGGCGGCGGCCAGGACAATGGCGGCACCCGCCTGTGGTGGGACCGAAGGGAGTTATGAAGTTAGGAGTTAGGAGTTAGGAGTTAGGAATTAGGAGTTATGGAGTTTACAGTTATGAAATGGACTAAAAATATCACTATCATAGCATTGCTTGCAGTTCTGGTGACCGCCTGTGACACCGAACCCGAGGCGCTCGACCTGCAGCCGCTCAAGGAGTATAGCGAGGACTATTATCAGGCCCTGCGCGAGTATAAGGCGAGCAACCACGAGATATGCTATGTCTACTATGCCGACTGGGCTCCCATCGAGGGTGCCAGCGGCTACAAGGACCCCGCCTCGTGGGGCGAGCGCATCATCGGCCTGCCCGACAGCATCGACATCGTGAACCTGTGGATGGGCATTCCGACGCCCGCGACGCACCCCGTCGCCTATCAGGACATGATTGAGACGCGTGAGAAGAAGGGTACCCGCTTTGTCTTCCATGCCGACGCGTCGAACTACAACCACCGCTTCACCATCGACGGCCGCACCTACGACCTTTCCAACGACCGCGGCGAGGAGGCTATCCGCGCCTATGCCCGCTGGGTGTGTGATACCGTCATCGAAACGGGCCTCGACGGCGCCGACTTTGACTACGAGGGCTGGAACGGCCAGCACTTGACCTGGGCCATCGAGGAGTGCGACAAGATTTTCGGCACTAATGGCACCCATCCCGACAAACTGGTCATTGTGGATTACTTCTCGGTATCGCCGCCTGTAGCCTGTGACCCCTATGTAGACTACTATGTCAAGCAGGCCTATAGTCAGCAGGGCGCCGGTGTTGGCGCGATGGGACATCCTGACGAGAAGACCGTCTATTGCGAGTCCTTCGGCCAGAAACCCACGGGCGGCGAAATCCTCAACTATGCCGCTTGGGAGCCCGAAACGGGTCACAAGGGCGGTTGCGGCGCCTACTATGTGGAGCGCAATTACTACAACACGAGCGACGGCGTGCCCTATGGCGCCATCCGCCGTGCCATCCAGATCATGAACCCGGCATCGCCTGCCCGTCCCTCACGCTAAGCCGCTAAGACACTAAGTTTATCATGGCATCTGTCACTAACTATATACTGAAGATTATAATGAAAAGAACAATTATCAATATGATGCTACTGCTGTTGGCTGCCGGCTGGCTGCTGGCTGGCTGTGACAGCGAGGGCGACAAGTTTGACTACCAGAAGGTGGGACTGCTCATCTCGGGTACCGAGCAGGTGCCGGTGCAGCGGTTCACCGTCGACGAATTGCCAGCGGCCTATGCCGTGACTGTCAAGGCCACGCGCCGCTGCGCGCATCCTGTAACGGTGCGCCTTGCCATCGACACGGCACTGGTGCGTGAGTACAACAAGGAGCACGGCACCGCCTATTATGCCGTGCCCGCCTCGGCTGTCACGCTCGAGCACAGCGAGGTGACCATCAAGCAGGGCGAGGCACTGTCGGATGCTGCCCAGGTGAGAGTCGTGAGCACCGACGGCTTTATCGAGGGCGCTACCTATGTCATCCCCGTGACCATCCAGCAGGTCGATGGCGAGGGTGGGGAAGTCATCGAGAGCAGCCGCACATTGTTGCTGCAGATTTCCCGCATCATCTCGTTCTACTCGCTCGATAACAGTTACCAGGCCTCGTCGAACTACATTTTCCCCGACGAGAAGATGGTGAACCTGACCAACTACACCATTGAGTTTAAGGTCTATTCCTACAGGTTCGGCAATGTGGGCAACATCAAGCGCGTGCTCGCCATCGAGGGCAAGAACGAGGAAGAGGCCAACATGTTCCGCTTCGGCGAGAACGGCTCGGCTGGTGGCGACATCCTGCAGTGGGTGCTGCCCGGCGGCAGGTGTTTCTCCTCGACCCACTTCAAGACCAACCGCTGGTACTTGGTTTCCTGCACCTATGACGGCTCGACCTTCAAGATGTATGTCGACGGTGTGGAGGATGCCCAGGCGAGCGGCTCGGGCAAGGCTACGCCGTTCCAACGCTTCGAGTTGGGCATGTCGTGGGGCGGTTACCGCAGCAGCCAGTTCTTCTCGGGGCGCCTGTGTGAGGTGCGCGTGTGGAACCGAGCCCTCACTGCCAGCGAGATTGCCACGGGCTTTGCCGGCGTGAATGCCCACAGCGACGGCCTGGTGGCCTACTGGAAGATGAACGAGGGCGAGGGCCACATCTTCCACGACGCCACGGGCCACGGCTATGACATGGACTGGACCGACACCTGGCGTGACGACAGCGAGAACGGTGTCCTCGTCCACCACGACTACAGCCAATACATCCAGTGGGTGAAAGACGACAACAACAAGGTCGCCCAGTAAAGAGCGGAGCAGGGTAAGGAATTCAACATCTTGAGTCGCCATCCTGTTCGTTGTTTGCTAAAAAACCACTATCTTTGCCCAATTGAATGTGAAGATTATGCAGATTTATAAGTTCAACAGCATATTGAAGCCCATCCTGTGGGGCGGTGACAGACTGGTGACATTCAAGGGATTGCCACCCCGTGACGAGGCCATCGGCGAGAGTTGGGAACTGTCGGCGATGCCTGGCCGTGAGTCGGTTGTGACCGTTGGCGATGACAAGGGAATGACGCTTAGCCAACTGGTACACCGTTATGGCGCCGACCTTGTGGGTGAGAATGTCAGCCGCCGTTATGGTGATCAGTTCCCGCTGCTCATCAAGTTGATTGACGCCCGCCGCGACCTGTCGGTGCAGGTACATCCCGACGAGGCGATGGCGCACCGCCTGCATGGCTGTTCCGGCAAAACCGAGATGTGGTATATCCTTGAGGCTGATGAGGGGGCCGTGATCCGTACCGGTTTCAGCCGCTCGATTACCGCCGAGGAGTTTGACCGCAGACTGGCCGAGGGCACTATCCTGGACATTATCAATGAGACCCCTTCAAAGCCCGGTGACACCTTCTACATCCCCGCAGGGCAGATTCACACAATCGGGGCCGGCAACCTGCTGCTTGAAATCCAGCAATCGAGTGACATCACTTATCGCGTGTGGGACTTCAACCGCCGTGATGCCGCCGGCAACCTGCGTGAACTCCACATCAACGAGGCGCGCGAGGCGTTGGATTTCAATGCCCATGACGGCTATGTGGATTATATGGCGGCTCCCGGCAACGGCATCACCCCGTTGGTGAAGTGCAGGGAGTTTGAGGTCAGCCGATTGAGCTTTGATGATGGCTACTCGCTTGCCATGCCGAGGCCTCACTCGTTTGTGGTGCTGATGTGTGTCGAGGGAATGTTGTCGCTGCATGTCGATGGCATGCCTGACACCACCTTGAGCAGGGGCGAGACCGCCCTGGTACCTGCCGTGGCCGAGGGCATCGAGATGACGGGCCATGCCCAAGTACTCCTCGCCACGGTCCCGACGATAGACAACTAAAAGCATGAGGCGCAGGGTTTTGCGCCTCTACAATAGATAAAGACTACTAAATAATAACTGGTTAGATGAAAAAGAAGAAAATACGGATTATCGGCGCTATCATCGCCATTTTATTTTTTGCTGGAATATGTATTGCTGCGCCTTACACCTTCACGGGGGCTTCGGCCGAGGGTCTTATCAAGATGCGCAAGGGCAGCACGATTGAGTCGATTGCCGACAGCATCAAGGTACATGTCGACGAGGGGTATGCCAATAAGGTGAAGACCTTGTTGTCGATGATGGGAGCCGAAGTGGGTGAGCACGAGGGTGCTTTCCGCATTACCCAGGGCATGTCGCCGTTCAACGCCGCCCGTTACATCAAGAATGGCGCGCAGAGCGGAATTCGTTTCACCTTCAACAATGTGCGCACTCTGGATGAGTGGACCCAGCGTTGGGGGGAGACCTTCCTGGCTGGGCCTGACGAGATGCGCAAGGTATTGAATGACAGTGTGATGTGCGCCAAGTATGGCAAGACGCCGCAGACCATTGCCTGCCTGCTGATGCCGGACACCTATGAGTTCTACTGGAACATCACGCCCGAGAAGATGCTCGACCGCATGAACGACTACTATAACGAGTTCTGGACCAGTGAGCGCAAGGCCAAAGCCGAGAAACTGGGACTCACCCCCGACGAGGTGGCCACCATCGCCTCGATTGTCGAGGAGGAGACCGTCAAGGCCGACGAGCGCGGCAAGGTGGCACGCCTCTACTTGAACCGCTACCAGCAGGGCATGCGCCTGCAGGCCGACCCGACGGTGAAATTCGCCTTGGGTGATTTCTCCATCAAGCGCATCACCGTGCCGATGACCCAGGTCAGTTCGCCCTATAACACCTATCGCGTGAACGGTCTGCCTCCCGGCCCGATTCGCCTGCCCGAGAAATCGACCATCGACGCTGTGCTCGATGCACCGCAGCACGACTTCATCTACATGTGCGCGCGTCCCGACTTCAGCGGGTATCACGACTTCACGCGCGACTATGCCGCCCACCTCGACAACGCCCATCGTTACCAGGCTGCTCTCAACGCCCGAGGGGTGAAGTGAGTTAGGAGTTAGGAGTTAGGAGTGAGGAGTTGGTTTTGCATTCCTAAAAATAGATAGAGAGTTATAGTTTAAAACCTATAGAATCATGGATAATTATAAAGAGAAACTGGTCGTGTTTGACAAATATGAGAACGCTGTTGACGCCAATATCATCAAGGGTGCCCTCGAGTCGAGCGGAATCGTTGCCGGTGTAATCGGCGACAGCACTGCCAATGCAGTGTGGATGGCTCCGATAATGGTCGTTGTGTTCCGCCGCGACTTGGAACAGGCGATTGCCGCGGTCTATGACGGAGAGATGAACTATGAGGATTATAAGGACGATATGTCACAAGAGCAGTTTGAAAACCTGCAGGCATGCAGTAAGACCTTCGGTGCCATCGCTCTCAAGTGTCATCCTGAACTTGCCGGAAAGCAATACCGTCATCTGTTTGAAGATGCCAAGGATGCGTTGGCAGCCAACCGGCTGGATGTGTTGAAGGCCATCTTGGCCCAATTGCCCTGATATTGATAAAGACTGAATCGGTATGACTGAACAAGAGCATTCTGTCGAGCCGACCAATGCAGAACGAACTGCCGGCATCGGTGGCTGGTTGCTGATCTATCTGGTGCTCGCTGTCCTGGTTGATGTGGCGGCGGTGGTACTCATGTCGTGTGGCAAACTGTCCTCAATCCTGCTGCCGACCACACAGAAGAGTGAGCTGGGTTTGTTCGGCTTTTTGATACTGGTGGCCTGTGTAATGACGGTTTGGGTCGTTCTCGCCTTCATGAAGCGCAAGCCCGATGCCGCCTTCCTGGGCAAGCACCATGTGATCATCAATGCGCTGCCGGTTGTTTGTGTCCTGGACTGGCTGCTGCTGCACACCGATCGTGATGTTTTCTTCATCTTGGCCTCCGTGCTGTTTCTGGTCGGCTTGTTTGCATGGCGCGTTTTCTTCAACATGTCGTCTCGTGTGAAGGCCCTGATACCCCCAGCGACCCGCAAGGTCAGCGGCAGGGAGAAGTACCTCGTGACCTTCTTGTACTTGGCCATTGGCGTCTTGTACTGCCTTCACACCGGGTTTGACAGGTGGTGGGTGACCATTTGTGCCTTCATTGGCATATTGAGCTTCTCTCCGATGTGGGATGAGTTTGGCAACACTGGTGCCGACGGGAAAGACGAGCAGGACAAGTGATTGGAGACCTTGTATAATAAAAAGCCCTGTCATTTCGTTATATCTTTGATTGAAATACATTAATAACGCCAATATGACAACTTATCTGCGTCACAAGATATTGCTGGCCATGTGTGCCGTGGCATTGATTGCCATGGCCGATGATGGTCCCAAAACCACGGCCTATAATTTCCTGAATGTGCCCTCGTCGAGCCATGTCTATGGCTTGGGCGGCCACAACCTCACTATCATTGACGATGACATCAACCTAGTGGAGCAAAACCCCGCCCTGCTGGGTCCCGAGTATGACCATCAGGTAGGCATCAACTACATGCGCTACATCGGTGAGACCAACTTCGCGGGCCTGCGCTACGGCCAGGGCGTGAGCGAGCACGGTGCGGTGGCTGTGGGCATCCAGTACTTCGGTTACGGCAACCTGCAAGGCGCCGACATCGACGGCACCAAGACGGGCACCTTCAGCGCCAGCGATATCGCATTTAATGTGACCTATAGCCACGACATCAGCGACCGTTTTCGCGGCGGTATCACGCTGAAATATCTCTATTCCAAATATGAGGACTACACCGCCGGCGCCGTGGCTGCCGACCTGGGTGTGAACTACTATGACCCCGACCATGAGTTCTCGGCATCGTTGGTGGCCAAGAACCTGGGAGGTCAGGTCAAGAAATTCAACGAGTACAAGGATAACCTGCCCTGGGACATCCAGGTGGGTATGAGCAAGATGCTGGGACATGCCCCCGTCAGGCTGCATCTCACAGCTTATGAACTCACCCGCTGGAAATCGCCCTATTACAAAATCGAGGATGTCAACAACCCCAACAGCGGTCTGATCAAGAAAGAGTCCTTCGGCAGCAATCTGCTGCGCCACCTTGTGTTCGGTGTCGATGTCCTGCCGACCGAAAACCTCTACCTGGGCATCGGCTACAACTACCGCACCCGCACCGACATGGCGACTTACAAGCGCGACTTCATGTCGGGTCTCTCGGTGGGCGGCGGCTTGAAGGTGCGAGCCTTCGCCATCGGGGCGGCCTTCGCTCGTCCCCACAATGGTGCCACCACCTTCATGTTCAACTTCAACACCAGCATCGGCGAACTCCTCAAGTAAGCCCCTCCGTCATCATTTCCTACCCACACACGCGTCGCGCCCCCAAAGGCGTGATGCGATGATTTGTGCCTGGCATATCATCGGATAATGGAACGATATGGCCGTTGACCCATCGAAAGTCTTAACCGCCCTGCGGGCTGGAAATTAAACAAATTCTTAATTAAAATTTAGTTTTACCCGTTGGCGGAATTAAAGAATCAAATTTTTTGCCAGACAAATGACACCCGTAGGGTGACCTATTAACCGTGCCCCGTCGCTGAAGGCGCCCCCTTCATCCTGGACCAGCACAAATGAGGTCGCTTCCAGCGACGGAGATTGTTTTGCCCATCCGTGGGTGATGCAATCCACTTCGCTGCCGCTCAGCGGATTGCATTACCCACGGTTATTCAGATGACCGCCCTTCGGGCGTTTGCTTCAGCAACTTGCCGGCATTGAATGTTTACTCAGATTCTATACTTGTTCAAGAAATTCCGCCAATGGGATATAGTAAATATACATGCATTGATGATGAATGATCCCAGGTCGGTGGACGATGAATTCTTCATGAAAAATGGTCTTGAGGGGTGATGAATTGGCGGTTTTTTCGCATTTTTTTTCGTTGATTATTGTTGGAAATGGAAAATAGTTTCTATATTTGTGGATGAAATAACATTTTAAAACTATGATATGATGAAAAAGATTCTATTTTTTACCCTGTTGTTTGTCACGGCGTTGGCTGTCGGTGCCCAAAACACAGTTACCGCTTTTATCTGGGATAACGATCTCACGACCAATATCCGGAACAGTCCCAAGGGCAAGGTGGTCATGTCAGTGTCGGCGGATGAACCCTATGTTTTTGAACTTTCCACACCGCGCAATGGCTGGTGGAAAATCGAAACATTCTTTAATGCCGCGAACTATGACGAGGACACCTCGCTTGAAGGCTCCAGCACTGGTGAATATTGGATTCACTCTTCTGTCGTTGCGGTGAGTTCAAGGAATTATGGCGGCGAGGATATCTATTTGCTCGACGCACCCGATGAAGATGCCAACATCGTTGCCGTCTTTAACGAAGAGGTGATTTTCAAGCCATTGGATGTAGTGGGAGACTGGGTGAAGGTCAAATTGGACAACACCGAAATCGTCGGTTGGATTGAGAAGGAGTGGCTATGTGACAACCCCTTAACCAACTGCAGTTGACCGCAGCCCCCTATGTGACAGAGAAAAAGGACCGTCGGCCTCCGCTGTCCTGTTATATCGATGGTAAGAGTTAAATGATTATTTATTAAAACTATGATGAAATTCTTTCGGATATTGTTGCTTATGGGTTGCGCAATTGTGGCATTTGCCGCTGTAGCGCAAGAGTACGACCCTGTCATCGCATCGATTGATGAGGCCCGCCAGCAGGCTAAGGAGTCCATCAAGAAGAACAAGAGTATGGGCAACGAGATGGTGACCACGGTCAACTACACCGTGCGCGGCCAGGGCAAGACCACCAAGACGGTTCGCTTCTACTTCAACACCGCCCAGGGAACCTACTTCATGCCCGATGATTCCGACCCTCACTTCTTTTATCACCCGCTGTACTATGTGACCAGCAGTTACAATATCGGTAAAAAGAAGTACAACGAGGAGTACCTTTTTGACTCCTATTCCCAACGGCTGATGTATTTGATGACACAGGACTATGATGCGAACGGCAAATTCATTGAGCGTAAAATCTATTTCCACGAGGGGAGCGTCTACTTCGTCCAGGGCCCGCCGATTGACGACTTCATGGAGGCTGTTTACCTCATGCAGGCCAATGAACTGAAGATCGCGTTTGACAATATTATCGGAAACCCTAAAGAATGACAGTACTGATTATGAAGAAGACATTTATCATGATTGCTATAGCGGCATTGCAGTTGATCGCGATGCCGGCAGTAGCCAGTGCCCAACAAGCGGGATTGCCGAACTATGTGAAAGTCTTAGGTCTAAAAGATGGCATCAAGTACACGATTGGCGCGTATACCGACGATTACAATATCTCATACAATTATTGTACCTACGAGTTGGACCTCGCGGGGCATCTCGTCTCTTACAGCGAGGCCGAAACGGTTGAGAGCGCATATACCTGGACCGCATCCTTCGACTCCGAAGGTTTGCCCACCCATGTGGAAACCGTGTTTGTTGACTATTGGAGTGATCCTGATGCAAACGGCAATCCGCCGGTCACGACCACTCAATATGTCGTCAAAAGGGAGAAGAACGGGTCGAAGTTGAAAATCGTCATCGAAGAATTCAATGAAGGCGTGCAAGCGATTATCACTCGCGATGACAAGGGCCGCATTATCGAAGTTGAAAATCTCACGAAGGGCGAGGTGTGTCGTTATCGTTATCCTGATGGCGGCAATGTGCCCTATGACCTCAATGGCAAGTTGGCATTCCCCCAGGTCGATATGTTTGCCGGGGATCATGTGGATTTCCCGACTGCAATCAGTATTTCGGATAATTCCACCACTTTTACCCATGGTTCATGGCAGTTTGAAGTGTTCTTCAAAATAGGGGAGAACATGTTAAAGCCGAGCGCAGTGAGGGAGGGCTGGAAGCAGCGCACCATCACCGTGCCGGGCCAGAATAGTGACATCGTTGCCTTGTTTGAAGCGTTTCACAATGCATGGCCCACCCATGAAGGCAGCCGCATCATGCATCAGGCCAATCCTGAACAGTATATTGAAGATGAATTCTATGAGGACGGCTCCGTCATCGACCGCAAGAATGGCTATGTGGAGTCGGCATGGTATGAGAACGAGGATGGTGGCGAAGACAACGAGGACGAGGAGATTGGCATGGTTTCGGCCTGCGTGTGGAAACGCAACAACGGTCACAAACTCTTTGCGGTGACTTTTGATTGTTTAAAGAAGAACTTCATTTGCTTCTATGATTTCGACCCCGCCAAGCGCACGCTGACCCCAGAAGATAGCCCCATCAAAAAAGAGCATCTGAGCAACCCTGGCCAGGATCCCGACTGGTACACGCTTCCCCATGAAGGGAAAACGCTGCAAGTGGTCGAAAGCACATCTGACGATGGAGTAGCAACAATCTACTATGACTTCGATGGACAAAACCTGAAATTTTCACGACGCGAGTAATGACAAACCAAGGGTGCTTGCGCCCCTGCAGAAGGATATTTGCTAATTGACAGAGTATTAACCAATTCAAAAAATATTGAATTATGAAAAAGACGATCAGTTATTCTATTGTATTGCTTCTTTTCGTTTGGGCCCTCGGCAGTTGTGGCAACGGTAAGGATGCCAACGAGGGCGCTGATAAGAAGGACAAGGCAACGACCGAGAAAGTTGAAGCGTCAGACTCTGATACTGAAGAAACTCCGGAGGAAGCCTCGGAAGAGAAGGTAGAGAGCCATAAAGGCATGTATGAGCCGAGCGAATTGGCCAAAGGCTGGAAACAGCGCACCATCACCGTGAAGGGTAAGAATAGTGACATCGTTGCTCTGTTTGAGGCGTTTCACAATGCATGGCCCACCGATGCAGGCAGCCGCATCATGCATGAGGCCAGTCCCAAACAGTATCCTGCAGGTGAATTGTATGAGGAAGGCTCCATCATCGACCGCAAGAATGGCTATGTGGAGTCGGCATGGCTCGAAGGAGAGGATTTGGGCGCGATTTCGGCCTGCGTGTGGAACCGCAAAAACGGTCACAAACTCTTTGCGGTGACTTTCGATAATACAGGTGATAACTTCATTTGCTTCTATGATTTCGACCCCGCTAAGGGCACGCTGACACCAGAAAAGAGCCCCATCAAAAAAGAGCATCTGAACTACCCTGACCGGAATCCCGCTTGGTACACGCTTCCCCGGGTAGGAAAAAGGCTGGAAGTGGTCGAAGATACTCCTGAAGGTGGAGTGGCTGTGGTCCATTACGATTTCGATGGACAAAACCTGAAGTTTACAGAACGCGAGTAATGGCAACCGGAGGGTGCTTTCCGTTCCTGTAGACCAGATGGATTAATGTTGGCGTTATTTCAAAACATGCGCGGTTGATTTACCACAAAGGTGAATCAACCGCTTAGACCTTGAAAAGACATACCGATAAATTGGAATTCATACAATTATCTCATCCATCCCTCAACCCTGTATATCTTTTCGCATAGTTTTCTTTCCTTCTTTGATGTAGCATCTCTAAACCAGACCTCTATTCTAGCAGCATAGTAATCTTCCCAATCACCCTCATAAATGGTAAACTCATACTGATTAACCAATTTAGAAAATGAATTTGTGGAGTCCACATGTACCGAGCTTCGACGCCCCAATCTGTCTTCCGATAAAGGGATGTTTTCAGTAACCTCATAGCATCGCAAGAATATTTCACCTGCTGGTAAGGAAGGATAGTAAAAATCATATGTATAGATACCGCCTTGGTATCCTTGCCAAACTTGTAGGTATGTCTCTGCATCAAGGCTATCAATAAGTACATTTTCGTCTGAAGATGACTGAAGTGGCAAATGATACTCCAAACCATCTGGAATTTTATGCTTGCTGCCAAAATCATCTGGTTCAGACTCAAACAATGCTGCCATTACTAAAGGCATCCAAAACAAAATCACTATTATGACAGAGAGTATGACGGAGAGCAAAAATGATAAGAGGCATTGCCACCATTTTTTATTGATGATCAACACAATCCAAGAAACTGGAAGTAGAATGACAACAAATAAGAGCAAAACACCGACAATGCTTTCGAAAATTATAGTTGTTGAGGAAAATAAGAACGTCAAGCCTAGTAAGCAACAACATAGCAATAGTGGCAATACCCACCAGTATTTTAGAACTATTTTTTTCATGCCCGAGTGATTAAAATCCGATTAATCTTTGTATCATTACGGCAAATGCAACGATTTATTTCGCTAAACACTCATTTTCTTTTATTTTTCGGTGATTTATTATTCATGAGGCGCTGGTACTCGTCCAGACTTTTATAATTTTGGAAAAGTTGCTCAACCGCTTGTGATTTGAGAAGACGAGCCTTACACTTTTCTTGCAACGACGATGGGCTGGTAAAAGCCTGAATCTGCAGGCTGAATCCAAGTGACCTTGCTGCAACCGTTGGCGAGTAACAAGTGCGTGAGTTCTTCTTGACGGGTGGCTCTGTAATCACATTCAAACTTCTTTATCTGAAGCGATTCCTCATCATCAATGATGTATTGAATGAGGTGATACCTGTCATCATCCCAGACCCAGGTCTGAAAAGATACCCGTTGGCCTTTGTCCGTCTTGTGGATATAAGGCGTGGAGTGTGACGGCTTTTTCTCCAGGAGGCTGTCATAGTCACGGATGCTGGCAACGAAGATACCGCCACCCTTGGTCTGCCCCAGAATACTCTTGACTGCAGATTCCAGGTCGGTTCTTGTAAGCATGTGCGGCAAAGCATTGTCCATGGCAATGACAATGTCGAACTGTTCAGGGAACACCTCCGACATGTTGCGGAAATCGGCGTGCTTAAAGGTAATCCGGACACCGTTATTGTTCGCTCGGGTTGTTGCTTCGGCAAGTTCGCCGTCGCTGATGTCTGATGCCGAGACTTGATAGCCGAGGGCTGCCAGCCCGATGGATTGCGTCCCAATTCCGCAGGCACAGTCAAGAACATGGGCGTTAGCGTCGAAGCCGTTATCCTTAAAAATCCTGTCCAGTATTACCGCCTGCTCACGGGTCGTTGATTGCCAATCAAGAAACAGTTTTTCATATTGAGTGGCCATCTCATCATAGAAAGATTGCGTGATATCCATATGCCTGCTCTCCTTTAAATAACTACTCACGGACAAAGGTAACGATTATTTCGCTAAACACTGCATTTAAATTACGCGAGTTTGCGTTACGCAGGTTTGCGTAGTTTTGTGGAATTTGTGTGATTGTTCGGTCCATACAGTTTATTTGTAACCAGGAAATCTGCCATTAAGTGGGCTTGCATGTTCTTGAGGAGTGCGTGAGATGCTGGAGTGGGGATTAGCAAGGTAGGAAGCGAGAAGCGTGGGCGACAAGATTCACTCGCGTTCGCTGGTGCATCTTGTGCGCTCCCGCGGGGGCGCTGCCTTTGAACAACCGATTGCTGCGCAATCATTTGGTTATTTTGTTATAGGGGTGCGCTCGAGTAAACTCGGCGTCACCCCTATAACAAAACAACCAACCGCTTAGGCGGTCGGTTGTTCAAAGGCGGAGAGGACAAGATTCTCCGACAGGATTTTGTAGTTTGACAAAGTTTGATTATCAGCGTGTTACGAATTGAGATAGCGATGAAAAACCTTGTTTTTAATTTGTAGTGTCCCTATACTGTCCCTGAAAAATAGCTTTTAAGCGACTTATAGACAGTTAATTAATCTTTATTTCGCGTTCGATTTTTGTGCGCGATAAACCTCCAGGAGTTCTTCCAACAACTTGATGCGCTCGTCCTTCTCGCGCAACATGTCGTCCTTGAACTTGATCACATCGTCACGGTGTTTCACCTCCTGCTGCAAGACGTAGGCACTGGCGCTCTTCAGGCCGTTCTTGCTGTCGGTGGACGACAATTCGATGCCACCTTCCCTTATAAAAAAGGTGTCAATCGTCACATTGAAGAAATCTGCAATTTGTTCCAACCGCTTTGCCGTGGGATTTCCCGTGATGAGACTCTGGATTGAATTCTGCTTTGGATTCAACCCGAGTGCCGTTAACAGTGCTTGATTCTGCAATCCTCGCTTCTCAAGCAACTCTTTGATTGCTTTGCCGTTATACATGTCCTCTGAATTATAGCATTGAATTTATTTCAAAATAATATGGTTTTTGTGCCATATATTTTGAAAATGTTTATTAACTTTGCACAAAATTACAACTAAATTTTGAACTAACAAAATTTTTCAAGCATAAAATCATGAGCATTTCTAATTTCTACAACGAGTTACCGAGGCGCAAGAAATCCCGTTTCAGGGAGCGAGTCAACAAGGTGTGCGGTTGGTCATACGGCACATTTTATTATAAGCTCACCCATAACAACCTCACCAGGCTGGAGAGGAAAGCGGTTGGGGATATTATGAAGTCTTACCAATAAAGGATAAAAGTCATGAGCGGATTGTTCAAGGATCACCACCGCGTCTGCGAGTGGGAAGCTGCGGTTGAGCGCGACGGGCGCTGTGAGCTTTATGCTGTGTACTATGTGCCCGGCAAGAATGTGCTTGATCATGCTTCGGGCACAGTGAGAATAGGTATGAAAGGCGACATGCCGATTAACCGCTATGTCACCTGGCACCATGACGGTGCCTGCTACAGCGGCAAGCAGCGACTGCCCCAGTACGACCTCTACTTCGATGATTGACGAGCGGAGCATAGAGGCTCTTTTGAACCGCGTTGACATCGTTGACGTGGTGAGCCGTCACGTTGAACTCAAGCGTAAGGGATCAATCTGGCAGGCCTGTTGTCCGTTCCACAACGAGCGGACACCATCGTTCATCGTCAATCCGACAAGGAACACCTGGCATTGTTTCGGGGCCTGCAGTGAAGGCGGCAATGCCATTTCATTCCTGATGAAGATGTGCAACATGTCATTCCCCGAGGCTGTCAGGGAACTGGGGAAGATGTACAACGTCACCATCGAAGAAACGAACAGCAAGGAGCAGACAGCGGAACAGTCAGCCAACGCATTGAAACGCGAGGCTATGTTCATGGCCTATCAGGCAGTGCAGCCCTTCTTCACGGCGCAACTTCATGGCGCCAACGAAGAGAATACCGAGGCTTTCCGGTATGCCAAGCAGCGCTGGAGCCAGGAATTCATTGATGAATACGGCATCGGATACGCTCCCCGCAACGGGGAACTGCTGCTCAAGTTCATCCAGGTGAACTGCATCCCTGAGCAGGTGCTGCTTGATATGGGAATGCTCCGCAGGTCTGAACGCAACGGCCACCTTTACCCGTTCTTCCGAGAGCGTATAATGATACCCATCCGTGACAGGATGGGCCGCATTATCGCATATACGGCAAGGACGACGTCAGAGAACAGCGATATACCGAAATATATCAACTCGACTACATCATTAATATATAGTAAGGAGAATTCCATATTCGGCATCGACACTGCTGTTAGGCCAGCCGTCAGGGACAGGAAGTTCTATCTTGTCGAAGGTGCACCTGACGTGCTGAGGATGCACATCATTGGGGCCAACAACACGATCGCCTCTCTCGGTTCGGCGTGGACAGCGAAGCAACTCCAGCAGATTAAGCGTTTTACCCAGAACCTGTGTTTTCTCCCCGATGCCGATCCGCCAAAGAACGGCGAACCATATGGCACAGGCATCAAGTCGGTCATCAATAATGCGCTGCTCGCTTTCTCTGAAGGATTCAGCGTATCGGTCAAAGAGATTCCTCTTGCCCCAGGGGGCAAGAAAAACGACCCAGACACGTACTGCGCCAGCCGTAAGGTTCTCGACGGCATCATGGAGCAGGACTTCATCAGTTGGTATGCCAGGAAACTGTTGCCGGAAAAATCCACACAGGAGGACAAGAAGAATGCAGTTTCAACGCTGTCCGACCTTATCGCTAAGGTGGACGATGATGTACAGGAATCGATGCACCTTGACCAGCTGGTGAAACTGATTCCCGGCAGGGTCATGTGGAAGAACGCCGTCAAGGCTGCCCGCAAACGTCTGGCAGAAGCCAAGCTCAAGGAAAAGGAGAATGATGATGAGGAACTTGGCGCGAGGTATGGTTTCCACATCCGCCACAACTGCTATTACTCCGTTGGAGAGGACGGCAAGTGGCAGCAGTGGTCCAATTTCACTATGACGCCGCTTTACCACATCAAGGATCAAGTGGCCGCCGTTAGATTGTTCCGCCTCACCAACGAGGACGGCATAAAAGAAGAGATAGAAATGAAACAAGAAGAACTGGTATCAATCACAAAATTCAGACAAAGGGTCGAAAGTGTCGGAAACTTTATCTGGAATGCCGCTGATAAGCAGCTTCAGCGGCTCAAACAGTACCTCTACTCGTTTACCGACACGGCGGTAGAGATCAAACAATTGGGATGGCAGCGTCAAGGTTTTTTCGCCTTCGGCAACGGCATCTTTACAACGGAGTGGCACGAGGTGGATGACCTGGGCATCGTCCGTCTGGGTGACGAACTCGGGAACTTCTATCTTCCCGCATTCTCGTCGATCTATAAGGACGACACTCAGTTTTTCCAGTTTGAGCGGCAGTTCATCCACTTGCCGACCAACAGCATTCCGCTGTATGACTACGCCAAGAAGCTTGTAAGCGTGTTCGGCGACAACGCCAAGGTGGGCTTATGCTTCCTGCTGGCCACGTTGTATCGTGACATTGTCGTGTCCTACACCAGGAGTTTTCCAATCCTCAACCTGTTCGGTCCAAAGGGATCAGGCAAGTCTGAACTGGGCCACTCCCTGATGGCTTTCTTCATCAGAGACAATGTGCCGCCCAACATCAGCAATTCCACGCTTCCTGCACTCGCCGATGCCGTTGCTCAATGCTCCAACGCGCTCGTCCATTTGGACGAGTTTCGCAACAACCTGGACGAGCAGAAGCGCGAGTTCCTCAAAGGCTTGTGGGACGGCACTGGGCGTAACCGCATGAATATGGACCGTGACAAGAAGCGTGAGGTGACCAAGGTCAGCTGCGGTGTCATAGTCAGTGGCCAGGAGATGGCTACTGCCGACATCGCCCTGTTCTCACGCTTCATCTTCCTTTCGTACTCCAAGAGCCAGTTCTCGCAGGAGGCGAAACGCCGCTTTGCAGACCTCACGGAGTGCCGCAAGCTTGGATGCTCTCATCTAGTACTGGAACTGCTCCGGCATAGGGCATTATTTGAAGCGGACTTCCGCACTTGTTATGACGAGTGTTTCAGGCAACTAGTCGATGCCCTGGAAAACTCTAATGTGGAAGACCGCATCATCAGAAACTGGGTTATCCCCCTAGCTGCCTTCAACACCCTCAAGGACGTGGTAAAACTGCCCTTCACTTATAATGAGATGCTCGAGATCTCGGTACAGGGCGCACTCAGGCAGAATAGCGAGAACGCATTGAACAATGAGGTGTCCAATTTTTGGAATATCGTCTCTTTCCTCAAGCAGGACGGAAGAATATGGCTTGGCTGTGACTATAGGATAGAGAACGAGGTCAAGCTGCAGTGCAGAGGCCAGAAGTATGCAACGGAATTCCCGAGTCCGAAACGGATTCTCTATCTGCGTCACAACAGGATCTTCCAGCTGTACAAGATGCATGGCAGACAAGTGAACGAGACTTTGATTTCGCCCAACTCGCTGCTCTACTACCTCGAGAATAGTGAGGCTTATCTGGGCCGCAAGCAATCCGTCCGCTTCAAGAACATCATCAACGGTGTCGAGCAGATGAGGGAGACAGAGCTGCCTAATGGCCAGAAGGTGTACAAGAAGGTCTCAGTTGTCGACCAGGCACTCGTCTTTGACTATGACATGCTCACCGAGACATTCGATTTGAGCATAGATGAATTAGAATAAGGATATCCCGTGTTTTCAGAGTCCCTAACTCTGAATTATAGCTTGGAGCCGACGGCTTGGGAAAGTAGTCGGCTCTTTTGGACCCCGATGGGATGGAGAATAAAATTCTGGTTGATGAAGCACTATAAATACTTCTACATCTTCTACAAGTTCTATATTGTTGATAATAAACAAATTAAATCATAATTATTTGTAGATAAACTCTTACATTTTTCTACACGAAAAATGATGCTTCTGACCTCAAAAGGGGGCAAAAAGCCGTCATTTTCTACAGCTGTAGTCGTTTTCTACAAAAATACATAAAATAAGTTTTTCGCAAACCGCAGAAAACCAGTGTGTTATTGTTTTGTAGATGTTGTAGTGGCAGTTTTCGGGTTTTAATGTGTCCGAAATTCAAAAACTCATTTTTCTTTGAATCGAGCATATTGAAATGCCAGGAAGAAAATTTTTCTTCAGCTCTTGTCCCTGGAGCGGTCTTGGGCGCAACCGCTTGCAGGAGAAATAGCCTGTTGTCCGTAAAAATCACCAAGACATCCATGACTTGTTCATCCTCGCTTTCGTTGCCTTTACCCTGCAAAGGTATTGCGGCTTTCCCACACGCAAGGCCAAGACGAGTTGCCTTCGGAAATTCTCCAGCCCTTCGGGTAGTAATTCCCGGGCAAGCCTTGCTTTCAGTGTGTCACAGCCGCACTTTGCAGGCAGTGTAAAGGCGATCGAAGCGAGAACAAGATCAATGAATGTTTAACTTTTTATTTTTTACTGTTATGGACAACAATTCAATTTCTTTCAATCCTGCAAGCGGTGCTGACAGCACCAGTCTTCAAGAGCAAATCGTAAAAGGCTCTCTCAGCTCCTCCAATCTCAATGAATGCGAAGAGCTTGAGGAGGTCGATTTGGATTTCCACAAGTACGATTACCGCAGCGGCCATCCTGCCGTGTTCTGCTGCACCTATCACAAGTATAATGAAGGGAGGCCGCTGGCTGGCATGTGGCTTGACCTGTACACCTTCAGCTGCTACGAGGATTTTGTGGCCGCCTGCCGATGGCTGCACCGTGATGAGGAGGATCCCGAGTTTGCCTATCTCGATTATGAGAATTACCCCGATGAGTGGTACAGTGAGAGCGGCCTCGATGAGGACACATTCGAGCGCATTCTCGAGTACGCTGACCTCGATGATGAC
>ONYP01000002.1 GCA_900322135.1 uncultured Prevotellaceae bacterium
CTCGGTGGTCATGAAGCCCATGTTGAACTGTGCGGTCTCGTTGAGTTTCTGCACGAGGCTGTCGGGGATGACTTCACCGGTCTTGTAGTGACGGGCATAGTTCTTCAATACCTCAGGCTCAAATGCCCAGTGCTCGTTGATCTGCGAGGGCATCTCGACCAGGTCACGGTCGGTGTTGGTGCCTGCCAGGCCGCGATACTGCACGCGGGTGAGCATGCCGTGGAGGGCGTGTCCGAACTCGTGGAAGACGGTCTGTACCTCATCCCAGGTGAGCAACGAGGGGGTGTCGCCTGAGGGAGGCGTCATGCTGGCCACATTGTAGATAATGGGACGGATGTTCTCACCGCCATAGTTGTAAGCCTCCTGCATGGCTTCCATCCATGCGCCCTGAGCCTTGACGGGACGGGGCAGGTAGTCGGTCATGAAGATGGCGAGGTGCTTGCCCTCGGCATCCTTCACATCATAGACCTTGACCTCGGGGTGGTACTTGGGTGCCTCGGGCAACTGCTCGAAGGTGAGGCCGTAGAGCTTGTTGGCAGCAAAGAAGATACCGTTCTTGACCACGCTGTCGAGAGCGAAGTAGGGACGCACATCGTCCTCGCTGAAGTTGAATTTCTCCTTCTTCACCTTCTCGGCATAGTAGTAATAGTCACAAGCCTCAAACTCGGCGGTGTCGCCATGAGCGGCAGCATAGGCCTTCATGTCGGCAACTTCCTCCTCTACCTTCTTGATAGCGGGGCGGAAGAGCGACATCAGCAGGTCCTCGGCAGCTTTGGGCGTCTTGGCCATGTAGGGATCGGTGGCATAGTCGGCATAGGTGTTGAAGCCGAGCAGGTTAGCCTTCTGCTGGCGGAGCAAGAGGATGTTGCGGATGTTCTCGGTGTTGTCCCACTTGTCGCCGTGGCTGGCGGTAGTGGTGTAGGTCTCGTACATCTTGCGGCGCAGGTCGCGGCTGTCGGCATAGGTCAGCACGGCGAGGCGCGTCGATGCGGTAGCGGTGAAGGCCCACTGTCCCTTCTTGCCCTTGTCGGCGGCGAGCTTGGCGGCATTGTCGATGATGCCCTGGGGCAGACCCTTGAGGTCCTCTTCCTTGTCGATGAAGAAGACGCAGTTGTCCATATCGTGCATCACATTGTTACCGAACTTGAGCTTGAACTTACCCAGCTTGCTGTTGATCACCTTGAGGGTGTCCTTCTGGGCAGCGGTGAGCAGGGCACCGTTGCGCACAAACTCCTTGTAGTACTTCTCGGTGAGGCGCTTCTGGATGGGATCCAAGCCCAGGCTGTCGGCATTGTCATAGACGGCCTTTACCTTGGCAAAGAGGCCGTCGTTCATGTACATGGCGTCGCTCTGTTTGGTGAGCATGGGCAGCAGATCCTCGGAGAGTTTCTGCATCTCCTCGGTGTTATCACTGCTACTGAGTGCATTGAACACTCTCGACACCTTGTCCAGAATGCGGCCGCTGTTGTCCAGGGCGAGGATGGTGTTCTCGAAGTTGGGGACTGCCGTGTTCTTGATGATGGAATCAATCTCGGCGTTCTGCTCAGCAATACCGGCCTCGACGGCGGGCATGTAGTCACCGTAGGTGATTTTGTCAAACGGCGGAATGCCGTACTCGTTAGCGTACTCCGACATAAACGGGTTGTTCTTGGAAGATTTGTTCCCCTGGCAGCCAACAAGAACGACGGTCGCCAGAGCAAGAACGGTGAATAAAAACTTTTTCATTTCTCTAGATAATTAAAAAATTTATTTTGTCATTTGCTTTTTTTGGGTTTTCACATCCAGGTCAAAGGTGGCCATAAGAGGATAGTGATCGCTGCTGCCTCCGTCGAGACGCTCGGCGCTGAGCACCCCGAGCTCGCCACGGTAGAGAATGTGGTCGATACGATAGAACAGGTTATGCTCGTTGTAAGTATAGGTATATCCATTGCCCACCTTGCACCAGGCGTCATTCAGGTCATCGCCACAGATGGTGCGGTAAACATGGGATGAGGGAACATCATTCATGTCGCCACACACGATGACATTGGCAGGCGATTCATCAATAGCCTTACGCAGAGCGACGGCATTGTCACCACGCAGCTCGAACGAACGGCGCATGCGCTCCAGGGCCGATGGCTTGACATCGGGCGAGACACGCACATTCATGCTCTTGCCGAAACTCAGATGATAGGACTGTAAACGGAAGTCCACAAGCCTCAACTGCTTGCCACTGGGCAACTGCAGGTCATAGGCCCGCGCCAGGTAAGAGATATTGTTGCGGTTATACCCCAATGGCGAGCGTGCCTGCTGCGCCTCACCCAGGGGCTGGGTCTCAAAGGGATACTTGGACATGATGCTCAAGCCCTCGCTACTGTTGTAACGATAGGGATACTTGCTGATGATTTCCTGCCGGTAGGCCGCCAGTGAGGGCATATCTTCCCAATCCACCCCCGATGCCGTACCTTCCTGCATGAGCACAACATCAGGATTGGCATCCAGAATGAGCCTCATCGATTCGTTGGGTTTGGAGTTGAGCTGGTGGTCGTTATAATTGAATGCCAAGACATTATAGGTCATCACCTTGAGCATCAGTGAAGGGTCGGCAGGTGATGGTGGCGTATTCTCGGCTGTATTATAAGGCACAAGCAACTTGATAATGGGCGCAGATGCCAAAATGGCAAGCACCAGGGTTGCCACGGCAATCCAGCGTTTCTTGACCAAGGCAAACAACATCCACAACAGTGAAATGAACAGCATGGGCGTGAAGGCCAGAACCATAAACGGCGCGCCAACAAAACTGCGCGGATCAATCTTTCCCGCATAGGCGCAAGCGACCATGAGAACAGCAAATACCGCCGTCAGAATCTCAAAGGTCCTGATGAGCCGTTTTTGCTTGCGGCGGCGGTTAATATCGTAAGTACTTCTCGGCATGTGTTTGAAATCTACTATTAATATATTATAATGTGTATCAGACGGTGCGCCGTCTCGACGCTTTGAATAGTTTATCTTTTTCCTCATCGGTCAGGGCGTCATAGCCCGCAACCTTGATTTTACCCAGAATGATGTCCAACTCCTCCTCGCTGACCTCGTCGGCAGGAGTTTCGGCCCGACGGGGACTTTGCGGTGTGTCGGCTGCAACCGAGGCACCCTTCTTGCGGCGAGTGAACTTAGGCAATTTCCATGAGCTGACATTGAATAGACCGACGATGGCATCGAGAACCGCATTGAGCGGACGCGTAATGTCACGCCCCCGCCTGATGCGCCATGCATACCATGCTCCGACCAGGATACCGCCCACATGGGCAATGCTTCCTCCAGGACTGGACACATCAAACCCCAAAATGATGAAGGCAACGACAGCGACAGCTATCCACTTGAGCGAGATTTCACCCAGAAACAGGATGCCGATTTTATAATCAGGCGTATAAACAGCGATTGCTACCACGATGGCAAGAATCGATGCCGAGGCTCCGCTCAGGTTGACCGATGCACCAGCGAGACCGGGAATGAGGTTATAAACCAGCAAAAACAGGAGCATGCCGACCCATCCGCCCAGCAAATAAACGCCCATAAGCTGTTTAGGCGAGAAGAATTCCATAAAGATGCGTCCCATCCAGTAAAGCCACAACATGTTGAACAGGACAGGCAGCAGGTCAAAGTGGGTAAACATAAAGGTGACCACTGTCCATGGCCTCCTCAATAGCTCACCCAAGCCGTTGGGTACAGCCACCCAACGAAGCATGCCCGAAGCATCCTTGCCGAACATCATGGCAACCCTAGCGACAATGAACAGTAACAGAAAGACCCCGATGTTGATGGCTATGATTCTCATCAGCATCGAGCTCTGCCTGTAGGCGCGCCTGATATTGTCAATAAAAGTCATTACGCCTGATGATGCCAGTGTGCTTCCAATACAGAATCATGATGATTCCCGCTATCATTCCACCCAAATGAGCAAAATGGGCCACACCGCTCATCGTGCCAGATATACCGAAGAACAACTCGAGCACGCCATAACCTATCACAACCCACTTGGCCTTGATAGGGAACGGGAAGGGAATGATATACATTTTCACATTGGGGAAAAACATGCCGAAGGCCAACAGGATGCCAAACACAGCACCCGAAGCACCAACAGTCACAAATTGGTCCAAGACGGCTGGGCTGACATTGTAAACTGCATTAAACTCCACCATCCACACCAGTTCCTGTACCAGTGCAGCACCCAAGCCACAAAGGAGATAATACAACAGATACCGTTTGGTTCCCAGCTGCCTCTCAATCAATCCGCCAAACATCCACAACGAGAACATATTGCAGAAGATGTGATAGATGTTGGTGGGGTCGTGCATGAACATATAGGTCAAGAGCTGCCACGGCCTGAACGATGAAGCCAGCCAATAGTGAAGCCCCAGCATCCGGTAAAGAGGGTTGTGGTCCATAAAGAGACCGGGGTCCAGCGAGCCATTGGCTGATTTCCACATCTGGTATGACACAAAAGTGGCTAGCCACACAATCACATTGATGATCATCAAGTGCTTGGTGGCTGGAGGCATATTCAGTCCAGCTGAACGGTTATGGTATTGCATATATCAAAGTGTTCTTATCTCATTGAATGAACGCACAAAAATACTGAAAAACTCCCTATTTTCGTCATTTTTGCCTATAAAAAACCTAAAAAACACAGTTTTTAGGCTAATTTGCGCAAAATTTTAAAGATTTATTTTGCAGAAACGGTTGTTATACTTATATTTGCGCAAAGAAATTGATTACCTATTTTATTCACATAACTTAATTTTTTAAATAATTTACACTATGAACAAGACTGAATTAGTACAAGCAATTGCCGAAAAGGCCAATTTGAACAAGACGCAGGCTAAGGCCGCTCTTGATGCTATGCTCTGCTCTGTTGGCTGTGCATTGAAGGATGGAAAGAAAGTCGCCCTGATCGGCTTCGGCACCTTCCAGGTTGTTAAGAAAGAGGCCCGCGAAGGCATCAATCCCGCAACCAAGGCTAAGATCAAAATCCCCGCAAAGAAAGTCGTTAAGTTCAAAGTTGGTGCCGATCTGGCCAATAAGGTGAACAGCAAGAAGAAATAATCATTGCTTGTACACGGCTCAAGGAGACAGTGCTCCTTGAACGAGAGTAAATGCCTGCCGCATTCCCTAGCGGGAACCGCGGCAGGCGATTTTTTTTTTTTGAGCGGAAACGATATCGATGTCGCTCCAAGCAGTTATACTTATTTAGTCCTGTATTGATAACAATTAATCGAATTATCATGGGGCTGTGCCGGCCTGTAGGCTCACAGTTTAAACCCTTTTATGGAGCAACTGCGACATCATTGCTATTTTGCGCCACAAAACCAGGACCGACAAGTCCAAAGTATGATTTGCGCTTTTTTTGTTTTTTTTCTTTTTTTAATGTCCTTTTTAATAAGAAATTGCCTATATTTGTGGTTTAAAAACGATATTCCAACATTTAATAACCAATAACTGTCATTGCTTATGAGACACTTTACCTTTAAGACATGGTCGTTGAGGCTCATGCTTGCCGTGGGATGCGTCGCCTGGCTGTCAACAGCCCTGGCTGCATCCATTACAGTCGACGGCATCAACTACACGACCAAGAGCGATGGTACGGCGACGATTGCCAAGTACACCATCGTCAAGGCCACCGCCACGACACCCGCCGACACATTGTGGTACTCAGGCGATATTGTCATTCCCGAGAAAATCACTTATGAGGGTACAGAGTATACCGTCGTCGGTACTGCAGCCAACTCATTCCTGGATTGCAAGGACCTGACCAGCGTAACCCTGCCTGCCACCTGCGTGACCATCGCGCGCAACACCTTCAAGGGCTGCTCGTCACTCAGGACCAGTCCCCTGCCCGCCACTGTAACCAGCGTGGGCAGCGGTGTGTTCAACGGTTGTACTAATCTGGAAGAAGTCGTAATTTATCCCGGATGGAGCAAGCCCATCAGCGAGGAGTTTGCCAACTGCGACAACCTCAAGCGCCTCATCATCAGCGACGGCACAGATGCCGTGGTGATGAAAGTGACCGCTTTCGGTTCCTCGGCCGAGGCCCGCACGGCGCTGGCAAGCATCCAGTACATCTACATGGGCCGCAATGTTGACGCAAGTGCCTACCTGAACAATGAGCAGCCCTTCCACAACATGTCGGGGCTGCTGACGCTGGATATCGGCGGCGAGACCACAACGATCCAGAACACCACCTTCCAGGGGTGCACAGCCTTGAGTACCGTTAACTTTGAGACAGATAACAAGGTGACCAGCATCGGCACGAGCGCATTCGCCGGCTGCACCTCACTGCCCAGCATCCGCATTCCTGACGGTGTGACCGTCATCGAGCAGAGCACCTTCAACGGCTGCCGCAACCTGGCGCATGTGGGCATGAGCGAAAATGTGACCAGCATCGGCATCACGGCATTCTATAACTCCGGATTGACCTCCGCCACATTCCACTTCCCCAACGCGCTGACTTCCATCGGCCAAAGCGCCTTTGAGAACACGCAGTTGGATGGCGAAATCATGCTGCCGGACATGCTGACCACGATAGGCGCCCAAGCGTTTGCCGGCACGAAGTTGACCAGCATCGTTATTCCCGCCAGTGTGACGAGCATCGGCACAGGAGCGTTCACCCCCATCCCCACCCTCGCCCAGATCATTGTTAACGAAGGCAACACCGCCTTCCAACTTGATGGCGGCGTGCTGCTGAATGCAGCAGGCACCCGTCTGCTGGTGAGCGCTCACGAGGGCGAAATCGGCACGACCTTCACCAATGCCACGGTGACCAACATCGATAACTACGGTCTGGCCTATGCTCCTTTCACGAGCGTAAACCTGCCGGCCCTGACCACCATCGGCAACTACGGCTTTGCCTACAGCGACATCGAGAGCTACACCCTCGAGAACAATGTCACCGTCGGGCAGAATGCCTTCTCCGGTTCGGCCCTGCAGTCTATCGTCATCGCCGAGGGCCGCAACGAGATTCCGCAGGGACTGTGCGCCCAGTGCACCAGCCTGACCAGCGTGACACTGCCCACCACCACGACCAACATGATGCGCAACTGCTTTGAGGGCTGCACCGCCCTTGAGCAGATGGAGATTCCCGCCAATGTCAACTACATGGAACCCGGTTCAGTGCCTGCCACCATTAAGGAGTTGCGCGTGCTCAATGTCAACACGCCCGCCCTTGCCGCCGGCGTGTTCAACGAGAGCCAGGGCGATGTAGTCTGCAAGGTAGCCCCCGGCTCGGTCGAGGCCTTCAAGAACGCCAACCAGTGGCGTTACCTGAACATTGTGGGCGATGCCACCATCTCGGGCGAAGGCTCCACCCTGGGCTGCCCCGCCGGTCTGTATTTCGCAACTACCAATGGTGCCCTGATGTATAAGGACGAGAACGGCAACATCGTCAACACCAATTTCAACGCGGGCCAACACGCCTTCACGCTGCAGAGCTACAAGAACCGCGTTTATGTCGCCGTAGCCGGTAACAAGTTCACCTATCAGGATCCCAACCAGCCCCTGGGCGACGGCGAACTGTTCTATGTAAACAACACCAACGGCATCTTCTACCGCGTGACCGTATTGAACAATGTGGGATACGCACCCAGTGAAGACCCGTTCACCATGTTCATCGACAAGAACGAGAACAAGATTTACATCAGTGACCGCAATGTGGGTATCCATGAGCTGAATGCCGACACAACGGGCCTCTACGGCCAGCAGCCGTTCCTGTTGCAGAACCAGTGGCTGCCCTACTACAACGATGAAATCAGCTGGGGCTCCATCACCGGTGGCTTTACCCAGGACAAGCACGGCATCTTCTGGATGAGCAAGAAGTTCAACGGCATCTGCCTGCTGCGCTTCAAGAAAGGCGACATCTATCCTGACGGAGGCCAAGGCCACACTAAGCACTATAATGCCCTGTTCAGGGACGCCATCATCAAGACCTTCTACCTCGACGAGGAGAACGGCTACCTGTACATGCAGGTACAAACCGACCCCAATGGCTGCGTGCCCGGCATCTATCGCATCGCATTGAGCAAGATTGAGAACCTCGAGACCGGTGCCGATGTGGAGGGCAACGACAACCTGCGCATCAGCGACTGTGAACTTATCGACGACTCGCCCATCAAGGTTGAGGGCGCCGAGGACAGCGGTGAGCTTGCCAATGTGGCCCAGATCAACAGCGACGGCGAATTCATCTACTGGAGCTATATCGCTCCTGCCAGCGATGCCGAGTCTATCCGCAACAGTGTGCCCCTCGACCCGAACAACCCGTTGCACAAGAGCGGTATCAAGTGCCTGCCCGCCAAGCCCAATGAGGACGGCACGATGTCCACTACTGTAACCTTTGCCATCGAGGGTGTTGAGGCCTATGGCGTGTGTGGCGCCACCAACACCGACCCCGTCGTACCGCCCACGCCCTTGAAGGGTGATGTCAACGGAGACGGCGAGGTGAGCATCGCCGATGTGAATGCCCTCATCGGCATGATCCTGAGTGACAACACGAGCAATCCCCGTGGCGATGTCAACGGCGACGGCGAGATCAACATTGCTGATGTGAACGCCCTCATCGACCTCATCCTGAAAGGCTAATTCATCATAACATCAGATAATTAAACCCAGCAATGGTGGCGCGGAGCGAACTGAATCTGCGCCACCATTTTTTTGGTCTGCCGATGGACCCAACGCTGAAACAATTGGCACATCGGCGGGAGGATTAAGAAAACATCGGAGTAGTGAACGGCTCTGGAAGATTAAGCCGTTTCGTTGAATCAGTCTATCGGTACAGATACAAAAAAAATGGATTAACCATTCTATCAATCACGACAGTAAAGTTAATCCGAAACTCTTTGATAAATCAAAATTGATTTTTCCCTTTTATGCGCTACAAAGTTTCAAATACAAAATTTTTCTGCCAATTTTTATCTAAAAATACTATTTTAAGCCAAAAATCTTCAGACTAACGCTCTCTTTACACCACAATATGACACTAATGATGGCTTAAATAGAGGATTTTTGGGCAATCTGCCCTGCATTCTTCTTGCCATAAATGCGGTCGACTACCAAGGCGATTGCGCCATCGCCAGTGACATTGCAAGCCGTGCCGAAACTGTCCATAGCGATGTACAGCGCAATCATCAATGCCTGCTGCTCGGCGGTAAAGCCCAGGATAGACTGCAGCACACCCAGCGCAGCCATGATGGCACCCCCGGGGACACCCGGCGCAGCCACCATCATCACGCCCAGCATGAGCACAAAACCGGCAAAAGCCCCGAATTGGATTGCTCCGCCCTGCATGAGCAACAAAGCCACGGCACAGGCGGTAATCTTCATCGCGCTACCCGACAGGTGTATCGTAGCGCACAAGGGCACGACAAACCCACCGATGCCTTCACTCACACCATTTTTCTTGACCCGCTCAAGTGTCACGGGAATTGTCGCAGCCGAGGACGATGTGCCCAGGGCCGTGAAATAGGCAGGCATCATGTTATACAACGCCTTGAAGGGGTTGAGGCGTGCTACTGCTCCGGCGATGCAATACTGGAACACGAGCAGCAGGATGTGCATCACAAAGATAACGCCGATGATAGCGATGAAGACATTGATGATGCGCCATGCCTGGCCCGAGTAAGACATGTTGATGAATATCGAGAAGATGTAAATAGGCAGGACAGGAATCAGCGCCACCTCGATAGTCTTGGCAATGATGCTGCGGAACTCGGCAAAAACACTCTTGAGATTAGGCGATTCAAAGTAGGAGATGCCCAAACCCATGACAAAGGCTATGATCAGCGCGCTCATCACATCCAGCAACGGCGGAATCTCAATCGTGAAAAACGGTTGCAGCTCCTCGGCAGTCACTACCGCCTGGGCCGCTTTGCTCGGGTCGATGAGCGACGGGAATACCGTCGTGCTGGTAAAATAGCTCAGGAACCCCGAGAATACGGTATCACCATAGGCAATCAGCGTAGTTATCAAGAGCAGCCGTCCCACACCCTTACCGATGTCGGAAATGGCAGGAGTTACCAGACCCACAATGATGAGAGGTATCAGGAACGAGAGAAAATTGCTGAAGATGCTGTTGAATGTGACAAAGCATCTCACAGCCCACTCAGGGAAAAACATGCCACACAGCACACCCAAAGCGATGGCGATAATCACGCGCGGCAGAAGGCCTATCTTGGACAGTTTCATGTGAATTAGAATTATTTTTGCGCAAAGGTAATACTTTTTTGGTGTATATTTGCGTTTTTAAATTGAAGGAATGGATTAACTGGACAGGCTGGACTACCTGGATGGGCTGGACAAACCGGACCAACCGGATGGGCTGGACTGGCTGGACATATGGGATGGTTTACATCAAACAGCATTGGAGATGATTGAGATTTTGAGATACGATAGCTCGATGGCGGGCCTGTGGGACGAGTTGGTGAAGAACAGCCGCAATGGCACATTCCTGCACCAGCGCGGGTACATGGACTACCATAGCGATCGGTTTACCGACTGCTCACTAGTTGCCGTGCGCGACGGCAAGCCGTGTTCACTGCTGCCGGCCTGCATCGACGGTGACACCTTGTTTTCCCACCGCGGTCTCACCTACGGCGGCTGGCTCGTTCCGCTCAAGCATTTTGACGCCACAGTGATGATGGATGTAATGGATGCCGCAGTCTCATGGATGTCAGGAAACGGCATCAAACGACTGGTGTACAAAGCCATACCGCACATCTATCACCGCTACCCCTGTGAAGAAGACCTGTATGCCTTGTTCCGTCACCATGCCGTACCGACAGAGACCAACATCTCCACAACCATCGACCTGACCTGCCCCCTGCCCCTGGACCGTGGCAACAAGAGCGGAGCCAACGCTGCCCGCAAGGCAGGCATACAAGTAGGCCCTAGCGAGGACTGGGAGGGTTATTGGACGCTGCTCTCCTCACTGCTAGACTCCCGTTACAGCACCCGACCGGTGCACACCCTCGAGGAGATGCGGCTGCTAGTGAGCCGTTTCCCCGACTGCATCCGCCTTTACACCGCCACCCTCGACGGCGAGCTGCTGGCGGGTGTGGTGATGTACCTGTCGACGCCCACTGCCCACTGCCAGTATATCGGAGCCTCGCCACGCGGCAAGGAGAGCAAGGCGTTGACGCTGCTGTTTGATTACCTCATCGGGCGCCATACCGAACTGGGTTACCGCTACTTTGACTTCGGCATCTCCAACGAGGACCACGGCAAATACCTCAACGAGGGACTTGTTCGACAGAAGTCGCGTCTGGGCGGCCGTGGCATCGTCTATAATGTGTTTGAAATCAACATATAATATATTATAATGTGTTATGGCGGGCAAGCGCGGTAATATCTCACGCATGGCGATGAAGGCGATGGGCCTCTTTGGTGGGGTCCAGGTCGTGGGCATCCTGTGCTCGATTATCCGCACCAAGCTTGTGGCCCTGTGGATTGGCCCTGTGGGCATCGGCCTGTTCGGCCTGTTCAACAATGCACTGGAAATGATATCCACCGGGACCAACCTGGGCATCCGTTCCAGCAGCGTGCGTGACATCTCCCAAGCGATGGACGGGCATAACACAAGCCTGGTCGCACGCATTGTAACCGTGGTGCGCAGGTGGTCGATGTGGTTGGGACTGGCCGGCGCGTTGCTCACCTTGACACTGTCGCCGTTGCTGAGTCAGGTCACCTTTGGCGACACGACCCACATTTGGGGCTTTGTCGCCCTGAGCGCCGCAGTGTTGCTGCAGGCGCTGACCAATGGAGAATATGCCGTGCTGCAGGGCACTGCGCGCCTCAAGCGCCTGGCCAGCGTAACGCTGTGCGGCACGGTTGTCGGTCTGGCTGTTTCAGTCCCCTTGTTCTACTTGTTGCGCGAACGCAGCATTCTGCCGTCAATTCTGGCCTATGCGTTGGCCTTGGCCGTTTTCGCATGGCTGTTCCGCAACCGCGACTACAAGCCGGCTGCGATAAGCAGCAGCGAGGCCTTCGACATGGGAAAAGGCTTTGTGAAGTTGGGTATCTATATGACCCTGGGCAACTTTGCCACTATCCTCGCCAGTTATGCCTTTAATGCTTGGCTCAACATCCATGCCGGCACCGAGCAGGTGGGTTTCTATCAAGCCGGCTATACCCTTATCAACAAATACACAGGCCTGATTCTCACAGCCCTGGGCATGGAGTATTACCCACGACTTGCCAAGGTTGCCGAGAGCCGGCTGCGCCTGCGCGCTTTCGTGTCCCAGGAAATCAATGTCGCCATCGCCGTTATGGCACCCGTGGTGGCACTGTTCATCCTGCTGCGCGAATTTGTCGTGTGGCTGCTCTACACACCCGACTTCAATGTCATCCTCACTTTCATCTCGTGGGGAATGATCGGCACCGTGCTGCGCACATTGTCATGGTGCCTGGCCTTCACCATCCTGGCCAAGGGCGACGGAAAGACCTACCTGTGGACCGAGGTTGCCAGCGCAGTCATCAACCTGTTGCTCAATATCCTGTTCTACCATTGGTGGGGCCTCACGGGGCTGGGTATCGCCTTCCTCGTGTCCTACCTGTTGTACACGGTCATCATCGCTGTGGTCTATTTCAGGATTTACCGCCTGGAGGTGACACGGGCCAGTCTGTACAACCTGCTGTGGACGCTTGCCGTGGCAGCCGGGGTAATGGTGGCCATGGAAACGGGGCAAACGATAGTGGCAGCTATCGCCACAGCCATCAGTCTGGGGGTTGCTACACGACAGATATTCGCCCTGTGGCGACGGTAAGCCGACCGCACTACCGGAAACGGCTGGAATCGCTGTTGTCAAGGGTTAATTTTTAATAAACAGGGGTGAATTTATTAACAATTAGTTGCCACATTTGAATTAAAATTGTACCTTTGCAACGCAAAAAACAAATATTAACCGCGAGGGGTCTCAAATGCAAAGCGTTGAGATTCTTCTAATTTTTTGAATCTTAAAAATTTAGAAACACAGTATTTAGCATGGCTATTACTTACATGACACAGGAAGGTTACGACAAAAAGATGGCCGAACTTTCCCATCTTGAGAATGTCGAGCGTCCCGAGGTTGTCCGTGCCATTGTAGAGGCTCGTGACAAGGGAGACCTTTCAGAGAACGCAGAATATGACGCGGCCAAGGAGCGCCAGGGTATGCTCGAAGCTAAGATTGCTGAGCTCAAGAGCCTGATTGCCTCGGCACGCATCATCGACGAGAGCAATATTTCTACCGACGAGGTGCAGTTGCTGACCAAGGTGACGATCCGCAACCTGAAGAACAAGGCCCAAATGACTTATACCATCGTTACCGAAACCGAAGCCAACCTGCGCGAGGGCAAGATTTCCATCTCCACCCCCATCGCCAAGGGTCTGCTGGGTCACAAGGTGGGCGACAAAGTCGAGGTGCAGGCACCTGCCGGATTGATGAAGTTTGAAATCCTGAAAATCGAAGTGTAATCGTTATGGCAACTATCTTCAGTAAAATCGCCGCTGGCGAGATTCCCAGTTTCAAGGTAGCCGAGGACGACCGCTACTACGCCTTCCTCGACATCAATCCCATGGCCAAGGGCCACACCCTGGTCATCCCCAAGCATGAGGTCAACTACATGTTTGACCTCGATGAGGAAGAATATGCAGGATTGTGGGCTTTTGCACGCAAGGTTGCCATGGCGCTCGAACAGGCAGTGCCCTGCAAGCGCATCGGCATCGGCGTGCTGGGTCTGGAAGTGCCCCATTGCCACATCCACCTCGTGCCGTTGCAGAGCGAGAAGGACATGGCCTTCGGCGGTCCCAAGTTGACCCTGCCTGCCGAGGAGATGCAAGCCATTGCCGACGCTATCGCCTCGAAACTTTAAATCAGAGCATAAACATTTAATTTCAAGGTACTTGTCATTCCCGCAATGGCAAGTGCCTTGAGTGTTACAAAGACTTGTTATACTGAAAAATCACAACCATAATTGACAATGAACACGATTTGGATTGTACTGCCCATCCTCACCCTGCTGATGTTCGAGTTGGGCCTGAACCTGAAATTAGAGGATTTTAAACTGTTTAAGACCCGCCCCAAACCCGTATTGGCGGGACTCATCGGGCAAATCATCGTGCTGCCCTTGTTGGCATGGCTCATCGGCAAAACCTTCGGGTTGGAAGCCACCTTCCTTATTGGTTTCGTACTGATTGCCTGTTGCCCCGGCGGCAGTTCGTCCAATGTGTTCTCGATGCTCGCCAAGGGCGATGTGGCCCTGTCGGTATCGCTCACCGCATGCAGCAGCATCATCACGCTGGTGACTGTCCCTCTTATCATGGCATGGGTCACGGCGACTACAGGCAGCGCCGTGCAAGTGCATCTGCCCATCGGCAAACTGGTGATGCAGAACCTCGTGCTCATGTTCCTGCCCATCATTGTGGGTATCGCCGTGAGGAAAAGATGGGTCACTGCCGCCGACAAGATGCACAACATCCTGTCGCGCATTGCCTTCCCCGCCCTCATCTTCCTGGCTACCGTCTTCTTTATCCAGAACCGCGAAGCCATCATCGAGAGTTTCGGGCAACTGGGTTTGTCCATCAGCGTCCTGATTCTGCTTGCCATGGCCAGCGGAGCACTGTTGTGCCGCGCCATGCGGCTCACAGGCCAGGAACGCCGCACCATCGTCATCGAGGTGGGTATGCAGAACGCCGCCCAGGCCATCGCCATCGCCAGCAGCCCGCTGGTGTTCAACAACGATGTCTATGCCATTCCTGCCATCATCTACGCGTTGATGATGAACATCATCCTCATCACCTATGTCGCCATCGTCAAGCGCCGCTAACACATTATCATCTATGTAATAATAATCGGTTAACCTACCCATGCGGTAAGTTAACCGATTATTTTATGCTGATAGAGGTCTACATTGCAAAACGCAAACCGATGTTGCTATTTATGGGACACGCACAGGTCGCACACTTTTACCTAATGTACGGCTATCGGTCCAGTAATCAAATTCATCAAACTCATCAGAATCATAATCATCAACAAATCTGGTTGAATACGCATAAGTTTGATCACTAACATCAAGAGAACGCGACCAATAGGCACAATACATGCCACCACCGGACAAAAAGACACCATAGTAAACACCTGCAGCAGGCAAGAACATAGTGTGACCATTCGGACCCGTGATAAAAGTACCATTCACGCCATTAAGTTCCAAAAACCGAAGAGAACAATTCTCGCAAAGTTCCTGAATCTGCTCAACCGACGGCATGCGCCACGATGGCCCCCAGTTGACATAGGCGGCATCGTCTCCGGGAAGCAGTTCTATCAAATCGTATACCAAACCATAGGATTTATAATCATACGCTGGCCAAAAGTCCGCATAATTTTCATCATAGTTCTCTACTGGAACAGTCTCGTCCCATCGATAATGGTAGCCGCCATCCTCGGGAGCGTTGGCACCCACATTGCGTGTCGCCCACAGCGTGCCGCTAGGCAGACCCAGGTCAACATACTCGCCCGGGGTAACGCTAGGCTCATCAGGCCATTGGCCTTGCAGGACATAATCAATCAAGCCAGTTACATCACTGATGTCAATTTCGCCGTTCAATGTACAGTCGGCGCCGGACAGATTGAGCGACGAGGCATCACCTGTGAGGATGTACTCAATCAGTGCCGTCACATCACTGATATCCACTTCGTTGTTACCGGTCACATCGCCCCGCAACCTAGTCTCAGCGTTGGCTCCAAGGGCACACGATAGGGCCATCACAATGGCAAATAGTTTTAAAGGTAGAGATTTGTTTTTCATACCGATCCAAGTTAATTGGTTAAACAATACTCGCCATCGAGGCGAGGTAATTTAAGATTGTGCAAAAATAGCATTTTTTATGGAGATTTCCCAAAAAACACAGGAAAATAAAAGGAGTGAAGGAATGAAAGCGACAGACTCAGCCTCTATTCACAGTATCCAGTTGTATTTTCGTTGGGTAATGGTTATCGCAGGATGATGGAGTAGTAGCGGGACTCGCCCTCGAAACGGCCGCCGCCCTCAACCTTCAGATGCCAGGCTGCCTCATTATTCCATGTTGCGGCTGGCAGGTTGTTTTCACCCACCATGATAGACTTGATGTACCTCCACAAGGGCACAATCCTCTCTTCACGATAAAGCCCCGACCATTCATTATTTACCGTCATGGTTCTGTCAGGAGCCAATACAGCAACAACAGTGCTGTCTTCACTGCCGTAATGGGTGGTTACGCTGTCGTTCACCTCAACGGTGAAGCCATTATAGGGCGAGGTCAAGATTTCCTTGTGCAAGGTAACGGTGACGGTGTCGGCGGTTTTATTGTAAATCTTATATTCCACCGAGGACATGGGATCACACGAGACAAGCATGACGCCGGCAACCAGAGCCACCAGGATGAGTATGGTCGAGTAGGTCTTTCTCATTGCTTACCGATAATTATTGGGTGGTATTTTTCATTAAAAACGAGACTTCGCGCGAAATCTTGCCTCAGCCGGCACATTAATTCGTTAATAAAACTTATAGATGACGGCTGCGGCATGAAATTTGCGGGATTTTTAGTAAATTTGCAGGTTAAAATGCAGATTTTACTATAAGTATGTCCCAAGACAAACAGCATCAGATAGAAGAGCCCGCCATGGAAGCGGGTCAGCAGCAAGGAAGCGACTTTGGCGGCTATGACCGCCTGGTGACGCTATCGCCGCGCGAACACATCCGCCAGCGTCCCGGCATGTACATTGGCAAGCTGGGCGACGGTTCTCAAGACGACGACGGCATCTATGTCCTCATCAAAGAGGTCATCGACAACAGCATCGACGAGTTCAACACGGGCTACGCCAAGCCCCACATCGACATCGATGTGGTGGACGGCGCGGTCACCATCCGCGACTATGGCCGTGGCATTCCCCTGGACCAGGTGAAAGCAGCCTCGTCCAAGATGAACACCGGTGCCAAGTATGACACGCAGACCTATAAACGGTCGGTGGGTCTGAACGGTGTGGGTATCAAGGCGGTGAACGCCCTGTCCACCGAGTTCTACATCCGCAGCGTGCGTGACGGGCAATGCTCGTCGGTACTCTACAACGAGGGCATCGCCAAGGAAGAGAGCGGCATCGTTGCCGCCGACAGCGGTGAAGAGAACGGCACGCTGGTGCGCTTTAAGCCCGATGCCAGCATCTTCAAGAACTATAAGTTCCGCGAGGAGACCATCGAGTCGATGATCAAGAACTACTCCTACCTGAACACGGGGCTGACGCTCACATTCAACGGCAAGAAGTACCACTCGCGTAACGGCCTGAGCGACCTGGTGAAGGAGAAGATGACCAACGACCCGCTGTACCCGCTCATGCACTTCACGGGCGACGACATCGAGGTGGTCATCACCCATGCTGCACAGCTGGGCGAGGAGTTCTACTCGTTTGTCAACGGCCAGCACACGACACAGGGCGGCACCCACCAGAGCGCATTCCGCGAGGCCTTGTCAAGGACCATCAAGGAGTTCTACGGCAAGAACTTTGAATACAGCGACATCCGCAACGGCATTGTCGCCGCCATCAGCGTCAAAGTCGAGGAACCCGTGTTTGAGTCACAGACCAAGATCAAGTTGGGCAGCAGCGTCATGTGGAAAGACGGCCCCACCATCTACAAGTACATCAACGACTTCATCAAGAAGGAACTGGACGACTACCTGCACAAGACGCCCGAGACCGCCGAGGTGCTGCTGAAGAAGATTCAGGACAACGAGCGTGAACGCAAGGCCATCGCCGGCGTCAGCAAGCAGGTGCGCGAGAATGTGAAGAAGGCCGCTTTGCACAACGACAAGCTGCGCGACTGCCGCGTCCACTTCAACGACTCCCGCGCCCCCAAGGACAATGACCGCCGTGACGAGACCTCAATTTTCATCACCGAGGGTCTGAGCGCGAGTGGCTCAATCACCAAAATCCGCGATGTGGAGACGCAAGCCGTGTTCTCGCTGCGAGGTAAACCGCTCAACACCTTCGGCCTTGACCCCAAGAAGGTCATCATCAATACCGAGTTTGCGTTGCTACAGGCAGCACTGAACATTGAAGACGGCATCGACGGACTGCGCTACAACAAGGTCATCATCGCCACCGATGCCGATGTCGACGGCATGCACATCCGTCTGTTGCTGTTGACCTACTTCCTGCAGTTCTGCCCCGAACTAGTCAAGACCGGCCACTTGTACATACTGCAGACGCCGCTCTTCCGCGTGCTCAACAAGAAGGAGGCCAAGCGCAAGACCAGAAGCACCAAGCGCGAGGCCAAGCCCCAAAAGGTAGAGACTTACTACTGCTACAATGACGAGGAGCGTCTTGCGGCACTCGACAAGCTGGGTGATGCCGCCGAGATTACCCGATTCAAAGGTCTGGGAGAAATTTCCCCCGACGAGTTCAAGGATTTTATCGGCCCCGAGATGCGCCTCGACCGCGTGCAGTTGCGCAAGGAGGACTCGGTGAAGCAGATGCTTGCCTTCTTCATGGGCAAGAACACCATGGAGCGCCAGGGCTTTATTATTGACAATCTAGTGAACGAAGACGATGAAGACATCACAGAACACTAATCTTGAGGGATGGCGCATCGCTATCTTTCCCGGGTCATTTGACCCTTTTACCCGTGGTCACGAGTCCATCGTGCGCCGGGCATTGCCGCTGTTCGATAAGTTTATCATCGCCATCGGAGTGAATGCCGACAAGCGGTCGTTCATGACGATGGAACAGCGCCAGACATGGATTGAACGCGTGTTCAAGGATGACCCGCAGGTTGAGGTCATCACCTACAGCGGCATGACCGTTGATGCCGCGCGAGAGGTGGGTGCACAATTCATCGTGCGGGGCGTGCGCCTCATCCAGGACTTCGAGAACGAGAAACACCTGGCCGAGGTCAACCGCGACCTGACCGGCATCGAGACCATCCTGCTCTACACCCTACCCGAGTATAGCCACATCAGTAGCAGCATCGTGCGCGAACTGGCGCGTTACGGACAAGATGTGAGCGCTTATCTTCCCAAGGAAGCCGACATGTCGCTGCTTCCCACATCCAACAAGTAACACATTTTTAAGATATATATCGATACAACATGAGAAAGCTATTATTGACTTTACCCTTGTGCCTGGCGCTGTCACTCACCTCGATGGCCCAGAGGTCGATGCCCGCGGCGTTGCAGAAACTGCTCAATGCCGAGTATGCCATCACAAGCCTGTATGTTGACTCGGTCAACGAGGATAAGCTCATCGAGGATGCCATCCGCGGCATGGTTGAGAGCCTGGACCCCCACTCCTCCTACACCGATGCCAAGGAAACCAAAGAACTCGAGGAACCGCTCCAGGGAGAGTTCAGCGGTGTGGGCATTCAGTTCAACATGAACAAGGACACCCTGTATGTCATCCAGACGGTGCCCGGCGGACCCAGCGAGCGCGTTGGTGTCCTGGCCGGTGACCGCATCATCTATGTGAACGACACCACCATTGCCGGTGTGAAGATGAAGAACAGCGACATCCAGAAACGGCTGCGCGGCAAGAAAGGTACCCAAGTCACCATCAAGGTGATGCGCCCCGGCGTGAAGGAACTCATCACCTTCCGCATCACGCGCGACAATATCCCGTTGCACAGTATCGACGCCAAATACATGCTTGACGAGAAGACGGGTTACCTGCGCATCTCGCGTTTTGGCGCCAAGACGCATGAGGAAATGATGGAAGCCCTGAGCGACCTCAAGAAACAAGGAATGACACAAGTCATCATCGACTTGAGCGACAATGGCGGCGGCTACCTCAATGCAGCCATCGACATGTGCAACGAGTTCCTCCAGCGAGGACAACTCATGGTGTATACCGAGGGTGAGAACCAGCCTCGCAGCGATGCTAACGCCAACGGTTGGGGCGACTACAAAGACCTGCACATGGTCGTTGTCGTCAACCAGTTCTCGGCATCGGCGGCCGAAATCTTTGCCGGCGCCATGCAGGATTGGGACCGCGCAGTGGTTGTGGGCCGCAGGACCTTCGGCAAGGGATTGGTTCAAAGGCCTGTCCGCTTTGACGACGGCTCGATGATGCGCCTGACCGTTGCCCGTTACTATACTCCCAGCGGACGCTGCATCCAGAAGCCCTATGACCGTGGCAAAAAGGAAGACTATGAGAAAGAACTGCTTGACCGTGCCAACGAGGGCGAGTACTATTGCCTGGACAGCATCCAGTTCAACGACTCCCTGCGTTACACCACTTGCCTGAACGGCCGCACCATCTATGGCGGTGGCGGCGTCATGCCCGATGTGTATGTCCCCGTCGACACTAGTGAGTACACGACCTACTACCGTGACCTGACTGCCAAGGGCATCACCAACCAGTTTGCCATCAGCTATGTCGACAAGAACCGCAAACAGCTCACCAAGCAGTACAAAACCATCAGCGACTTTGACAAGAACTTTGTCGTTACCGATGAGATGATGAGCGAGTTCATTGCCATCGGCGAGAAGGACAGCGTGAAATATGACGAGGAAAAGTACCGCGTGAGCGAACAGCTGCTCAAGGACATCATCAAGGGTCTCATCGCCCGCGACATCTTTGCCGATGTGAGCGCCTACAGCATTATCATCAACCACCGCAACCGTGATGTGCAGGCGGCCTATGAGGTGCTGAATGACCGCGATCGTTACGACCGTCTCTTGCGCGAGGGCAATCCCGACTATGAACGGCTGGTGAAAAAAGAAAAGAAACCCACCGAAGTCAATTTAGAAGCAATCTAAAACAAAAACAGGGCCCAAATGAGTTGGGTCCTGTTTTTTATATCATTGATTGAAGGACAGCGCTACTCTGCAGTCCTCTGATTCAAGCCTGAGGGCTGTTGTCATTGTCAGGGACCGGAGGAGATGGCGGCACTATTCTGGCTTGTGCGTTCTCATCATGAGGGGGGAGCGGGGGCATAGGCATTCCTACTGGCGGTTGCGGCGGAGTCACTGAGCCCGGAAAAGGCGGCGGGGTGAAACGGGCCTCATCAATCCGCTGAAGGGCGGCAATGCGCCTCACGGTGCTCTTGTACAGGAAATAAATCAGCAGCACAAATGCAATATTAAAGACCATCCACAGCCCCGGATAGATACCCTGGCTGAAAGCCAGTGCATCCCATGTCCAATGGATGATGATGGGAACCGCCAATATGCAAACAGCAGTGAGCATACCACGGTCGCCGAAGTGGCGCTTGCTGTAGAAATAGCCCATAGCGCAAGCCATGGCAAAGTGGGCGGGTACGGCCGTGAGAGCGCGAATGATGCCCGTGAGCATCCAGTCCTCGCTCTGGAGGAGGTACAAGATGTTCTCGGCACCGGCGAATCCTAATCCCACACAAGCGGCATAGACGATACCGTCGAGGTACTCCTCATAAAACTTGTTCTTGCGCAGGAAGAGCCACAACATCAGCAATTTGGCGGTTTCCTCAGGCAAAGCGGCGCCAAACAAGGACAAAGAGACCGCATCGGCAAAGGAGCCCGGCTCACGGACCACCAGTCCCAACATGCTCAAAAAGGAAACGATGACCACCGTCACAAATGTAGAGCCGACGCCATAGAAGAACGCCTTAAAAAGCAGATTGAGCGGCTCGGGACGGGCAGAATCCTTACGATAAATCCACCAGCCGAGCAAAAATACCGGCAATAATGCAGTAGCAATAATCAGAATCATAATCCATCGGTTAGCAAAATGCACCCGACAAGGTGTCCGACAGGGACCTCATCGGGTGCATGTGTTCATGATTGTGCTATTTATTGCAGCACGAGGCGGAAGCCAAGCGAGTAGCTGCGGCTTGCGGGTGCCTCATAGTTGCGGAAGGTTACCCGGCTGTCACCAGGCACGCTGAACCAGCTACCACCACGGGTAACACGGCGCACACCGGTCTCGGGGCCAGTGGGGTTCTCCTGAGGCTCCTCGGTGTAGGGACCATACCAGTCGCTGCACCACTCAAACACATTACCGCTCATGTCATACAGGCCCAACTCGTTGCCGTGCTTAGCGGCAACCGTGTGGGTACCATAGTCAGGACTGTCGGTGCCTACTGCATAGCTGTTGGCATAGAACCAGGCCACCTCGTCAAGGTTGTCGCTGCCGGCATAAAGCGTGCCGCGACTCTTCACGCCACCGCGAGCGGCAAACTCCCACTCAGCCTCGGTGGGCAGACGGAAGGACTTGCCGGTAATGGCATTCAGGCGGGTGATGAACTCCTGGCAATCATCCCAGCTTACCTGCTCAACAGGACGCTGCAAGTTGCCAGTGAAACCGCTGGGATAACTACCCATGACTGCGTACCACAGTTCCTGGGTCACCTCGGTCTGACCGATGCTGAACGGGGCAAGGGTCACCTCGTGTGCGGGCATCTCATCGGCATTGGCCAAGCCCATGTCGACCGTAGCGCTGTCCACACCCATCGTGAAGGTACCGCCATCGACGGCCACCATCTGGAATGAAACGCCGTTGACGGTGAACATGCCGGGGATGGTGTTGTAGTTCTGCATTCGCTCAATGAACTGGTTGGCTGCACTCTGCAACTCATCGAAGTTCTCGTCCAGTACTGAACTGCAGTCGAGCAGCAGCATCACGAGTGCACTGGAATAGGTGCTCTCGACATCAGGAAGGCGATCGGTGGTGAACTCGGTGCTAGCCTGCCAGGTCTGCTGGTCCTCAATCCAGTACCATTCCTGGATGTTCTTCTTCTCGATGCGCTCCTCGCTGTCGAGCTGGATGCCGTTGAAGACGAGGGTCACAAACATACCGTCCACACTGGAGGCTGCCACGCTGTCACCAGCGTTGCAGGTCAGGCCCTTGTAGACGATGTTGGTGAGGCTGCGGGTCTTGAGGGAGAAAGTACCCTCGATGTAGACCTGTGACTCGCCGACGGTTGCATCGTTAACCTCGTCAAGAGTGAAACGGATGCGCGTGCCCGTACCCACACCGGGGAATACAAGTGTCAGGGTCTCGGACATGTTGCGGCTAACCAAGTCATCGGCGATGGCCTGGAACTTGGAATTCACCTCGCCCATCGTGGTTACCTCCATGGCCTTGGTCGAGTCGCTTGACAGCGCATACAGGTTGGCACGGAATTGGGTGGTGTCCTTAACATTGTCATTGAGCAGTCCCACAGTGTAAGCCTTGATGGGGCGGCCATAGATTCGCTGGTCGACGATGCGGGCATTGAGTGCCTGGGCATATTCAGCCTCGGTCTCATACTTGTCGGTCATCATCAGTGAACCCTGGTCAAGACCCTCGGTAAAGGTCACGACAGCGACATTCTGCAGGTTAACAGGCTTTCTGGCCACTGAGAGGGCGTCAATAGCCTTGTCCACCGAGTAGTACATCAGACGGCCCGGTTGGGTAGTCAGCGATGCGACAAACTCGTTGAACTCGGTTACCGATGTCGAGTCAAGCATTGCCAGAGGCTTGGTGTTCAAGACTTGGTTATAACCAACAATGCCCATGTACATGCCGGTTTCGGCCATAGGCACTACAGGTCCGCTCAGGATGTAGTCAATCAGGACATTCATGTCGGCAATAGTGATATCGCCGTCACCGTTCACATCACATGCCGGGTCGTGCCTGTCGCTCAAGATAGCGTCAACGACCACATTGACATCAGCGATGTTGACATCACCATCAGCATTGACATCACCCTCAATGTTACTGGAGTAATGGTGCGGCCCAGCCAGCGCCATCAGTGTTGATAACACAATCAACGAAAAAAGAGTAGTCAGTCTCATGTCTAAAAATATGTTTTGGTTTTAAAGTAATATTCCATAATTATTGCCGCACTGTGCCATACTGCACAATTATCAACCTACAAAATTACACCTAATTTATACAAACAGCAAGAAAGGAAAGAAATAGTTATTAACAATATCCCAGATTTGGTAATTTTTTACACTACAGTCACATTGACACTGCATTAGCCGTAAACAATAGGTGTCATCCCAACAACGGCAAATCAAAAAATGATTTTTTTTGTTTGCCATTGTATCAGGCTTGCAGTACCTTTGCACCAATTTTTTGTCCGTAGCAGGCAAGTTTTATTGATAATTGTAACGACCACATGGTATCGATTGTACATCTCACAGGCGTGCTGCTCACCGTCATGTTAATCTTGGCAGTGAGTTGGTTGTCAGGACGCAAGGTGAAAGATGCTCACAGTTTCACAACAGGCGGCAAATCAGGCAGCCTGATGGTGTGCGGTGCCATGCTGGGCACACTGGCCGGCGGGCAGTCCACCATCGGCACGGCACAGCTGGCGTTCAGCTACGGCATATCAGCATGGTGGTTCACAATCGGCGCAGGCATCGGAGCCCTGGTGCTAGGGCTTTTCTACTCAGGTCCCTTGCGGCGCAGCGGCTGCACAACGCTGCTCGAGGTTGTTAGCCGTGAATATGGGCACAAGGCCGAGACCGTGGGGTCGATACTTTTCCTCATCGGCATTTTCATCAGCATCATGTCGCAGGTGATGTCATCGTCGGCGATGCTGGGCAGCCTGTTCGGGATTTCCACTTTCTGGGCCTCGATAGCAGGAGCGGCGCTCATCATGCTGCTCGTCTTGTTCGGAGGCATCCGCAGCGCCGGCGCTGGCGGTATTGTCAAACTGATATTGCTCTACCTGTGTTCGCTGATTGCCGGAATCATCGTGTGGCACATCGCCGGAGGCCTGACGGGGCTGCGCGAGGGCCTCGACAATGTCTATCACTCCCCTGCCCTCGCCCAGTTCAGCGGTCTAACCGATGTGGAAAGTATCCACCACCGCTATGGGTCACCGTTTGCCCGCGGCGTCTTTAAGGACCTGGGCGGCTGCCTCTCGCTCGTGCTGGGCGTGGTGTGCACCCAGAGTTATGCCCAGTGCATCTGGTCGGCGTCCAGCACGCCCCGAGCCCGCCGCGGAGCGGTGTTGTGTGCCTTGTTCATGCCCGTCATCGGTGCAGCCTGCACACTGGTGGGAATCTATATGCGCGGCCATTACATCACCGCCGATGAGTTGAAATCCCTGCAAGCCGCCGGCGAGACACTCCCTGCGGGCATTGGCGTCATCGAGAATTCAGCGCAGGCGTTCCCCGCTTTCATCCTCCAGCACCTGCCCGCATGGCTGGGTGGACTGATGCTGGGAACGATGCTCGTCAATATCCTGGGCTGCGGCAGCGGGCTGTCGCTGGGTGCCGCGACAATCCTGGTGCGGGATGTTTACGGCAATTTCAAGCGGCGGATGGGAATGACCGCATCGCCCCTGTCGTCACTGGCCCAAACGCGTTTGTCCATCGTGGGCATCCTGGTGGCGGCCGTCATCGCGACACTGGTTTTCCACAGCAGTTTCATCAACGACTTGGGATTCCTGTCACTGGGCCTGCGTGCCGTTGCCATCCTCTTCCCGCTATGCTTAGCCTTGTGGAGACCGGGACGCTATAATCCCAGCCGGGTGCTTTTATCGATGCCCACAGGTGTTGCAGCGATGTTGGCAGCCAAATTTGCCGCATTTCCTGGAGATGCCGTCTATTATGGACTTGCCGCGGCCTTGATTATCATCCTAACAGGGAAAAACAGACGCCCCATCCGCAATGAGGGATAGGGCGTCCTAGCCTAAGGGGGCCAAAACCTTACATATCTAATACTTTAATCAGATAGACAATATCAAGGCTATGAGGGTGTTGACATCGGCAATGCTGACTTCGCCGTCACAGTTCACATCACCCGATTCTGTCGCACCGCCCCCAAGAATCATGTCGATGAGGGTGTTGACATCGGCGATATTGATTTCGCCATCACTGTTCACATCACCAGGCAGTATTGCACTTGCCCTATACACGAAACTGATAATCGGACCATAGGCAGTGGTGTGGGTATTGCCGTCAAAGTCGAGATAGGTTGACTTGCTGCGGGCATAATAGGTCGCTCCGTCCTCGAGCAGTTTGCCGTTGACCTTGATTTCCTCGGCAGGCAAGGTCGTCTCATATTGACCGTTCTTCAGCGTCTCGATGAAGCGGGTGCGTCCCCATGTGGTCTCGCTGTTGGAAACCTCGATGACATAGGCGCTGGCCCATTGCTGCGGCTTGAGTGCAATGTGCTGCCCCTTATACAGCACACCGCCATCGACAGGCACGACAAAACGGGCTGCGGCATGGGCCACCGAGAAGCGTACCACCGGACTGGTCATGGTAACGCCGCCTGTGGTAAGGGTAACGCGCAGGAAATAGGTATTGCCCGGCTCCAGCAAATCCTCGGGAATGACAATTGAGCCTGTCGCCGACTGGCCGGTGAACAACGGTGCCGAGAAGGTGTCATCGCTCGACACCTCGAGTGTGGCAGGCTCACTGCTGCCACAGGTATACCACTCGACTGTTACAGGCACCTCAAGGTCCTCGCTGCCGTCGGCAGGAGTCGTGACAGTGAGCAGCATGGGCGTGAAGGCACGCACCTCGCTCACACCGCTGTAGCAACTGTCGGAGCAGGACTGCACACGCCAATACTGCTGCTGGCCATGAGTGAGCTTGTTGAAAAGCAGCATACTAGCCACTGTATCGGTTACCGTGACACGCTCAATCACATTGCTGAAAGCGGGAGTCAGGGCGAGTTCCACCACATAGTCGGTCGCACCCTCGACACTGTGCCAGGTGAAATCGAACGGAGCATCGACCGTCGCCCCGTCGGCCGGACCGATGAGGACGGGATCGTCAAGCTGATCCAACTCCACGCTCAAGAATGCAGGCTCCCACTCGTTGCCCACGCGGTCAAGCACACACACTGCAAACTGGTAACCCTGCTGATATTGCTCTGGTATATCATATCCACCCTCGTAGGTCATGCCCAGCAGATAGTCTATCTGCCCGGAGAAAGTCGTCACATTCATCGTGATGGGGAATGCATATACCGTGTATCGCACATTGTCATAGCCTTCCCACTGCAGGCGGTTGCCGGCGCGTTCAAGGTTTTGCACCTTGCCTGGATTGTTACCCTGCTTCCACGGCATGGCAGGGGGCAAGGCCGGCCGCGTGAACACCGTGTTCTTGAGATAATGCCCCAGCGGGTTGCTGCTCAGGGCATACAAGTATTTGCACGAGTAGAAGATGCAGCCAGGATTCCCGTCTACCGAACTGGTGCGGTTAAACTCCACCTCATCGGCATACTCCTTGTATTGCACCGCTGTCGAGGAACTGGTCAATCCCGAGATTGATGATGAGATAAAGACCTGACGGCCAAAGTGGGCAGCAATCTCGCCCCACCATCCTGTAATCAATCCGTAGTCGTTGGTGCTGTGGCCAAAGGGCCAATAGACCTGTGGCGAAATGTAGTCGATGCTCTGTGACGAAATCCAAGCCAACGGATCGCTGAAGATACCACTATACTGCCAGTCGCTGCCAGTGGGACACGGCTCAACGCCATACTTATCGGCAACGGTGCGGCTACTGGCGGCAACACCAGCAGGCGAGATGCCGTAGCGCACCTCGGGGCGCGTTTCCTGAATCATGTCATAGACCGCCCTGACCATGCGGTTGACATTGTCGCGGCGCCAGTCGGCAAACGAGAGCGAAGACCCCGATGCCTGCCACTCGCCATAGTCCTGTGCCGAAGCGTCGGCAGGGATGCCGCTGGGATAGAAGTAGTCATCATAGAGGATGCCGTCCACATCATAGTTGGTGATGATTTCCCTGCACACATCCACAATGCGGTCGATGGTGCGCTGCTGGCCCGGGTCCAGGATGACGGTGGCGCCATAGGTGAGCAGCCAGCCATCCTGCTTGAGTTCCTGGTCATAGGGGGTGTTCCAGTCGGTGCCTGTGCTCCAGCGGTAGGGATTCACCCAAGCATGGCACTCCATGCCGCGCTTGTGGCAACCCTCCACAACATACTGCAACGGGTCAAAGCCAGGGTCCTGGCCGCGGGTTCCCGTCAGGTAACTCGACCACGGCTCGATGCTCGACTGGTACATCGCGTCACACATCGAGCGCACCTGGAAATTCACCGCGTTGAAGTTGTTGACCTGCAACGAGTCGAGCAGACGGTCCATCTGCGCCTTTTGCTTAGCGGCACCGGCACCTTGCGAGGGCCAATCCAGACACCACACCGTGGCAATCCAGGCTGAGCGGAACTCCCGCTTGGGCTCGCCATAAGCCAATGCCTGCACCATCAAGCCTGACACCAGCAACGCTAAAAACATAAAAGTGACAAATCGTTTCATATCCTAAATTTATGTGGTTAATCCTTAAAATGTATTTATCAGCACAAAGGTAACATAAAAAAGCGCAACTCCAAACGAATGCGCTCTTTCATTAGAAATATTTAACGGTTAACCCGGCAGCCAATGGGCCGGGATGAAAGTCCAGACAAGAAGCCGCACGACATGCGAGAGCCTGCACCTCGACGGGGCGGGCGACGGGCGGCACGGCGGTTTAGAGCCTGTCAAACGGGATACGGGCCAACAGTTCGCCGAAGCGGTTGGCACCCTCCTGTAATTGCCCCTCGACAAACTTGCGCATGAAGAAGGGAAGCTGCAATTGCAACTCGGCAGTGCTCATCGTGGTGCCGTCGGGCTGGGCATCGAGGTTAATGACCATATTGATGGGCACCGGGGACTGGGAAGCCGTATAGACAACGCGCTGCCCATCGATGCTCTGTTCGCGGTTAAGCGATAGCGTCACCTCTCCCATGGGAGACTGGATGGCAACAGCGTCCTCGGTAAATGTTACCGTGTCAAGATGCTTGCGCGCCTCATCGGCAATCTGGTCGGAGTGGGCCTCAATCAGCTGCTTGATGAGAGATGGATTAATGAGTTTAGAATAGATGGTTGCAGCATCGCACGCGATGGCATGAGGAGTGCTCTTGAAAGATTCCATATTCAGTTTTCAGTTATTTAAGCTACAAATTACACGCATCAGACTACTGATTGCGCATCGGTGAAATAAGCGTAATCACTAGTGAGCGTTGTCAGTTATCAGTCAACGGCGTCAAAGCCGGCTGGAGTCCAGTTCTCGGGGTCGTTGTGCCACTGTTGCAGCGTATCGGCATCGGCTTGGGAAATGCGGCCGCTGTCGATGGCCACATCAAGCATGGTCTCAAAGTCGGTGAGCGTGATAATCGGCAATTTAGCACGCTTGAGATTCCTTGTGGCCATGGAAAACCTGTAATCAAAGATGACCACTGCACCCAGCACGATGCCACCAGCTTCGCGCACGGTATTCAGGCATTTCAAGCAATTATTGCCGGTCGAGAGTTGGTCCTCGATAAGGACGACCTTCTGGCCTGGCTTGATGTCACCCTCGATAAGGTTTTCCAGGCCATGGTCCTTGGGGGTCGAACGCACATAGACCATCGGCAACGCCAACGAGTCGGCCACCAGAGCGCCATGAGCGATAGCACCGGTGGCGATACCGGCAATCACCTCTGCTTCACCGAAGTTTTCCATGATGAGTCTCGCCATTTCCACCTTGATGAGGTTACGCACCTCGGGGTAGGACAATGTCATCCTTAGGTCAGTATAAATGGGTGAATTCCAACCCGTTGCCCACGAGAACGGACTATCGGGCTGCAATTTGATGGCGCTGATTTGAATCAGCTTCTCGGCAAGCAAAGTATCTAATTTTTTCATCATTGATTTTGAATCAGGTTAATATGGACTGGCGAAATTAGCAAAAATCCTGCTGTTAGATGTCATATCTTTTCAATAAAAACCAAAAAACTTGTTAAAGAAGACCGACAAGAGCAGTCAGGACCCTCAAATCAGCCTCCCGCTCCCCTCGTCGCAACGCTGTTGCGCCGCCTCACCCCGTGCTCCATGGCACAAAAGGCCGCAAATTTGCCGTTTCAAAAAAAATCACTAATTTTGCGGTGAACAACATAAACTTACCAGGTTTTCTTGAATTAATTTATGGCAACATTTGGCAAAACAGGCATTGTGCTTGAGGGCGGCGGCATGCGCGGCATGTACACCTGCGGCATCCTGGATGTGCTCATGGAGCACCACATTTTAGTTGACGGCATGGTTGGCGTGTCGGCAGGCATCGCCTTCGGCTGCAACTACAAGTCGGGCCAGGCAGGCCGCGCCCTGCGTTATAACCAGCGTTTTGCCCACGACAAGCGCTATAGCGGTATAGGCTCACTGTTGAAGACCGGTAACTACTACAACGCGTGGTTTGCCTATAACCTTGTGCCGAAACATTATGATGTGTTTGACTACAATGTGTTTGAGGACTCGCCCATGGAGTGCTATGCCGTCTGCTTCGATGTGAACAGCGGCGAGGCCGTCTACCAGCGGCTGGACCACGTGAATGACGACTTCTTTGATTGGGTGCGCGCGTCGGCATCCATGCCCGTGGTGTCCAAGCCCGTCGAGGTGGGTGGCCATCTGTTGCTCGATGGCGGCCTGGCCGACTCCATCCCTCTAGAGTTCATGGTCGGCAAGGGCTATGAGCGCAACATTGTCATCCTCACCCGCGAGGAGGGATTCCGCAAGACTGCCGAGCATGGTCTGTGGCTCATGAAGCCATGGCTGCGCAAGTGGCCCAAAGTGCTCGAGGCGCTCAAACGCAGGCCCGCCATGTACAACCGCCAACTGCAAATCGTGCGAGAACAGGAACGCGAGGGCAAAGCCTTTATCTTCAGGCCACTCAAGCCGCTTAATGTGAGCCGCATCACCCATGACCCCAAGGAGATGGAGCGCGTGTACAAGCAAGGGCGCGACGAAGCCAACCAACGGCTTGACGAGCTCAAGAGGTTCCTTGCCCGAGAAGACGACACGCCCACATCAGCGCCCTCAACCAATGAATAGTCCCAAGCGTCCCTTGACCGCATCTCAAGCCTTGAGCCGCGCTGCCGCCCTATGTTCCCGCAGCGAACAGGCTCCTGCCGACATACGCCAAAAGCTCCTCAGCTGGGGGCTCAGTGTCAACGATGCCTCACAAGTCCTGAACCAACTCACAGAACAGGGGTTTATCGACGAGGAACGCTATGCCAGGGCATTTGTCAACGACCGCTTTACCTTTAACGGCTGGGGGAAAATCAAGATTGCCTACCAACTGCGCATCAAGGGCATTCCCGCCGAAACGGCTCAGGAGGCCCTGGCTCTCATCGATGAGCAAGAATACCGTGACCGTCTGGTCGAACTGCTGCGTGCCAAATGGCGCACCGTGGGCAACCGTGAGCAGGCTGCCGCCATCGCCGCGATGATGCGCTTTGCCGCCTCACGCGGTTTTGAAGCCAGTCTGGCCAGCCAGTGTATCAAAGAAGTGACCCGTGTCGATGCTCAAGACGATTAAACAATGGTTTAGCGCCGCTGCCGATGTCGTCCTCCCGCGCGTCTGCCCCGTATGCGGCAACAGCCTCGACAGCGACGAGCCCTGGCTGTGCCGCAACTGCTTGTCCAAGCTGCCGCGCACACACTATGAGCAAGCCGACTTCAACACCATGGAACAGCACTTTGCCGGCAAGGTGCCCATCGAGCGCGCCACAGCCTACTTCTTCTATGAGAAAGGAGCACCGTACTCGGCCATACTACATGACATAAAATACCACAACCAGCCACTAATGGGACGATGGCTGGCAGCGAGGGCTGTCACCGACATGGCGGGGAGCGGCTTCTTTGACGGCATTGACGCCGTGACAGCAGTGCCCCTGCACCGCAGCAAACGCGCCCACCGAGGCTACAACCAGAGCGAATACCTGGCACGCGGCATCGCCCTTGCGCTGGGTGTACCCTATGTAGAGGCCCTGAAAGCCGTTCGCCCCCACTCCACCCAGACCCACAAGGGCGCCATGGAACGCTGGCAAAACATCCAGGGGAACTATGCCCTCAACAATGACACGGCACGCCTGGCAGGCATGCACATCCTGCTTGTCGACGATGTCATCACCACTGGGTCTACACTGACAGCCTGTACCCTGTTGCTCAAGCAGATACCCGATGTAAAGGTATCGGTGTTCACACTTGCTGCAGCACGCCTGGAGTAACTTCCCCCACACGAGAACAAAACTACGAATTACTCGAATTGAACCAAAAATATTTGTAAAATTCGTGAAATTCGTAGTTGTATGCTGCGGGTATGTTCAAGAAAAAACACATTTTTTCTTGGCATTCCGCTCACCTTGCACTATTTTTGCAAATTGAAATAACACTAAACAACAGATAGACGATTATGGCAAAATTACGCAACATCATGCTCCTGTGCTTGTGTGCGCTGATGGCTGTTCCCGCCCTGCGCGCCGACCACCTGACAATCATCGCAGTCAACGACACCCACAGCCAGATTGACCCTGCCAGTGACGGCAAGGGCGGTGTGGCACGACGCCGCGCCATCTATGACAAGCTCAGGGCCCAGAACCCCAACACCGTGCTCATCCATGCCGGAGATGCCGTGCAAGGCACTCTGTTCTTCTCACTCTACCGTGGCGAGGTGGAATATGCCCTGATGGACACACTAGGCTATGACGCCATCATCCTGGGCAACCATGAATTTGACAACGGCATGGAGGAACTGGCCGCCCACTACCGCGATGTCGATGCCGTAAAAATCAGCACCAACTACGACTTTAGCGCCACGCCACTCGACGGGCTGTTCCAACCCTACTGGGTCAAGGCCGTGGGCGACAAGCGCGTCGCGTTCTTCGGCATCAATGTCAACCCCGAGGGCCTGATTTCCGGCAGCAACTGCGAGAATCTGCGTTACCTTGACGCCCCTGATGTAGCCGACGCCACTGCCCGCTACCTCAAGGAAGTGCAGCATGTGGATTACGCCATCATGGTGTCGCACATCGGCTACAGCAGTTATGAGCCCAGCGAACCCAACGACACGCTCATCATCGGCAACAGCCATTACATCGATATGGTCATCAGTTCACACTCCCACACGACCATCAAGCCAGGTGGAGGCATGGACCGCATCAGCAATGCCGACGGCAAGATGATTCCCATCGGACAGAACGGCAAGAGCGGCAAATTGGTCGCCACCTATGACCTGGACCTCGAGTCAGGAGATATCGTCTATAACCACATTACCGTAGATGAGAGTTGGGACGAAGCCGCAAGCCGCTACACTGCCATGAACACTTGGCTCAACAACTATCGCCATGGTGTGGACAGCATCATGAACAACCCCGTTGCCACCAGCACCCGATTCATGAAGAACTCAAGTGACGCGATCCAAAACTGGGTGAGCGACGCGACGATGGAAATCATCACCGAGGTGTCAGGCATCAAGAATATCGATTGCGCCATCATGAACAAGGGCGGCATCCGCACCGACATGCCAAAGGGCACTGTCACCGAAGGCCTTATCGGCTCGATGTTCCCGTTTGACAACCGCTTTGTCGTGCTCGAAATGCCCGGCACCGAACTCATCGAGAGCCTGAAACTGATGTGCGGACGCGGCGGTGATGCCGTGAGCAAAGAGTTAAAAGCAACCTACAACAAAAAGGGCGAACTCGTCAAAGCTACCATCAAGGGCAAGAAAATCGACCCGAACAAGACCTATATCGTTGCGACCATCGACTACCTGGCCAACGGCGGTGACTACATGACACCGATGACCCGCTGCAAGCGACTGTTTACCGATAGCCAGAAGTACGGCAACCACATCCTCGAGTATGTCAAGCGTCTGGAAGCCGCAGGCAAGAAAATTGAGGCCAAGGACGAGGTGAGGATCAAGGAGTTATAAGGTTTCGGGCTACAGAACCGTTAACAGGGAAAACAAGAAAGTAGAGGAACATATAAAATGACCAAATTCAAACATATATTTCTGCTGACCGTAGCTGTGGTGCTCTCGTTGAGCAGCGCAGCACGCAGCGCCAACGAGCAGCCCTTCCTGTTCAACAGTGTTGACCAGACAGCGATGAACCGGTGGGTTGACAGTGTATTCAACAGCATGTCGGACGACGCCCGCATCGGGCAACTCATCATTGCAGCCGTCACCCCGTCGACCAACGACGGGACCCGCGCACTGGTGCAGCGCCTGGTGACCCAGAACATGGTGGGCGGACTCATCTACGAGAAAAGCACCATCGCTGAACAGGCGTCAGTCACCAATCTGGCACAATCGCTGTCTACAGTCCCGCTGATGATCACCATCGACGGCGAATGGGGCTTGGGAATGAGGCTCAAGGATGTGCCCAATTTCCAGCGCAACCTCATCTTGGGTGCCGTGGATAACGACATGCTGCTCTATGAGTACGGCCGCGAGGTAGCGCGCCAGTGCCGCCGCATGGGCATCCAGGTGAACTTCGCCCCCGTGCTCGATGTGAACGACAATCCACTGAATCCCGTTATCGGGGACCGCTCCTTCGGCGAGAATCCCGAGCTGGTGGCTCGGCATGCCATCGCCTTTGCACGCGGTCTTGAGGACGGCGGCGTGATGGCTGTGGGCAAGCACTTCCCCGGTCATGGCTCGTCGAGCGAGGACTCGCACAAGACTCTGCCCGTCATCAACAAGAGCATGCAGGAAATCAACACCTGTGAACTGCTGCCATTCCGGAAATTCATCGACGCCGGCTTGAGCGGTATCCTCACGGCCCACTTGCTGGTGCCCGCCATTGAGGACGAGCAAGCCCCGACAAGCCTCTCCCATGCCAGCGTCACCAGTCTGCTTCGCGACCACTTGAACTTCAAGGGTCTGATATTCACCGATGCCCTGAACATGAAGGGGGCAACCCAACTGCTCCATGGCTCGGCATGTGTCAATGCCCTGCTGGCAGGCAATGATGTGCTGCTCATGCCTGAGGATGTGACCAGCGAAATCACCGCCATCAAGAACGCCGTTGCCAACGGCACGCTCAAGCAAAGCGACATCGACGAACGCTGCAAGAAAATTCTGCGTTATAAATACGCACTCGGCCTGACAGGACCGCAGCATGTCAGCACCGCCAATCTGGCAAATGATGTCAACTCGCAATATGCCGGTGTGCTCAAGCGCCAACTCATGGCAGGCAGCATCACCGTCATCAAGAACAACGACGAGATTCTGCCCATCCACAACCTGCAGAGCCGCCACATCGCCGTCGCCACCATCGGCAACGAGAAAGGCACGGCATCGACTTTCCAGCGCCGCTGCGCCGACTATGCCGAGGTAAAGCGATTTGACCTCGACAAGGCCGGCAGTGCCGAGTCCCTAGCCGAGCAACTGCACGATGGTCACTTCAACACCATCATCGTGCAGGTGGGTGAGGACAATGCCGGCAACCGCGCCGCCCTTGACGCCGTGGTCAAGAAGTGTAAAAACATCGTCGTTGTCATCACCAGCAAGCCCTATGACATCAAGAACTACGGCAAGGCCATCACCCACAAGCATGTCAAGGCCGTAGTGCTCACCTACGAGAACTCCACCCTGGCCGAGGACTATGCCGCACAGACCATCTTCGGCGGCAACGCGGCAGGTGGCAACCTGCCCGTCTCGCTGGCCTTTGAAGGCAAGAAGACACGCTACGAGGCCGGCCACGGCATCCACTACCCCGCAACACGCCTGGGTTACTCAATCCCCGCCGAGGTGGGTCTGGACAACCGGCTGACGGCCCAGATTGACTCGGTGTGCCGCTTGGGCGTCAGCCAGCATGCCTTCCCCGGATGCCAGGTGATTGTCGCACGCCACGGCAAGGTGGTTTACAAGGGTTCCTTCGGCACGATTGACTACAGCAGCAATGTCAAGGTCGACGACTACACCTTGTATGGTTTGGCCTCGGTGTCCAAGGCCACCGGCACCATCAGTGCCGTGATGAAGGCCTATGACGACGGCAAGTTCCAACTCGACGACAAGGCCAGCGAATACATCCCCGGATTGCGTGACGGTGACAAGGAGAACATCACCTTCCGTGACCTGTTATACCACGAGACCGGAATGCCGGCATCGCTCAACATGTGGTACATGATGATGGATCCCAAAACCTACAACGGTGTGCTCATCGCCGGTGCCGAGGATGCCAACCATCCCATCAAAATCATGAACGGCGCCTGGGGTCACAAGGACGCCAAACTGCGCACCGACATATTGTCGACCGTCAAGACCAATAAATTCAACATTGCCATTGCCGACGGCATCTGGGGCGGACGAGTGACCTATGACTCCATCATGAACCGCATGTACCATGCCCAGCTGGGTCCTAAAAAATACCTGTACAGCTGCTGCAACTTCTCGTTGCTGGCCGATGCCGTTCAACGCATGACGCACTCGCCGCTCAACTACTATGTGAACAACTACATCTTTGCTCCCCTGGGAGCTTATCACACCATGTACCGTCCGTTGAGCAAATTCTCGCGTGACGAGATTGCCTATACCGAGAAGGATACCTACCTGCGTCGCCAGCACATCCATGGCTATGTACACGATGAGCTAGCGGCTTTCTCAGGCGGCGTGCAAGGTAACGCGGGCTTGTTCAGCAATGCCAATGACCTGGCCAAGCTCTTCCAGATGTGGCTCAATGGCGGCACCTATGGCGGCGTGCGCCTGTTGAAGGCCTCGACAGTCGAGACCTTCACGACACAGAAGAGCCCCAACAGCCACCGTGGACTGGGCTTTGACAAACCCGTCGTGGGGGATCCCGATGCCAGCAGCACCTGTGCTGAAGCCACACCCGAGACCTTCGGCCACACCGGCTTCACCGGCACCTGCTTCTGGGTAGACCCGAAGAACGACATGTTCTACATCTTCCTGAGCAACCGCGTGAGTCCCACGCGCAACAATCCCAACTTTGGTCGCATCAGCGCGCGCAGCCACATCCAGTCGCTCATCTACCGCGCCATACGCGAATAACCATCCAAATAATAATGTAGAGACAACAATCTAGGTATTCTAGAGCATATCAACACTTTCTAAACTTAGTGAATATGAAGAAATTAGCTTTTATTCTTACAGCATTGTTGCTTTTCACTTCCTGCAACAACGGCTACAAACTGAGCGTCACTTTCCCCGACGACAGCACTAACGGCGAAACCGCCTTCCTGACCGACTATGACTCGGGCGACACCATCGCCACTGCAACCGTTGAAAACAAGAGCTGTATCTTTGAAGGCTCGATCGACGACAGTTTCTTTGCTCGCGTGTATGCCGGTGGCAAGCCCTACAGCGTCATCATTGAACCCGGCCAAGTAATGCTTGACATCGCTGCAGGGACCGCCATCAGCCCCCTCAACGAGAAGATGTATGCATGGACCAAGGAAATCCAGAAGTTGGCCGACGACTCCACACTCACCGATGAAGAAGGTGAAGCCATCTACAACGACCAATTGCTCAAGCTTTATCAGGAGAACAAGGACAACGCCATCGGTAAGTTTGCCTTCAGCAGTTACCTGATGAACAAGAACCTGAAGGAGAGCGAAATCGATGCACTGCTCAAAGAAGCGCCTGCCGAATATGCCCAGCTGAAGCGTGTCGAGAAGGCCAAGAAAGCCGCCAAACAACTCGCCATCACTGCCGAGGGCCAGAAATTCACCGACTTTGAGGTCATTGCCGAAGACGGCGCCAAGCAGAAGCTGTCGGACTATGTTGGCAAGGGCAAAGTCACCCTGGTAGACTTCTGGGCCAGTTGGTGTCCACCCTGCCGTGCCGAGATTCCCAAGTTGCAGGCCCTCAAATCCAAGTATGGCGACAAGTTAGAGATCCTAGGCATAGCTGTGTGGGATAATCCTGATGACAGTCGCAAGGCTGTCAACGAGCTTGCCATCACTTGGCCCGTCATTATCGGCACAGGCAAGCTGACCGAGCCCACCGACCTGTACGGCATCAATTCCATCCCGCACATCATCATCTTCGGCCCCGACGGCACAATCCTGTCGCGCGGACTGCTCGGCGATGCGCTTGCCAACCGTCTGGCCGAAATCCTGAAGTAAAAAACGCAATTTTTAATGCCAGAAAAGTAATCTTATGAAGAAGTTCTTATCTGTTATCGCCTTGCTCATAGGCGTATGTTCAATCATGGGATGCGGTCCCTCTAAGGCCGAGATTGAGGAAAAACGGCGCGCCGACAGTGCCCGCATAGCCGACAGTGTGCGTACACTCGAGCGCCAACGCATCGAAGACAGTTTGCGCATTGTGTCACGCATGCAGTTTGCCGAGAAAACACGAGTTGCCGACAGCATCCGCGAGGCCAACACCATGGAACTTGAGGCACTAATGAAGAAGATTGCACATACCTTCAACAGCAATGGCAGAGAATGGAAGATGGGCCCCAAAGCCATCATCTCGAAATATGCGACTTCAAGCCTCAAGAGGACATTTGCAAGATATGGCAACGATGAACCTGATGGAACAGGCTGTTACCTGCTGTGGGGTGAATATTCAGACGGATATACGACCATCGTCGGCAAGTCGGTGACCGGTGTTACCGAAAATTCTTGCTCAATGACTTTTGGAGTGTACTATAATGGCCCGGGTGGAGAATATGAAGAATTTGAAGAAGCCACCTTCACCCTAGTTCGTGAGGGAAACAAGTGGCTGATTGAGGATATAGACGAGGACCAATACGACTCATCATTCATGGAGAATCCCCGAGCTTACCGGCACATGAGCGCATGAAGCCGAAGCAACAGATTTTTAACGATGAAATAGCGGTTGGACTCCAAAAGGAATCCAACCGCTTGTTTACTCCATCCTGCAGGCACAAGAAAAGGGACCAGCCCTAACGGACCGGTCCCTTAACTCTTATTTGTCAGCGACAACTTACTCGGCTTCTACTGCTGCCTGGGCGGCAGCAAGGCGTGCGATGGGCACGCGGTAAGGTGAGCAGGATACATAGTCAAGGTTGAGCTTGTTGCAGAACTTCACGCTCTTGGGCTCACCACCGTGCTCACCGCAGATGCCGACATTGAGGTCGGGGTTAGCGGCACGGCCCTTGCGGGTTGCCATCTCAACGAGCTGGCCAACACCTTCCTGGTCGAGAACCTGGAACGGATCCTCCTTGAGGATGCCCAGCTCCTTGTAGATCGAGAGGAACTTGCCGGCGTCGTCGCGCGAGTAACCGAAGGTCATCTGAGTCAAGTCGTTGGTACCGAAGGAGAAGAAGTCAACTACCTCGGCAATCTGGTCGGCAACGAGGGCTGCACGCGGAATCTCAATCATGGTACCTACCTTGTAGGCAACGGTCTCGCCACGCTCGGCAAATACCTTCTTGGCGGTCTCGTTGATGATGTCGGCCTGCATCTGGATCTCGGGCTTCACACCGATCAGGGGAACCATGATCTTGGGGTGAACATCAACGCCCTTAGCCTTGACATTGAGGGCAGCCTCGATGATGGCGCGTGCCTGCATCTCGGTGATCTCGGGATAGGTGTTGCCCAGACGGCAGCCACGGTGACCCAGCATGGGGTTGAACTCCTCAAGGCCGTCGCAGATGAGCTTCACTTCCTCGAGCTTGCGACCGGTCTCCTCGGCCAGTTCGCGCATGGTCTCGAGCTGGTGGGGTACGAACTCGTGCAAGGGAGGATCGAGCAGGCGGATGGTCACCTCGTAGCCGTCCATGGCCTCAAAGATACCCTCGAAGTCGCCACGCTGCAGCGGGAGCAACTTGTTCAGAGCGACGCGGCGCGATTCCTCGTCGGGAGCGATGATCATCTCACGCATGGCTTTGATGCGGTCACCCTCGAAGAACATGTGCTCGGTACGGCACAGGCCGATACCGTGTGCACCCAGCTCGCGAGCCTTCAAAGCGTCGCGGGGCGAGTCGGCATTGGTGTAAACATCCATCTTGCTGTACTTCTCGGCAAGGGCCATAACAGCAGCGTAGTCGCCACCCAGGTCGGGATCTACAGTTGCAACGGCACCGTCATAAACCTCGCCGGTGCTACCGTTGATCGAAATCCAGTCACCCTCGTTGTAGGTCTTACCGTTCATCTCTACGGTGCGGGCCTTGTAGTCCACCTTGATGGTACCGGCACCCGACACGCAGCACTTACCCATACCACGGGCAACAACGGCAGCGTGCGAGGTCATACCGCCACGGGCGGTGAGGATACCCTGAGCCACACTCATACCGCGCAGGTCCTCGGGAGAGGTCTCGATGCGCACCATGATGACTTTCTTCTTGCGCGAAGCCCATTCCTCGGCATCGTCGGCAAAGAATACGATTTGACCGGTAGCGGCACCGGGGCTGGCGGGCAGGCCCTTGGCCATCACCTTGGCACTCTTAACGGCAGCCTTGTCAAATACGGGGTGCAGCAGCTCATCGAGCTTACCGGGCTCCATGCGCTTGATGACGGTCTTCTCGTCGATAGCGCCTTCGCGCAGCAGGTCCATGGCGATCTTCACCATAGCGGCGCCAGTGCGCTTGCCGTTGCGGGTCTGGAGCAGCCAGAGCTTGCCGTCCTGGATGGTGAACTCCATGTCCTGCATGTCGTGGTAGTGCTCCTCGAGGTTGTGCTGGATCTTAACGAGCTCAGCAGCGCACTCGGGCATCGACTCCTCGAGGGAGGGATACTTCGAGGCACGCTCTTCCTCGCTGATGCCCTGCATCTCGGCCCAGCGGCGGCTGCCCACGGTCATGATCTGTTGCGGGGTGCGTACACCAGCCACAACATCCTCGCCCTGAGCATTGATCAGGTACTCACCGTTGAACAGGTTCTCACCGGTGCCGGCGTCACGCGAGAAGCAAACGCCAGTAGCACTGTTGTTGCCCATGTTACCATAGACCATGGCCTGCACATTGACTGCCGTACCATACTCCTCGGGAATCTGGTTCATGCGGCGGTACAGGATAGCGCGCTCGTTGTTCCAGCTGTCAAACACAGCGTAGATGGCGCCCCACAGCTGATCGTAGGCATCGGTGGGGAAGTCCTTGCCGGTATTCTCTTTAACAGCGGCCTTGAAGCGAACTACCAGTTCCTTGAGGTCATCGACATCAAGTTCGGTGTCCAGCTTAACGCCCTTCTTCTCTTTCATCTCCTCGATAATGGCCTCGAACGGGTCAATATCGTTCTTGTTTTGGGGCTTCATGCCCAGCACAACATCACCGTACATCTGTACGAAACGGCGGTAGCTGTCCCATGCGAAGCGGGGGTTGCCCGACTTCTGTGCCATGGTCTCGGCTACGGCGTCGTTGATACCCAGGTTGAGGACGGTGTCCATCATACCAGGCATCGACACGGGAGCACCCGAGCGAACCGATACCAACTGGGGGTTGCTGGGGTCATTGAACTTGTTGCCGGTCAAATTCTCGATGTGTGCAACAGATTTCATCACATCGTCCTTGATCAAAGCTACAACAGCCTCACGGCCTTTCTCGTTGTAGAGGCGGCAAACTTCGGTAGTAATGGTGAAGCCCGGGGGAACAGGAACACCAATCAAGTTCATTTCGGCAAGGTTTGCACCTTTGCCACCCAGCAGATCCTTCATGTCGGCACGGCCTTCTGCCTGACCGTTACCAAAAGTGTAAATCGTCTTCATTTACTAAACTTGTTGTTTTGAATATTTGGTAAATATTTATAAGAATTCTCGTTTGCGGTGCAAAGGTAGTGATTTTTGCGCAAAACTTCGCAAAAGCAAAGGCAAAAAACACATTATTTTTATAAGAAAACGATTTCGGTGGCAATCTGCTTGTCAGAGAGCCTTCCATAAACACAAGAGTGGTGGCGCAAAATTGCGCCACCACTTTAGCTTTTAGACTAATACTCTGACTCTACAACCAACAATATGGTTTGTTCAAGACAAAGACTGATGAAAATTTGTCAATTTCAAGATTAAGAAGGGCCACACAGGTCACTTAAGAGTAAGTACCAGATACCTAACTAACATATCACCGCCTTTAGTCTTACTCTTCTTGTTGATTCACAAAATCATCGTACACAGAGAACTAATTCTGAGTTCTTTGTGGCACGAGTCTTTTCTCGAGTGTTAATATCATTCTTGTTGCCATACATTTATTATAAGTTGCTTGTAATTGTACATTTTAAGCTAGAGAACAGGCATCCGCTGTCGAGATGGCAAGATAGGCCGTCGAACAACCCGACAACCAAGCCCTCAAAGATGAGATATATGAAATCTCCATTAATCAACGCAACCTGCTAAGTAACAACGAGGCCATAAAGTCACCGATGCGCTGATGTCCAATGTCTGTCGGGTGTCCGCCTGCTGTATTTGCGGCGCTAACAGGTACGCAATAATATGCATCCAAATACTCGATGCCGTAGAACTTACAAACCATTTTAAGGTTCTCCTCGAAGCAACGAACCCAGGAGTCATAGCCTTGAGAGTGGAACCAGCCGCCTGGTGTGTTACTAACGAGGATAGTGGCATCGGGGAACTTGTCCATAAGGTAGAGGAAGGTCGCCTGCATACCAGCAATCTTGTGCGCCTTGTCGATAATCAATCCGTGTGCGCTTTCTGTGTTACCGATATCGTTGACGGTTGCATATGGGTCTAATAATCCAAACTGATTGCCACCGTCTGACCACATATCAACAAGGTCATTCGTTCCATCACATACGAGGATATAATCGGGGGTTACATTGTTTGCAACACAAAAGTTGTACAAGTTTTGTGCTTGTTTGATGGCAAATGTCTCTGATTGAGTTTCAGGGTCCCCTGAGTAACGGCCTCCGCTTACTCCGCCAACTGATACATCACCAGCCTCGATGAGCCTTGCACCGAGGTTGTCGCACATCCTTTTCTGCCACTTGTTGGCTTGAGTGAAAGAATCACCGATTACTCCAAAGACTTTATCTGCGTAATAATCAGCGGTTTGTACACCGCTACCCCCTCCCCAGTCACCGGTCAAAATATAGTCAATCAAGTCAGTAGCGTCATTAATATCCACTTCATCATCATAATTTACATCGCCACGCAAGTCACGAACATTTTGTTGAGCGTTGACCGGCATCCATGACAGAACAGCCAGGGTTAAGGCAAACATAGAAATAAAAATGTTTTTCTTGTTCATAATAAAATTGTTTAGGATTAAATTGTAAAAAAAGATATCGGGTGCAAGTATACATATTATTTTGTTACATTACAACATTTCGTCCTATAATAAGGCAATGGTAAGCAAAAATCCGCGTTTTTTCTTGCCGCTGTGTAAGGCTTGCATTATCTTTGCAGGTTGAAAACAAACTACATTACTATTATAGAGATGGACAACAGTACAAAAAATATGCTGGAAAACGACTCCAACGGGTTGTTGACCTATGAATACATTGCCAACAATATGGGCAGCATCGACGAGGACATGTCGGCCCTGGTCGACAATATGATTCTGAAGGACCGCACGGGACAATTCGTAGTGAGCACTGCTCGCTACCTCAACGCCATCGACCGAGAGAAATATGCTGCAAGCATTGACCTGCTCGTCAAGGCCGCCATTGCCAAGGACCGTGACCATGTTTACCTGGGCACGCTGGCATCCTCGTTATGGGGGCCCGACTACAAGGAACATGCCGAGCAACTGAGCGAGACCGACGACAACTTTCGCCGCATCTATAAGCGTCTTTATCCCGTGGGGATATGATACAGTTAGGAGTTAGGAGTTAGGAATTAGGAATTAGGAGTTAGGAGTTAGGAGTTCCTGATTATCCAGCAGCAGATATTATCTACAACCAACAGCAATGAAAAGATTTTTATTTTTCACCATCGTGATGGCAGCACTCACCTTCATGTCGTGCTCGGCTCAAGAAGGAGCCACCTCATCACAAACCAACAACAATAACATGACAAAAGTTAAACTCGAAACCTCGTTGGGCGACATCGTGGTCGAGCTCTACAACGAGACGCCCCAACACCGCGACAACTTCGTCAAGTTGGTCAAGGAAGGCTTCTATGACGGCGTGCTCTTCCACCGCGTAATCAATAACTTCATGATTCAGACTGGCGACCCCGAGTCCAAGACCGCCGGTCCCGACACCCCCCTGGGCGGCGGCGACCCCGGCTACACAATCGAAGCTGAGTTTGTCTTTCCCAAGTACTTCCACAAGCGCGGCGCCCTGGCCGCAGCACGCACGGGTGACCAGTACAACCCCGAGCGCCGCAGCAGTGGCAGCCAGTTCTACATCGTCACGGGCCAAGTCTTCGGCACCGAGCAACTGATGGGCATGCTCCAAACCAAGAAGCAGGACATCTTCCGCCGCCTTGTCATGGAGAACCAGGAAAAGATCAGGCAACTACAAGAGAATCAAGACGAGGCCGGCATCCATGCATTGCAGGACGAACTCATCCGTCAGACCGAAGCCGAAGCCCAATTCGATGAACTGATCAAGGCCTACACAACCATCGGCGGCACCCCGCATCTCGACGGCCAGTACACCGTGTTCGGCGAGGTTGTCGAGGGTATGGATGTGGTGGACAAGATCCAGAACACCACCACAGACCGCAGGGACCGTCCCACCGTCGACATCAAGATCATCAAGGCCAGCATCGTGGAGTGACACTGACCGCGACCCGACACCCATCAGGGGGCCGACAAGTCCATTCGGACTTATCGGTCCCTCATTTTTTTGAGAAAAAACGGGGCAAAAAGCAAAAAATCGGTCAAAAAGGCTTTGCGGGTGAGAAAAAATGCCTAAATTTGGAGTTTGAATATGAACATCAGGCACTCCCGGGTGCTTGAACTAAACGAAAGAATTATGATGGAACCGCGTGAACAATCTGAATCGATGAACAATCTCGAGAAGGATCAAATCTTGAGCACTGAGGCCCAGAACGAGCCCCAGGAAGTTGTGAGTGAAGAAGTTAAAGTCGAGGCACCCGCCGAGGAACCCGCGCCTGTCGAGGTCCCCGTCTCCAACGAGGTCCCCGTCTCCAACGAGGAGCCCGCACCCGTCGAGGAGCCGGCACCCGCTGCCGAGGAACCCGCACCCGCCGAGGAACCCGCACCCGCCAGTGAGCCCGTTGCCGAGGATCCCGCTGCCGAGAAAGAGGCCCCCGCGCCCAAACTCGACCTTGCCGGCAAGAGCAAGAGCGAACTGGTGGAGATGATGCGCGAGGTAGCCGCCCGCCCCATCGAGGAGGTGAAGGACGAAGTGCAGGCCATCAAGGCCGCATTCTTTGCCCTGCGCCGCGAGGAACTCGCCAAGGAGCGTGAGGAATTCCTTGCCAACGGCAACGAGGAGGGCGACTTTGTCCAGAAAGAGGACCCCGACGAGGAGAACCTAAAGGAACTGCTCAATGTGCTCAAGGAACGCCGCACCGAGTTCAACGCGGCTCTGGAAGCCAACCGTGAGGCCAACCTGTCGAAGAAGCGCCAAATCATTGCGCTGATCAACGAAATCGCCAACGACCCCGACAACATCAACCGCCAGTTCAACCGCGTGAAGCAACTGCAGCAGGACTTCAAGGATGCCGGCGAGGTGCCCGCCACTGCCGACACCGAGGTGTGGAAGGAGTTCCAGCGCGCCACCGAGCGTTTCTATGATGTGCTGAAGATGAACAAGGAATTGCGCGACTACGACTTCAAGAAGAACCTGGAGTTGAAGCAGCAACTGTGTGAAGAGGCCGAAGCCCTCGACGAGGAGGCCGATATCGTCAGTGCATTCAGGAAGCTGCAAGAGCTGCACAACAAGTGGCGCGAGATTGGCCCCGTAGCCAAGGAACTGCGCGAGGAGTTGTGGGCCCGCTTCAAGGCCGCATCGAGTGCCATCAACAAGAAATACCAAGCCTTCTTTGAAGACCGCAAGAGCAAGGAGAAGGAAAATGCCGACGCCAAGACGGCCCTGTGCGAGAAGATTGAGCAAATCTCTACCGACGATCTCAAGACCTATGCACAGTGGGACGAGGTGACCAAGCAGATTATCGCCCTGCAGGAAGACTGGAAGAAACTGGGCTATGCCTCACGCAAGGCCAACGCAGCATTGTTTGCCCGGTTCCGCAAGTCGTGTGACGAGTTCTTCGGCAAGAAAGCCGAATTCTACAAGTCGATGAAGGAAGAGCTGAGCAGCAACCTGGCCAAGAAGATTGACCTGTGTGAGCGTGCCGAGGCCCTCATGGACTCCACCGAGTGGAAAGAAGCTACCGAAAAGTTTGTGGAGATGCAGAAGGAGTGGAAGACCATCGGTCCCGTTGTCAAGAAGCACAGCGACGCCGTATGGAAACGCTTCATTGCCGCCTGTGACCACTTCTTTGAGCAGAAGAAGAAACAGAATGTCAATGTCCATGCCGTAGAGCACGAGAACCTCAAGGCCAAGAAGGAAGTCATCGCTACCCTCAAGAGCACCATCGAAGAGGCTGCCGAAGATGCAGCCCAGAAGGTGCGTGACCTGATGGACCGCTGGCAGGAAATCGGCCATGTCCCCTTCAAGGAGAAGGACAAAGTCTATGCCCAGTACCGTGAGCTCATCGACAAGGCATTTGAAACGCTCAACATGCGCGGCACACGCTCCAGTGACGGTGGCGGCCGTGGCCCGCGCCAGTCCTCGGGCAACGAACGCGGCCTGAGCGAGCGCGACCGTCTGGTGCGCACCTACGAGCAGCGCATGAGCGAGTTGAAGACCTTTGAGAACAACATGGGCTTCCTCACGGCCAACACCAAGAGCGGCAACTCACTTGTCCAGGAGATGGAACGCCGCATTGCCCGTCTGAAGGAAGAGATCGCCGAGCTGGAGAAGAAAATCAAGGAACTCGATAATGCATAACAGGCAACAGCCGCTGTCAAGTCATTCTAAGCCAGACCTTTCGGCGGCAACATGCATCAGCAACAAGAATCGGGCAAAGCCACGATTCTTGTTGCAGCCGATGCATTTAACCATAACCATTATAACCGATTACCATCAAGATACCACAATTCAGCCCAAATGAAGAGTAAAGGCCGATACGGACAATTTGTGAGATGGATTTTCAGCATCATCGACTTGCTGATTGTCAATCTCGTATTCTTTGCCGTTATGGCGTGGGGCAATGACTCACCATTGTCAGAAAATGTGATGTTTTCACGACCGGTGTGGCTCGTGCTCAATGTGGCCATGGTTGTGTGCATCTACTTTTACAGCACCGTTCACGAGCGCCGCGTGTTCTATGCCGAGAAAGTTGTGGGACAAGCGTTGAAGCTGGTGCTCACCCATGCCGGAATCTTTGTGACGCTCGCCACCTTTCTGGGTCCGATAGACCTGCCGTGGCAACGCTGCCTGTGGTTCTATGTCATCTTCTTCCTGGTGCTGTCGATGTGGTGGGTGCTTTCCCGCCAGTTTGTGAAACTGTACCGCAACCACGGCTTCAATTTCAAACGCGTCATCGTCATCGGCGGCGGCACCGTGGGCGTGCGCCTGATTAACGAGATGCTTGCCGACCAGGGATACGGTTACCACATCGTGGGATTCTTTGACAACAACCCCAAGGCAAGGTCGGCGTCGGCCGCTTATCAAGGCACACTCGACGATGTGGAGCAGTTTGTCAAGACCCATCAGGTGGATGAGATGTTCTGTGCCGTTCCCGATATCGAGGACAACCAGAATGTGTCCCGGATGATCCGTATCGCCGACAACAATGCCGTGGACTTCTATTATGTGCCCCAATTCGGACGCACGGTGACCCGCCAGTTTGAGTTGCAATCGGTGGGCGATGTTCCTATCCTTGCTGTCCATCCCTACCCCTTGAAGAACCCCATCAACCGCGCCATTAAGCGAGCGTTTGACCTCATCGTCTCGACGATATTGCTCATTCTCTCCCCCTTGGTCATCATCCCTGTTGCCATCGGCATCAAGTTGTCCTCGCCTGGCCCAATCTTCTTTGTCCAGAAACGCACCGGATACCGCGGGCAAGCGTTCAACTGCTACAAGTTCCGCACCATGCGCATCAACGCCGACAGCGACACACGCCAAGCGACCAAGGACGACCCCCGCGTCACCAAATTCGGCACTTTCCTGCGCCGCACGAGCATCGACGAGCTGCCGCAGTTTTATAATGTGTGGCGTGGCGAGATGAGCATCGTGGGCCCGCGTCCCCACATGGTAGCCCAAACCGAGATGTACAGTGAACTCATCGACAAGTACATGCTGCGGCACACCATCAAGCCCGGCATCACCGGTTGGGCACAGGTGCGCGGTTTCCGTGGCCAGACCGAGGAGTTGTGGCAGATGGAAAAGCGTGTCGAATTTGATGTGTGGTATGCCGAGAACTGGACTTTCTTCATGGATCTGAAGATTATCATCCGCACCGTGCTCAACGCGCTCAAGGGCGAGGCAAACGCTTATTGAGATAAAAGTCAAAAATCAAGAGTTGGCATCCGCTGACAAAAAAATCAGGGGCTAAAAGCTGAAACGATGACAAGAGAGGAATCAGCACTGGCGTTGCTCAAGTCCTGCTACGGCTATGACCATTTCAGAGGGCAGCAGTGGGATATCATCAACCACACGCTCGACGGTGGTGACAGCATCGTGCTCATGCCCACGGGCGGCGGCAAGTCGCTGTGTTTCCAGATTCCCGGCCTGATGAGCGAGGATGGCTTTGCCATCGTCATCTCTCCCCTGCTGGCGCTGATGAATGACCAGATAGACGCATTGCAACAGAACGGCATACCTGCCCTGGCGCTGAATAGCGAGAAAAGCGAGAACGAGAACCGGCAATGTGTCGAACTGCTCATGCAAGGCAAGGTAAAACTGCTTTATATCTCTCCCGAGAAACTGCTCAGCGAAATTGGCCGATGGTCCGACCGTATCATCGAACGCATCTGTCTGTTTGCCGTTGACGAGGCTCACTGCATCTCGCAGTGGGGACATGACTTCCGCCCCGAGTATACCCAGTTGGGCTGCCTCAAGCAACGCTATCCCGACATCCCTGTCATGGCCCTGACAGCGACTGCCGACCGCATCACACGGGACGATATCGCCAGGCAGCTGAACATCCCTGAGGCCCGGCTATTCATTAGTTCGTTTGACCGTCCCAACATCTCGCTGAATGTCGTGCAGGGGTCGACCGGCAAGGTCAAGTTCCGCCAGATTGTCCAGTTCATCAACCTGCACCGCGACGAGAGCGGCATCATTTATTGCCTGAGCCGCAAGAGCACCGAGAAGATGGCCGCCGAACTCAGCCGCCTGGGCATCGATGCCAGAGCCTTCCACGCGGGCATGAGCGCCAAGGACAAGCAGCAGGTGCAGCGCGATTTTCTCAACGATGACCTGAGAGTGGTGTGTGCCACCATCGCATTCGGCATGGGCATCGACAAGAGCAATGTGCGCTATGTCATCCACAGCAACATGCCCCGCAACATCGAGAGCTATTACCAGGAAATCGGGCGTGCCGGCCGCGACGGCCTGCCAGCCGAGGCCCTGCTGTTCTACACCTACGGCGATGTCATCACCCTGCAGCAGTTTGCGCGTCAGTCGGGACAGGCCCAGGTCAATATGGAGAAACTGCAGCGCATGCAGCAGTTTGCCGAGAGCGGAGTGTGCCGCCGTCGCATCCTGCTCAATTACTTCAACGAGCGCTATGACCACGATTGCCACAACTGCGATGTGTGCAACAACCCGCCCGAACGGTTCGACGGCACGCGCTATGCCCAAATGGCCCTGAGCGCCATCATGCGCACAGGCGAACAAGCCGCGATGTTTACCGTGACCGACATCCTGCGGGGCTGGCGCAAAGCCGATATCATCGAGAAGGGCTATGACCAGCTGAAGACCTTCGGCGTGGGACGCGAACTCACGGTAGCCGAGTGGAATGCCTACCTGTTGCAGATGCTGCAATTGGGATTGTTTGATGTCGCTTATGATGAAGGCAACCACTTGAAGGTCACCGACTACGGCAAGGAAATCCTTTACGGGCGGCAGACGGTCCAGTTCAACCGCTACCAGCGCCGCGATTTCAATGCCAAAAAGCGCCAGGCCGAGCAGGCCCTCATTCCTGCTGAGCCCGCCGAGAAGAAACAGATGGACAAGGTGCTGCTTGAACAGCTGCGTGATGTGCGCAAGGCCATTGCCACATCAAGCCGCATCGCTCCATATATGGTATTCAGCGACAAGTCACTGCAGGCCATGGCGACCGAGAAACCCACCACCAAGGCCGAATTCGGTCTCATCCACGGCGTGGGCGATGTGAAGTGCCAGAAGTACTGGCGCCCCTTTACCGCCGCCATCAGCGACTACCTCTCCCACCACTCTTAAAAACAACAAGTATTATATCAGAAAACAAGAAATACAATCAATGGTTGTCCTTGTTGTCAATCAAGTTACTTATAGTTGTCTGATAATAAAGTCTATCCGATAATGCCGGTCAGGTAGAGGAAGATGAAGAAGATGCAGACCGGAGCGATATAGCGCATGCAGAAGATCATATAGGGCCCCATCGCGCCCTTGAGGCGGCCATTGTTGGTAATCTGGTCGCGGATGACCTTGCGGTCGAGAATCCATCCCACATACACTGCCGTGAACAGGCCACCCAACAGCATGAAGATGTTGCTGGCTGCATAATCCATCATGTCAAAAATATTCTTGCCCCACAACTTGATATCGGCGAGCACATTGAACGACAACGCAGCCACAGCGGCAAGGATGAATGTAATCAACGCCGTCCAGAAAATGGCACGCGGACGCGAAACATTGTGCTCCTCCATGATGAATGTGATGGGAATCTCGCTCAGCGAGATGGTCGAAGTCAACGAGGCAAAGAACACCAGCAGGAAGAACAGCAATGCCCAAACATAGCCACCAGCCATCTGCTGGAAAATACCCGGCAACACCTCAAAAATGAGGCTCGGTCCGGCTGTGGGTTCCATATTGAAGGAGAACACGGCAGGGAAAATCATCACACCCGACAGAATAGCTACCAGGGTGTCGAGCGAAGCCACCGTCACAGCATCCTTGACCAGCGAGGTGTCGTCCTTGAAGTAGGAACTGTAAGTCACCAGGCACGATATGCCGATTGACAGCGAGAGGAACGCCTGACCGAAGGCCACCAGAACCCCTTTCCAGGTGAGTTCAGAGAAATCGGGCCAAAACAGGAACTCGAGACCCTTGCGGGCTTCCGACATAAGCAACGAGTTGACACAGAACACGATAAGGATAACAAACAGCAGCGGCATCATGATGCTCGACACGCGTTCGATACCCTTCTCGATGCCGCGGCTCATCACCATGAAATTAATCACCAAGAAGAGCATCGTCCATCCCACACAGCGCCAGGGATCAGCGATGAGGTTGCCGAACATCGTGGAATACTCATTGGCAGAATGTCCGCTCAGGTTGCCCAAAGCCGCCTGAAACAGATACTCTATAATCCAGCCGCACACCACGCTATAGAAACCTATCACAATGAAACTGCCCATGATGCAGATGTAGGTGAACAGGTAGTATTTCTTACCCGGGGAAAGGCGCTTGAGCGCCGCCTTCATATTGCTGTGGGTAGAGCGTCCGATAATGAACTCACTCAAAATCACAGGAATACCCATTACCAGGATGCAGAAAATATAGATCAGGATGAAAGCGCCACCGCCATTCTCACCGGCCTCATAAGGGAAACGCCAGATGTTCCCCAGTCCCACAGCGGAGCCCACTGCAGCAGCAATGGCTCCGAGCCGTGTAGCAAAACCTGCTCGCTTGCTCATAGTATTGTTTCAGTTTATAGATATGTGGCAAAGGTAGACAGAATCCGTGAAACGGGCAAGCCCTTGACAAAAAATTGTGGCTGCACGACATCCCGTCGTGAATATATCTCATATTGAGCGGAATTGCGGAACGGGGTCTACGGGACGCGGGGCGCGAGAGGGAGCGGGTTGGTGGTGACGCTTGTGGGAGCGTTCACGCTTGGGTTTGCCGGGTTTGGACTGTTTTTGGGCAGCGGGTTTCGACGGTTGGTGAGTCGCGTTGACCGAGTCCACCTCCTGCTTGAAATGCTGTATAGCGGTTGTGGCGGGCACGGTGTCGTTGCGACACGAGCGCAATGCAGCCATCGCCGCGAGGAGCATGGCCACAATAACCAGCACGACGACGGTACCACGCCGTTCACGCCTTGACATCTGCCACAAGTGCCGTGAGTCACCCATTGGGGTACAAAGATAGTGCAAGCCGAATACAATGGCAAGAAAAAGCCAGTTTTCTTGCATTGTTGAGGCGAAGCCTATCTTGCCCGAGCACCCCACAGTGCGCAGGGAACGGCAAGTATTAACGGGAAAAGGGGATTTTTGGACAGTTTTTTTAAGAAAAGGAGGTGGTGAACTGCAAAAATGATTACTTTTGCAGTTTGGAAAACAAAATTAAATCAAATAACACAATATGAAATCTTTTATCTTGTCGATTCCCAATGGATTGCTCACGGCTATCGCCGTGGTGATGGTATTGATATTCACCTTTGTGGAGAACCCATTCGGGATAAATGCCTTGAAAATCTTCCCCTATGCTGAACAAGTGGGGCACTTTGTGCTCTATCTGCTGGTGGCTCTTGTGATGATAATTGATTATGCGAAGGCCAGGTTGCCTCATCACAGCAAGGTGAACCAGGAGATGGCCATTGCGGCCGCAACTATGGTGCTTGCCCTTGTGATGGAGATCGGGTTGATGTTCTCGACCAACGGCCTCAACTATGACATCATGAATGTAGTGGCTGCCGCACTGGGAGCTGCTCTTGCGTTCGTGTTCTACCACTTCTGGCTGCTGCACCCACTGCGCCACTACCTGTATCACTCGATTCAGCACCACTGGCGCTATCAGCACCGCCGCAAGAAGAAATAAGCGGGCAAGCGGTATCGATGTCGTGGCCAAATCGTTGATTATTTTAGTCTTAGATTTAACGGATTACAATAGGCTTCAAGGTCGATATCGTTTATCGGTTTAATGAGCGAAACCGATAGTTTAATATCATTGGTCCCCGGCAGTAACAGGGGGCGAAGAGGCTCAGACAAAACACGAATCAACCCAAGCAGTCGTTAAGATATGATATTCTCGGACAAAATCAAGCAGTTGCGCATCGAGAGCGGCAAACGCCAAAAGGACCTTGCTAAGGCCATCGGCGTGGATGTGCCGGCCTACAGCCGCTATGAGCACGGTGAACGGCGTCCCAAGCGGGAGCAGGTGCTTAGGCTTGCCCGCATCTTCAAGACCGACCCCGATGAACTGGTTGCCATGTGGCTGGCCGACGAGGCCTACTCGCACATCGCCCATGACAAGATGGCTGTCCGTGCCGCTGAACTGTTGCGCGACATGCTTGAGGGAGGGTCGGCTACAGCTAGTGAGGATATTCCTGTTAAACCCGTTACCACAACGGTGGCTGTAAAACGGGGCCTGGTGGCAAGCATGGGCCGCTCGGTGATGCCGCACTATGAGCAGGGCGATGCCGCCACAGTGATGCGGCGCATCGAGGACGACAGCATCGACTGCATCGTCACCACCCCGCCCTACTGGCGTCGACGCAGCCAGGGGACCGAGAGCATCAGCGCGAGAACCAGAGAAGAATATGAGAACGACTTGCTGGCGACGATGGCCCAGGCATGGCGCGTGCTCAAACCCACAGGCTCGTTGTGGCTCAACATGGGTGATGACACGACCGACGGCTTTGTCCAGGGAATTCCATGGCGCGTGCTGCTCCAGATGATGGATACCCAGGGATGGCACCTGGTGAACGAGGTGGTGTGGAACAAAACCACGACATCGCCACAGGGCAGCCAAGACCACCTGCGCAAAGTGCATGAGTTGATGTTCCACCTGGTCAAGGACGAGGATTTCTACTATAATGATGAAGAGCTGCGCCGCACATTCGCCTTGATTATGCATGGCAGCAAGGGGCAAGGCAGGGTTCCCAGGGGCAAGGCGCACCAGCTGATGGTTCCCAGCGATGTGTGGACCATCGGCGTGCAGCGTTCGGGCATCGCCCACTACTGTGTCGCCCCCGACACGCTCTACCGCTTGCCGCTAGTGGCCACCTGTCCCCGCGGGGGCATTGTCCTGGACCCGTATTGCGGCACCGGCACGGCGTGCAAGATTGCCTATGAGATGAACCTGCGCAGCATCGGCATCGACATCAACCCCGAGTATATCAAGAAGGCCATGGCAAGCACCGAGGCCAAGCCGCTGAGCCTGTTTTGACACCCCGAGACATTCATCCAGAATATCTAGGATATCCAGATTATCCAGAACATATAGAGCATCCAGTCGTCTGGATGCTTTTTGATTGCTGAATTTTTTGTAATTTTGCCGTCAAATTACAATCGTAGAATGATTTCTATTCAAGGACTCAAAGTGGAATTCGGCAGTCAGGTACTGTTCGAGAACATCAGTTATGTCATCAACAAGCGGGACAAAATCGCGCTTGTGGGGAAGAACGGAGCCGGCAAGACCACGATGCTGCGCATCATCACCGGTGAGCAACAGCCCACGAGCGGCACTGTCGCCCGTCAGGCCGACATCACCATCGGCTACCTGCCGCAGCAGATGCAACTCAAGGACGAACTCACCGTCAAGCAAGAGGCTGCGAGGGCGTTTGAGCATGTGCAGCAGATGGATGCCGCCATCGACCGCATGAACACGGAACTGGCCGAGCGCACTGACTATGACAGCGCCGACTACCAAGAGCTCATCGAGCGAGTGGCCGAGAAGACCGAGTTGCGCTCCCTAATGCAGAGCGAGAACATCGAGGCCGAAATCGAGAAGACCTTGATGGGCCTGGGCTTTGAACGCAGCGACTTTGACCGCCCCACTAGTGAGTTCAGCGGCGGTTGGCGTATGCGCATCGAGTTGGCAAAACTGCTGTTGCGGCGGCCTGATGTGCTGTTGCTCGACGAGCCGACCAACCACCTGGACATCGAGTCTATCCAATGGCTGGAGGCGTTCCTGAAAAACCGTAACGGAGCCCTGTTGCTGGTCTCACACGACCGAGCCTTTATCGATAATGTGACTAATCGCACGATTGAGATTTCGCTAGGCAAAATATATGACTACAAGGTGAGCTACAGCCAGTTTGTGGAACTGCGCAAGGAGCGCGTGGAGCAACAGATGCGCGCCTACGAGAACCAACAGAAGCTTATCCACGATACCGAGGACTTCATCGAGCGTTTCCGCTACAAGGCGACCAAAGCCGTCCAGGTGCAGAGCCGCATCAAGATGCTGGAGAAACTCGAGCGCATCGAGGTCGATGAGGTGGACCGCTCCCGCATGCGGCTCAAATTCCCGCCTGCGCCACGCAGCGGTGACTATCCTGTCATTGCCGAGGACCTGCGCAAGGACTACGGCTCGCTGAATGTGTTCCAGGGCGTGACCTTCACCATCAAGCGCGGCGAGAAAGTGGCCTTTGTCGGCAAGAACGGAGCCGGCAAATCCACCCTGGTCAAGTGCATCATGGGCGAAATCCCCTATGACGGCAAACTGCAAATCGGACACAATGTCAAGATCGGCTACTTTGCCCAGAACCAGGCGCAACTGCTTGACGAGACGCTGACGGTGCACGACACCATCGACTATGTGGCCGTGGGCGACATACGCACACGCATCAACGACATCCTGGGCGCCTTCATGTTCGGCGGCAAAGCCGCCGACAAAAAAGTAAAGGTGCTGAGCGGCGGCGAGAAAAGCCGACTGGCGATGATACGCCTGCTGCTGCAACCCGTCAACCTGCTCATCCTCGATGAGCCGACCAACCACCTGGACATGCCCAGCAAGGATGTGCTCAAGGAAGCCATCCAGGCCTTTGAGGGCACGGTCATCGTCGTTTCCCACGACCGTGATTTCCTGAACGGCATCGTGGACAAGGTGTACGAGTTCGGCGACCATCGCGTGCGTGAGCACCTGGGCGGCATATATGATTTCTTGCAGAAAAAACAACTGGATTCCCTCCAGCAGCTGGAGGTCAAGAGCAGCCCCGTGGCAGCAGCAGCCGAGGAGTCACAGGAGCCTGCCAGCCAAGGCAAGATGGACTACCAGCGGCAGAAAGAGCGTGAACGCCGCATCCGTCAGGCCGAGAAAAAGGTGAAGACGCTGGAAGCCCGCATCGCCGAACTGGAGCAGCAACTCGCCGACATCGAGGACAAACTGACGACGGCCGGCACCGAGGACCTGGACATTTACTACACCCACTCCAAAATCAACCGCGAGCTCGAGGAGGTAATGGCTGAGTGGGAACAGGCAGGCGAAGAGCTGGAGAGAGTTAGAAGTTAGGAGTTAGAAGTTAGGAGTTAGGAGTTAGGAGTTGATGTTGAGGACGGTAGCCATCAATAGCAGGAATGCAGGGGATGAGGAATTGAGACGGCTCTACGAGACGGCATTTCCTGTCGGGGAGCAGATTCCTTGCTGATGCCCTCAAACATGTCGTTCAGTTCGGTCAACTGACGGTTAGCCTCACGCATGGCGTTCTTGCGGCGTTCAACGGATTCCTTGTTTTCCTGGGCAAGACGGAACAGGGCGTTCAACTGGTTCTGCTCCAGCTGGCTTCCCCTCGGTGTATAATTCTCCAAGTCCTCGCTCAACGAGTACCGGATGTCCTTTTTACCGGAGTCAAACCGCTCGCTCAAAGGTATCATATTGCCGTTGTCATCATAGGTGGCAGACTCAGCACTCTTGATCTGCTCAGATGAAAACACACCATACTCAAGCACATTCCCGTCTTCGTCAGTGCGGATGAAGCCGTCATAACCCTGCGCCTTCAACGCCTCCATGGCGTCACGCCCTGCCGTGTCGGTAACGCCACGGTTGGGGATGTCTGGATTTATCGCCGGATTCTTGATGTCAAGATAGGCGGCTATGGTGCGCTGGCCATACTCATGATACGGATCATTATTTGGCGAGAAGAATATGGCGGGCATCTCTATGCTCTGTCGCGCATAGCGGTCGTCAAATTCGTAGAAGTCTTTCTCCTCCCAGGCGTTTTGCCACTCTTCGTCGGTCTTGTCATCCCACTCCTGTTTCTTTTGCCAGTCAAGTTTCTCCCAGTCCTCGCCTGTCTCGCGATTGATCCAGCGCTTGGCGTTCGTCTGATGGTATACCACCAGCGGCTTCCCTTCCTTGTCCACCACCTTGCTGGCGTTCTCAGGATCGTTCTCCCAGTCACCAAACCACCGCTTGAAGTTCTCGCTATGGGTCTGCTCCTCGCTCAGAGAAAACAATTTCCGCCCGTTTTCTTGCACAGTTCCAGAATCTTCCGTACCTTTGTCAACGGAAACGGTCGGCGGAAGAGTGGAAAGGCCTGCCGCCGCTCCCGAAGGTTCGGGGGTCAGTATGAGGAGTTGGCCGTCCTCACGCTCGGCTTGTTTCTTTAATTGCTCTAATTGAACATCTCCCGCATAACGCCAGCCAACAATTTCCGTATTGTCCTTTGTGTTGTTGACCTCAAGAACAACCATAGAATTTTTATCAGCTGTTCTGATAGCTACCCAGTAGTTTGGTTTGTTCTTTGGCTGTGTTTGACCATATAAGTTGGTTTGGAAAAGTGCATTATAGAGAATTTCCCTATTTTCGTTTGCAGTCAATTCCGGATGGTTTTTGAGGTTTTTCTCAAAGATATTTTTCTTGATGATAATTGGTTTATCGCCAGCTCCAATCGCGGAGCGAACATTTTGAGGTACATTAGGAATCTCAACACTCCTATGTGGCTTTACAAAATCATCATCAGCAATATCATCTATTGATGATACTTTTTCAACAATCAGCTTGCCGTTATTATCAACGGGATTGCCTTGATTGTCCTGGTATTGCGAGCCTTCGGCTCGTTCACCTCCATTCTGGCCGTCGGGACCTTCGCCCAACACCTTCGCGCGGTAGGCATCGTTGCAAGCCTTACCCATGCCCTTATGGGGCGGAAGGATTTCCACGCCGCGCTCCATCAGGATAGGCAACAGCTTCGGAGGCACGATGTCAAACTCCACACCACGCTCCTTGAATTCATCTACCCAGGCATCGGCTACCTCTTCCCAGGGCACAACCTCCATAGGCTTGTCCCAGCGAGAGAGAATCAACTCTCCGCCGTTCCATTGATGCCGGCCTACAGGCAACTTGGCCTTCTCTGCGTGGTAGGGCTGGCCCTCCTCGCTCACAGGATACTGCGTCCTGATGTACACAAGATCATCACGCTCCCACGCATTCTTGAACTGTTTGTTCACCGTGGTGGGGCGGATATGGATATAGGGGTTATAATCGACATTGCCTACAGTGCCGAGCCCGTTGGGCTTGCCCAAGTCAATCTTGCCGTTATCTGTGGCGAGATCCGGGTTCTCATCGCTGCGCTCCCATCTGTGGAACTCAAACGAGGATGTCGGCCTTTTCTCGGTGCCTCTGCTGCCCAAGCGGTCAGCCATCGGTGAACGCATCGTGCCGTCATCCTTCAGAGACACATTGCGGAATCCTTCCGCAAGTTTCTCGTTGTCCAGACGCCTGATCTCTTCAGGATCTTCAACCAGCGAATAACGGATACCTGATTTCTCCTCGTCAGTCATCTTCTCTGGATCGACCTCGCTCAGAGAATACTGCTTATTCCCGCTTTTGTCAATATAAGGATATTCATACTTATGAGCTTTTCCTGTCACATCGGTAAAATCGCCTGTACGAATGATGGATTCAACACCTTGAACAATTGCATTTGCAGCATCTTTCGGTGATACCTCAGTAGGTTCGAAAACATACTCAATATATCCGTTATGAGGGCCTGTGCTTACATGCTCTCCATTTTTGCGGATGACAATGCTAATCTTATCGTCTGTCGGTGCATTGCCCATTGTTGCACCATTGGCTGGATGCGTAGAAACCCTTACCTCAACAGTCCTGCCGTTTACATTGAATTGCCCTTCATAGAATTCATTATAATATGATTGGCTACTCTTTGAACGTCTCAGATGAAGTTCCTTGCCTAATATCCTTACTGCGTTAGACTCTGTGGATAAGTCGCCTTTTAGTCCTCCCTCGTTTTGAATTTTTCTTGCCGCGCGTGCTGTGATTAAAGTATTTTGTAGTACCTTTGCGGCATCCAAAGGGGATTGAGAAGTTAGTGACTGACGGCTTAGATGCGCACTGCCTCCCTGCGGAAGACCCCCAGTTGACGGATTGCCTGAAACCGCATCGTCCCCCTCACTGGAGGTTGTTTTTTTATCCGTATTGTCCTCGTATTGCGCGTTGCTAACGCGCACACCGCTGTACTCCGCAAACGGCTTCGTCTTGCGGTGGCTGCTGTCGACCCACTTCCTGAACTCCTCACGGTTCACACCGGTGATGGTACCCAGACCTGTCCAGCCTTCCTCATAGTTCGACAGGTAAGCGTCGCGGGCTTCCTGCTCTGTGTCGAAACCGTACATCACCTTGTGCTCGTCAAAGCTGCCGTCCTTGTTCACCTGGTCAACGACATAACCCGTTTGTCATCGACATCGAATCACCCCTGCAACCCGATGCGCCCAACCCCGAACAACGGCGATGCCGCCATGCCTTCTACCTGCGCAACGGCATGAAGGACACCGGAACCAACCGCACCTATAACGGCATCACCTTCACCATCCTGTCCAACAGCGATGAGCCATTCACGCTTCAGGACTATGACGAGATTGTCACTGCCCTGCGAGCCGCTTGGGAAAAAATGCCTGGCAGACAATAATAAGACTATTTAACGCTTTTGGCTTGTCCAATTAGTCCCTATCGGCTATTTTTGCGGTATGAAACGGGCATTGGCAATAGCATTCCTGACCGTTGCGCTGACAGGGCTTGCTCAGGAAAACCAGACGATCAAACTGCAGTTTGACCAGTCCAAGATAAGTCCGCAGTTCACTATGCCCGAACTGCCGACGGCTATCGCCCCCGTCGCCAACATCAAACCCACTTTCAACACCAACCTGCCCACCGCCGCCGACCTGAAGCTGGATTACCAGGACTTGTGGGCCGATTCCCTGGTCATCTATCAGCCCAACTGGAATGACAGCCGTTTCACCACCGCTACCCTGCCCCACTTCCGCTACGACACCAACCCCTACGGCCGCGACTGGTCGTCGGGCGGGATCATTACACGCTTGGGCCACGGCTTGCTGACCGGCAGCGGAAGCCACACGACCTATCCCGGCATGGGCAACACGGCAAGCGCCAGCGTCGCCTACACGATGCCCCTGGGCGACCGCATGCAGTTCACGGCAGGCGTTACTGGCAGCAAGTATCACTTTGACCATGCGGCATGGAATGACTACGGCGTGTTTGGCAACGCCTCGTTTCGACTCAACAACCGGTTGACGCTCAACGCATTCGGGCAATATTATGCCCGTCAGCAGTTCCACTCGGTAGCAGCAATGCCCTTCCAGGGCAGTTCATCCTACGGCGGCACACTGGGTTGGCGCGCCAGCGACAACTTCTCACTCGATGTGGGCGCACGGCGCATCTACGACCCCTACACGGGACAGTGGCGCACCCTGCCCATCGTGCAACCCACCTTCAACCTGTTTGGCGCACCCATCTCGTTTGACGCCGGTCCGCTGCTCTTTCAATGGCTTGACAACCTGCTGGGCAGCGGCAAGAAACACCGCGACTGGGACGATGCCAAGTACCGCCCCGTCACCGTCCCCGATGCCGTGCTCAAGCAGCCAGGCTTCAACCCCAACAGCCCTGTGCCCATTCCTGACGCCTTCCGTCACTGATTACCGTTACGGTGCCTCATGTTAGCCATTTGCCGACGACTCTGCCCGGCTTGCACAACCGTTCCCTCCAAGAATTGAGCATCTTCATCAGGCTCTAAGAGGGTTTTATGGTTTTTTAGGCCAATGGATTTTGGCAGATGGGAAAGATGTTGTAATTTTGCACATTAAACCCCATGATAACGGGTTTCGCGTGCACCTAATGGTAAAAAAGAGTACTATAGCGGACATCATTAAGGAGGATTTATCGGCAATCTGGTCAATCCTGAACAGCGAGGAGAAGCACCTCATCGCTGAGAATTTCGTCATCCATAATTACCGCAAGGGTCAAATCATTTATGCCGAGAAGGACGAGCCGGAATTTCTGTGGTGCCTTATCAAGGGTAAGGTAAAACGCTTCAAGAACGGCGTGGGCGGCAAGCAACAGATCCTGCGGCTGTATCGTCCCATCCAGTACTTCGGTTACCGTGCATGGTTTGCCCACGAGCCCTATGTCGCCAGCACCATGGCCATCGAGCCGTCGCAGGTGGGCACATTGCCCATGACCGTGGTAAAGAAACTCATCGACGGCAATATCAAGCTGGCATGGTTCTTCCTTCACGAGTTGTCCAAGCATCTGGGAGGCAGTGAATCCAAGGTGGTGACACTCACCCAGAAGCACATTCGTGGACGCTTGGCCGAGGCATTGTGCATGCTGGTTGACAACTATGGCTATGAGGACGACGGCAGGACATTGAAAATCTACATGGCACGCGAGGACCTCGCCAACCTGTCGAACATGACCACCGCCAATGCCATCCGCACCCTCTCGACCTTTGCCCAAGAACGCATCATCACCGTTGACGGCCGCCGCATCCGCATTGTCGACGAGCCCACATTGCGCAACATCAGCCGATTTGGATAAGCTATGATTATCGCTCAGCAAAAACGCAAGGAAAACATCGCCGAATATCTCCTCTACCTGTGGCAGGTCGAGGACTTGTTGCGCGCATGCCATCTGGACATCGACACCGTGGACAAGGCCATCATCTCCCGCTATGATGTCGATGACAAGACACGCCACGACATCAGGGAATGGTATGAGTCGCTCATCAAGATGATGGAACTGGAGAATGTGCGTGACAAGGGTCACATACGCGTGTGTCACAATGTGCTCATCCGCCTGAATGACCTACACCAGCAATTACTCGCCGACCAAGGCCGGTTCCCTGACTACCATGCCGACTACTATCGCACCTTGCCCCACATCGTGCAGTTGCGGGCTTCGCTGCCCGAGCAGGAACGCCCCAGCGAACTCGAGACCTGCTTCAATGCCCTGTACGGGGTGATGCTGCTGCACCTGCAGGGAAAAGAGATATCCCAGGACACCGCCGCTGCGTTATCCCAGATTTCACATTTCATCGGCTTGCTTGCCGCCTATTACAAACGCGACGAAGAAAAGCCGCTGTTCGGCGACGACTTAACCGACATCTGACAAATGGAGACCATCAACATACTCATCACCGGCGCCAACGGCCAACTGGGCCATGAGATGCGCAATGTGCTGGCCGATGACAAGCGCTACAATGCCGTCTTTACCGATGTCGCCGGCGACAACATCACCATGCTCGATATCCTCGACGAGGACCAGGTAGAGCAGATTGTTGTCGACAATGCCGTTAGTGTCATCGTCAACTGCGCAGCCTATACTGCCGTTGATGCAGCCGAGGATGACGAAGCCACAGCACAGCGCCTGAATGCCGATGCCGTGGGCAACCTCGCCAGTGTCGCCAAGCGCCACGGGGCACGCATGGTACATGTCTCGACCGACTATGTATTTGACGGTCAGGGCTGCATCCCTTATACCGAAGAGATGCCAACCAACCCGCAGTCGGCTTACGGCCGCACCAAACTTGACGGCGAACACATCCTGCTCGACACACTGGGCGACGATGCCGTCATCCTGCGCACCGCCTGGCTCTACTCGCCCTACGGCAAGAACTTCGTCAAGACGATGCTCGCCCTCGGCAAGGACAAGCCGGCGTTGAAGGTCGTGTTTGACCAAGTGGGCTCTCCCACCTGTGCCCGCGACTTGGCCAGAGCCATCGTCACCGTCATCAGTGCCGACGAGTGGCATCCCGGCATCTACCACTACAGCAACGAGGGTGTCATCTCATGGTATGACTTTGCCCTCGCCATCCACCAGTTGGCAGGCATCACCACCTGTGATGTGCAACCCTGCCACAGCGATGAGTTCCCCGCCAAAGCCCATCGCCCTGCCTACAGCGTGCTCGACAAGACAAAGTTCAAGACCACCTTTGGCGTGACCGTCCCCTATTGGCGCAACAGCCTCGAGGACACCATCAAACGACTCTAAACACTAAACAATAAACACTATAATGTCCCTAACTACTGAAATCACCCGCCGCCGCACCTTTGCCATCATCTCCCACCCCGATGCCGGCAAGACGACATTGACCGAGAAGCTGCTGCTCTTCGGTGGAGCCATCCATGTGGCAGGCGCCGTGAAGTCCAATAAAATCAAAAAGACCGCCACCAGCGACTGGATGGAAATCGAGAAACAACGCGGTATCTCGGTAGCCACCTCGGTCATGGGATTCAATTATGGCGATTACAAAATCAATATACTCGACACCCCTGGTCACCAGGATTTTGCCGAGGACACCTACCGCACCCTGACGGCTGTCGACAGTGTCATTATCGTCGTTGATGTCGCCAAGGGTGTGGAGACCCAGACGCGCAAACTGATGGAGGTGTGCCGCATGCGCAACACGCCAGTCATCATCTTTGTCAACAAGCTTGACCGCGAGGGCCGGGACCCGTTTGACATCCTCGACGAGCTAGAGCAGGAGCTGAAGATTGATGTGCGCCCCTTGAGTTGGCCCATCAACATCGGTGCCCACTTCAAGGGCGTGTACAACATCTATGAGCACAACATCAGCCTGTTCAAGCCCGACAAGCAGCATGTGACCGACCGCGTGGACATCAGCGACATCAACGACCCCGCCATCGACGCTGCCGTGGGTAAAGCCGATGCCGAGAAACTGCGTGCCGACATCGAACTCATCGATGGCGTGTATCCCGACTTCAACACGCTCGATTATCTGGATGCCAAGGTGGCACCCGTGTTCTTCGGGTCGGCCTTGAACACCTTCGGCGTGAAGGAGTTGCTGGACTGCTTCGTGCGCATCGCCCCGTCGCCCCGCCCCGTGACCGCCATCGAGCGCACTGTGGAGCCGGGTGAGGACAAGTTTACCGGCTTTGTGTTCAAGATCCATGCCAACATGGACCCCAACCACCGCAGTTGCATCGCCTTTGTAAAGGTGTGCTCGGGCGTGTTCCAGCGCAACGGCAACTACAAGCATGTGCGTAGCGGCAAGAGTTACCGCTTCAGTGCCCCGACGGCCTTCATGGCCCAGAAAAAGGAAATCATCGACGAGGTGTATCCCGGCGACATCGTGGGCTTGCCCGACAACGGCATTTTCAAGATTGGTGACACCCTGACCGAGGGCGAAGAACTGCACTTCAAGGGGCTGCCCAGTTTCTCGCCCGAGATGTTCAAGTACATCGAGAACAGCGACCCGATGAAGACCAAACAACTCAACAAGGGCCTGGAACAGCTGATGGACGAGGGCGTGGCCCAGATGTTCATCAACCAGTTCAACAACCGCAAGATTATCGGTACCGTGGGACAGCTGCAGTTTGAGGTCATCCAGTACCGCCTGCTGCACGAGTACGGCGCCCAGTGCCGCTGGGAGCCCATCCACCTGTACAAGGCCTGCTGGATCGAGAGCGACGACGATGAAGCCCTCGAGGCCTTCAAGCGGCGCAAGCACCAATTCATGGCGCTCGACCTCGAAGGCCGCGATGTGTTCCTTGCCGACAGCAACTATGTCCTGCAGATGGCCCAGCAGGATTTCCCCAAAATCACCTTCCACTTCACTAGCGAATTCTAATATCATCACAGAATACATGAAACCAAAACCCAAAAAACAATGGAGAGACTGAGAAGATTATATGAGCAATATGTGGGCAGCGAACCCACCCAAATCGTCCTGATGGACAAGGCCGGTTCCAACCGCCAGTACTACCGCATGCACGGCGAACGCTCGATAGTGGGCGTCATCGGCGAGTCCCGAGAGGAAAACGACGCGTTTATCTACATCGCGCGCCACTTCCGCGAGCAGGGGCTGTCGGTCCCCGAGGTCTATGGTGTGAGCGATGACCACATGGCTTACATCCAGGAAGACCTGGGCAAGAAGCCTGAGAATATCCTGTGGAACAAGATTCGCCGCAGTTCAATTACCCACGCCTTTACCAGCGATGAGAAAGAGCTGCTGCGCCGCGCCATGCGCGACCTGGTAGACATCCAGTTCCGCGGTGCCCAGGGCTTTGACTACGACCACTGCTATCCCGCCAAGTGCTTTGACGAGCGTTCCATCAAGTGGGACCTGAACTACTTCAAGTACTGCTTCCTCAAGGCTACTGGCGTAGTTTTCAACGAGGATAAGCTGGAGAACGACTTTGAGCAGTTAACCCATGACCTGCTGGCAATTCCCAGCGAGACCTTCATGTATCGCGACTTCCAGTCGCGCAATGTCATGCTCGTGGGTGATGCCGACAAGCCCGCCGACTGCAAGCTGGCCTTCATCGACTTCCAGGGTGGCCGCCGCGGCCCGTTCTACTATGATGTGGCATCGTTTGTGTGGCAATCGCGCGCCAAGTATCCCGAGGATCTGAAGAAGGATTTGGTGGAAGCCTACCTGCAGAAACTCAAGCAGTATCTTCCTGACCTCGACGAGAAAGTGTTCTATGACAACCTGCGTCTGTTTGTGCTCTTCCGCACGCTGCAGGTGCTGGGTGCCTATGGTTTCCGCGGATACTTCGAGAAAAAGCCCGACTTCATGAAGAACAGCATTGTGCCCGCCGTGGCCAACCTGCGCCGCCTCGTAGCCACTGCCAAGTTCACCAAGTATCCCTACCTGATGCGCATCATTGATGAATTGGTCAACTTGAAGGACTTCGTGAGTGAGGACAAGGGCCTCACAGTCAGGGTCATGAGCTTTGCTTACAAGAAGGGCATCCCACATGATGCATCGGGTAACGGCGGCGGATTCGTGTTTGATTGCCGAGCCCTGAACAACCCCGGCAAATACGATAAATACAAGGCGTTCACCGGTCTGGACCAGAATGTCATCGAATTCCTGCAGAAGGAGAGCACCATCGACAAGTGGTTAGAGCATGTCTATGCCCTCGTCGACGAGTCGGTAGAGCGCTATGTAAAGCGCAACTTTACCGACCTGATGGTGTGCTTCGGCTGTACGGGCGGTCAGCACCGCTCGGTCTATGCCGCCGAACATCTAGCAGAGCACATCCACGATAAGTTTAATGTGCGTGTCGAGCTCTCCCACCGCGAACAACCCGACCACGAGCGCACCCTCAACCCCGTCGACCGCCCATGAAAGCACTGATATTTGCAGCTGGACTGGGCACACGCCTGCGCCCATTGACCAACGACCGCCCGAAGGCAATGGTCGAGATTGCCGGCAAACCGATGCTGCAGCATGTCATCGAGCGTGTTGCCGCAGCAGGCTTTAACGACATCACCATCAATATCCACCACTACGGGCAGATGATCATCGACTTCCTGGAAGAGAACGACAACTTCGGCATCAATCTGCACATCAGCGACGAGCGTGGCCTGCTGCTCGACACGGGCGGTGGCATCCTCAAGGCGCGCCAGTGGCTCGATGGGGAAGAGCCCTTCCTGGTACACAACACCGACATCTTGAGCACACTGGACCTGAAAGCATTCTACGACTATCATGTGGAGCATGATGCCATGGCCACCATTCTCGTCAAGGAGCGCAAGACGCAGCGTTATTTCCTGTTTGACGAGAACGACCGCCTGTGCGGCTGGACCAACAAGGCAACCGGCGAGTTCAAACCCGACCCTGAAAAACTGCAGGGAATGCAATTAAAGGAATTGGCTTTCGGCGGGTTGCATGTCATCTCGCCACGCATCTTCCCCGAGCTGGAGCGTTACCATCGTCGCTGTGGCGAAGACAAGTTCTCGATTGTGCCATTCTACATCGGGATGTGTACCCATCACCTTATCCACGGCTACAACCCCGATACCGACTACCAGTGGCTAGACATAGGCAAGCCCGAGACGCTCGCCCTGGCCCAGCAACTCCTCGAAGGGAATTAAACCATTCACTTCAAATCCCGTCTATAACAAGGAACTACTTATCACAAGCAACGATATGAAAAAGACATTAATCATCGCAGCCATCATGCTGCTCGTAGCAGGCACCGTATCGCTCGACGCCCGCACCAAGGCCAAGGCCAAAAAATCCAACGCCGGCACCACCCAGGTCATCTACACCGGTGAAATCGCCAAGAAGGTGGTCGGCTACAACGGCCCCACACCGCTGAACATCACCATCAAGAACGGTGTCATCGAGAAAATCGAAGTGCTTGACAACCAGGAATCTCCGGGTTACCTCAAGCGTGCCAAGGACAAGGTGCTGCCGCAATACATCGGCAAGACCGTCGCCGAGGCCAAGAAGCTCAAACCCGACATTGCCACCGGTGCCACCTACACCAGTGAGGCTCTCATCAAGAACATCCAGATGGGACTGGAAAAGAGCAAGTCAACAGCCACCAAGAAAAAGGCGACCACCAAGAAAAAAACGGCCAAGAAACGCCGCTAACCACACTTGGCCCCATGAAGAGTTACCTGGAGCTGAAAGTGCCCATCCGCTATGAGGATTCCTGGTTCAGTGAATTGAGAGATTTGCTGGACGGTGTGGACATCCGCTGGCAGCGAGGGTATTATCACATCACAATGGCCTTTCTTGACTTTGCGCCCGATCATGTGAACCTGAATCCAGGACTGAATGGTATACTGGACGACGCCATCGCACCGTCCATCACATTCGACAAACTGGATGCCTTTGCCTCGGGCTATCACAGGCAGGTCATCCACCTCACGACGACCGAAGCCCCTGAGGATTTCTTGGCTCTGGTCAAGGACATCAGGCGTTATTTCCTGGACAAGGGTTGCGAAATCCAATCAGACTTCAGGCTGCATGTCACCCTGGGCAGGGTGCAGGACCCGAGGATGAATGTGCGCAAACTGCAAGACATCATCAGTCAAGTGGACTTGCCCTCATTCACCATGGAACTCAAGGATGTAGAATACCGCGTCTTCCGCGGCAAGACCCTAGGCACCTGGCAACTCGCCCAGTAACACATCACAATCCCACAAAACAAGCCGCAGGCACCAAACAGTGTCTGCGGCTTGTTTTTACATTCAGTAACTGAACTTACTCGGGATTGGTCATGACCTCATAGATGACCTTGGCATTCTCGGCAACCGTCTCGATGGGCGAGCCGGATGGGATGACACTCTCGGTGGATTCCATGTCAGGGTTGGCATACTGGTCAATAATCTCACCGTCTTCACCATAAACCGAAACCTGCACGATATTAAAGTTGTTCCAGTCGTCGGTGAACTTGTAAAGGGTCAGTTTGTAGGCCACCGTCTTTTTGTAGCCGCGGTCACGGGTATAAAAAGCACGCGACTCGGGCAAGTCAAACGAGTTGCGCACCCACACCAGATAACTCTGGCCGTTGTCGGTGGTGGAAATCTCGGGATTAATCGCCAGGGTTTCCCCTCCCTCGCTGAGGACATCAAACCAGTCGGTCGCGTGGGCAGCAGGAGCCACCAGCATCAGCGCCATGAGCGCCATCATTTTCAAAAAGAATTTCTTCATTGTCTATCGATGATTAATGTGTTTGATCTGTGGCGACAAAGGTATATATTTTTGCGGGTTTCCTTGCCAGAATTAGAAATTTTTCACACTCATTTCTCAAAAAAGTTGTCCAGTCGAGACTACTCGCACCCTTTTTTCAGTAAAAAAGTTGAAAAAAACAGTCTAAATCCTTGTGCATATCACCCAAGACCATTATCTTTGCAGCAATATGATACTTTTTTCCTAGCAAGGCTGCTTCGTCGTGAGACGGGGCGCTTTTCTTTTTATTCAGCCCTAATTACGAGGGCCCAAGAAATGCAGGCACACAGCCAATGCCCCACATGCAGCATGTGTTGTCAAGACAATGTTGTCACCACATTGTTATCACGAGCCGGTAAGAACCATCGAGATGAGTGTAGTCACATCGCTGATATCGATGAAGTTATCGCCATTGATATTGGCCTCGGCGGGGCAATCAGCAGTGCCTGTAAGCACATAATTGATCAGCAAGGTGATATCGTTGATGTCGATAGCGCCGTCGTGGTTCACATCACCGAGTTGGTAATCCTGTGCGCCACCGAACAACACCACATGCCTGCTCCTGCTCCATGAACCGACTGATCCATCGATGTAATGTGCCTTGACACGATAATAGAATGCGCCGCCAGGAGTAAGTCCGGTAAACTGGTAGCTATGACCGGTAAGGCCCGTAACGAGACGGTAACTGTCGTCGCCCTCCTCATGAGGGGCACGCATCGTGAGTGCCTCATTCTCTCCGGCATAAACCTGAATAGTCTGGAAAACGGGAAATCCTCTCTGGCCGGCTATGGTAATCTGATCGATTTCATTGCAATCAATCACAGCGACATACTGGGTGAAGTCGGTTCCTCCAGGAGCAGTGATTTCCATCTCTCCGGCTCCGGTCGACACCATAAAGCGCGAGGAGCTTTGAGTCATGGCCGACTTTGCCATCACGACCACCGTCACCTTGTCATAACCCGACAAGTCATAGACGGGTGAGATGAAAGAACTCTTGTTGTTGATTGACAAGCCTCCATTTTCACACCAGAGGCCGTTACCTGCAAACGCCCAGCCTTCGGGCATCAATTCCTGAGGATAGTCAGCATAGTTAGTGGAACTCTCCACGGCATCGCTCCAGTCTGTTTCTCCGATAAGGGTATAACCCGGCTTGGTATTCACCTCAACAGTATAACTCTCGACATACTTGGCCAGGGTCTCATCGGTCCAGTCGGCACGGAATCCCGTCAAACTGATGAAAGCGCTGTCGGCAGGCAACATCACGGGAGTATAAACATCCAGGACGGCATCACCCGTGAGGGATATCGTCACATCTTCGGCATCAGGGCTGCTCAAGGTAACAACAGCCGTGTGGTGCCCCACCTCAAGCGGCGAATAGGTCACCGTGACCACCGCTCCTGAATCAGTGTCGGCCAGTGCGACACTGGAAGCATCAAGCGAGAATGATCCGCTCTCATCGGTGAGCGTCATCGTCACATCACCAGTCAGACATTTGCCCCTGACAATGAAAGAATCGGTACTACTCTGATCCACATAGCCAGTCATGTCGAGTTGATAGGGCGTCGCCATGATGGTGGGAGTGGTAATGGGAGGCTGGAGACCAATAATCATCTGCTGTTCGATGTTGAAGGTGTAACTCTTGTAACTGAAAGCATTCAAGGCAAAATCTCCGTTGCCGATTCCGCTCCAGCCCCAGTTGACATGATAGGTGTTGCTGGCTTCAGTGTAGCCATCAACATTGAACGCATGCCCACTCCAGCCACGCTCGCTGTCATAGTCATAGGCACAATAGACCACCGGGCGCCCTTCAAACAACTCTTTCTGGAGCATCTCGGCCCACTGCTGGTCGGTATAGATCTGCTGCATTTCGTTTCCGAAACCATCGGCCAGAGATTTCATGACAATGTCGGCCTCCTCGTCATAGCCGAAGAACTTGGCCGCACGCAGGATGTCGCTTCCCTGTGCGCCGCTGCCGTCGGGGCTGTAACTCATATGCTCGGCCTGACCGACATAACGCATCAGCCATGCGACAGCATCGCCCTGCTCGGTGGTATACCCACCCTCGTTATACTCGTCCAGCATATTGTCCCAGTCAAATGTCGTCGAGGTCAAGGCAGGAACGGCGGCACCATTATATGTATTGATGTAAGAAGGCACATCAGGTGTCGGTCCAACGGGGTACTTCCAATAATAGAATACCATTGAAAGCGATGTGGCAGGACAGCCTGTCAAACTCACAGCGCCATTAACGACCGGGCAGTAAGTATTATAGGGCTCGATCTGATCCCACAGGGCCGTCAACATCGGGTGAACGGTTGGCGTTGTCCATTGCTGGTTAATGCGAGGTTTCTCAACCTCCAATCCCGGGTTAGCCTTCAGGAACTCCAGTTGTTTCTTATAGGTACCAAGCCAGAAGCGCATATTCTCAGGCATTCGATTCATGTCCAGCGGGCGGTCACCATAAGCAAGAATCTGCTGGGCGCGATCGTCACCGGCAACAATCACAAAACCATAGTCGCTATTGAAAATAAAGTAAAGCGGCTTGTCTGCCCGGGTGCTGCAGGGCTCGGCATGCAGCAATGAGACAACACCTGCCTGATGCCCGGCAGAGCGATGACCGTCAGTATTACTCATGATGAAATCACGAGCCACCATTTGAGCCGTAGCCAAATCGACATCGGCAGCCACGGCCTGCAAACAAGCCATCATAAGCATCATAACCAGCAAACAGTGCTTCGTCAATGAGTGCAAACAAGCGATAAGAGATAGAGACTTCCTGTACATTCCTTTCGACATTTTTATTGAAAATAATGCGCAAAGATACAAATAATAATCACGCTGATGCATCGCCTCGCCACAAATACTATATGACCGAAACAAAATTAAAAATAATTTTGGGGATTGGGGAAATTGCATTAACTTTGTCAGTTTGAAAGAAACTAACAAACATCAACCTTATAAACCGAACCAAGTATGTACGACGAGAAATTATTACAGGAAGTGACCGCAAAGGCCCAGACATGGCTTAGTGACAGCTATGACGAGAAAACGCGTGCCGAGGTACAGGCAATGCTCGACAACGAGGACAAGACCGATCTGGTCGAGTCATTCTACAAGACCCTGGAATTTGGCACCGGTGGCCTGCGCGGCATTATGGGCGCCGGCTGCAACCGCATGAACATCTACACGGTGGGCAGCGCCACACAAGGCCTGGCCAACTACCTGAACGAGGCGTTCAAGGATCTGGACCAGATTGCTGTGGTCGTGGGTCATGATGTGCGCAACAACAGCCGCCTGTTTGCCGAGACGGTTGCCAACATCTTCAGTGCCAACGGCATCAAGGTGTACCTGTTTGAGGGTCCCCGCCCCACTCCCGAGGTCAGTTATGCCATCCGTCGCCTGGGTTGCCAGAGCGGTGTGAACATCACGGCATCCCACAATCCCAAGATTTATAACGGTTACAAGGCCTACTGGGACGACGGCGCACAGGTGATTGCTCCCCACGATGTGAACATCATCAACCATGTGAATGCCATTACCGATGTGAGCGAAATCAAGTTTAAAGGTAATCCTGACCTGATCCAAATCATCGGCGAGGACATTGACGGTCCCTACATCGAGGAAATCCACACCCTGTCGCTTAGCCCCGATGTGTGCAAGCGCCATCACGACCTGAAGATTGTTTATACCCCCATCCATGGCGTGGGACGCGACATCATCCCCCGTTCAATCCAGCGTTGGGGCTTTGACAACATCATCCACATTCCCGAGCAGGATGTCATGAGCGGCGACTTCCCCACAGTGGACTCTCCCAATCCCGAGATGCCCAGTGCGATGCAGATGGCTATTGCCAAAGCCGAAGAGGTTCAAGCCGATTTAGCCCTCGCCAGCGACCCCGATGCCGACCGCATCAGTCTGGTCATCAAGACCTCCAAGGGCAAATATGAACTCGTGAACGGCAACCAGATCCAGATCATCTTCCACTATTACCTGATGGTGCGCAACCGCGAACTGGGTAAACTCAAGGGTGACGAGTACATTGTCAAGACCATCGTGACCAGTGAAACCATTGCCAAGATTGCCCGCAAGGAAGGCATCAATATGTTTGACTGCTTCACTGGCTTCAAGTGGATTGCTCAAGTCATGCGCGAGATGGAAGGCAAGGGACGCTACCTGGGTGGCGGTGAGGAGAGTTACGGCTTCCTGCCCGAGACCTTCGTCCGTGATAAAGACGCCGTGTCGTCAATCCCCCTGATGTGCGAGATTGCTGCCTGGGCCAAGGACAAGGGCATGACCCTGAACGACCTGTTCATCGACCTGTACATCAACTACGGCTACAGCAAGGAGCGCGGCATCAGCGTTGTGCGTCCCGGCAAGAGCGGCGCCGACGAGATTGCCCAGATGATGGTCAACTTCCGCGAGAATCCGCAGCAGGCCATCGACGGCTCACCCGTAGTGCTCATCAAGGACTTCCAGAAACTGGAGCAGCGCGACATGCGCACCGGCGAGGTGACCAAACTCGTCATGCCCGCCACCAGCAACGTGCTGCAATACTACACCGAGGACGGCACCAAGGTATCTATCCGTCCGTCAGGCACCGAGCCCAAGATCAAGTTCTACATCGAGGTGCATGACACCCTCGACAAGAAGGAGAACTACGAGGCCAAGAACGACTGGGCCGACGCCAAGATCGACCGCATCTGCGAGTCCCTCGGCATTGCTTAAGAGTTAAGAGTTAACAGTTAACAGTTAATAGTTAATAGTTAAGAGTTTACAGTTGAGGGCTTTCGGGCGTTAGTGACCATACTTAAAACTGGAAACTTACAACTAAAAACTTAATACTCAGCGAAAATGAACCATTAATTAAAAACCAAATAACAAATAATTTTAAAAACAACATTTATGTCAGAAAAGATTCAGACTTTAAGAGACTCTGCAGGAATGCGCTGGACGGCGCTGTTGTTGCTCGCACTGGGCATGTTCTGCAGTTACATTTTCATGGACATCCTGTCGCCCATCAAGGACTTGATGCTTTCGGAGCGCGGTTGGGATTCGACCGCCTTTGGCACCATGCAGGGCAGTGAGGTATTCCTCAATGTGTTCGTGTTCTTCCTGATTATTGCAGGTATCATCCTCGACAAGATGGGCGTGCGCTTCACGGCTGTTTTGTCGGGTATCGTGATGCTTATCGGTGCATTCATCAAGTGGTATGCCGTGACCGACGCCTTCACTGGCAGCAGTCTGGCAACTTGGTTCACCGAACACCTCAACTATATCCCCGTCTTTGACGAGTTGGGCATCTCACCCTTCTATGAGGGCATGCCCGCCAGCGCCAAATTTGCCGCTGTTGGTTTTATGATCTTCGGTTGCGGTGTTGAGATGGCAGGTATCACGGTAAGCCGTGGTATCGTGAAGTGGTTCAAAGGCCGTGAGACCGCATTGGCCATGGGTAGCGAGATGGCATTGGCCCGTCTGGGTGTTGCCACCTGTATGATTTTCTCGCCCTACTTTGCCAAGTTGGGCGGTGAAGTGAGTGTGAGCCGCTCGGTAGCCTTCGGTGTGGTACTGCTGTGCATCGCCTTGATCATGTTCATTGTTTACTTCTTTATGGACAAGAAACTTGATGCCCAGACCGGCGAGGCCGAGGAGAAAGACGACCCGTTCAGGCTTAAAGACCTCAAGCAGATTCTTACCAGTAGCGGTTTCTGGCTTGTGGCCCTGCTCTGCGTGCTGTACTACAGCGCCATCTTCCCCTTCCAGAAATATGCCGTGAACATGCTGCAGTGCAACCTCACTCTTGTGGAGCCTGCCAAGGACACATTCTGGGGCGGAGACCAGGTAACCATCTGGCAGTACATCATCATGCTCATTGTTGCCGCTGCAGGATTTGCAAGCAACTTCCAGAAGAACGCAAGCAAGAAGTACACCTTGTTGCTCATCTCGGTTATAGCCCTTATCACCTATTGCTACATGGGTTATATGCGCCAGTCAGCCGAGGCTATCTTTGCAGTATTCCCCTTGCTGGCCGTGCTCATCACCCCCATCCTGGGCAACTATGTTGACCACAAGGGTAAGGCCGCTTCGATGCTGATGTTTGGCTCGTTGCTGCTCATCCTCTGCCACCTGACATTTGCCTTTATCCTCCCGATGTTTAAGGAGGGTGCTTCGCTGAGCAGTCCCATCGGCGGTGTCATTGTCGCTTACATCACCATCCTGGTGCTGGGTGCATCGTTCTCACTGGTTCCCGCATCGTTGTGGCCCAGCGTTCCCAAACTGGTAGACTCCAAGGTCATCGGTAGTGCTTACGCCTTGATTTTCTGGATTCAGAACATCGGTTTGTGGCTCTTCCCCATGCTCATCGGCAAGGTGCTGGACAATACCAACCCCGAGTTGACGGCCAAACTGGAGTCAGTAAAAGAGACTACCAAACAGGCTGTCGAGAGTGGACAGTTGTCGGTGGAAGAAGGCGCGAAGAAGGTACAGGAAATCTCAGAGCAGGTTGCTGTTCAGTACAACTACACCTGGCCGCTCGTGATGCTTGCACTGCTCGGTGTAGCCGCCTTAATCATCGGTATCATCCTGCTTGCTGTTGACAAGAAGAAGCACCTCGGCCTTGAGGAGCCCAACATCAAGCCTGAGGAGGCATAATAGAGTTTTTAGCAATTAACTATTAGAAATCTAATAGGGACTTTATGGGGACCTTGAAGGACGTGAAAGACTTTAAGGTCCCTTTTTTAATTTAAATCGAAACACATGAGAGAACAGGTTAGAGAGACGATTGCGACACGTGTATGGGCACGATGGACCGTGCTGGCGATAGTGTCGTTCACGATGATGGCGGGCTATGTTGTTGCCAAGGAGATGTCGCCGTTGCAGTTTATGCTCGAGAAAGCCGCCGGTGACGGTGGTATGGGGTGGACAAGCGGCGAGTTCGGCATCTTTGCCGGGTCGCGCGGCTTCTTCAATGTGTTTCTGCTGATGCTGTTTGTGGGCGGCGTCATCCTCGACAAGATGGGCGTACGCTTCACGGGCATCCTCTCGTGTGTGCTGATGCTGACAGGAGCGGCAGCCGTTTACGGTATCATCACCTACACCTCGCCCGACCCGATGTGGAACATGCCCCTGCTCGGCACCGTGAAGCGCCAGGTGGCGCTGTCATCGTTGGGATTCGCCTTCTTCGGCATCGGCTATGAGATGTGCGGTATCACCGTGTCCAAGGTCGTCGTGCGCTGGTTCTCGGGCAAGGAGATGGCGCTGGCGATGGGCCTGCAGGTGGCTATGGCACGCCTGGGTACCGCACTGGCACTTAACTTCAGCCTGCCCATAGCCCTGAATTGGGGCCTGCCGCGTCCGCTGCTCATCGGCGTGTTCAGCGTCGGTGTTGGACTCATCGCCTATCTGTACTACTGCACGATGGACCGCCGCCTCGACAAGGAGCAAGGCAAGCAGGACACCACTCAAGGCGACGATGAGAAGTTCCACTTCTCGGACATGAAAATCACCATCAAGAATCCGGGATTCTGGCTCATCACGCTGCTGTGCCTGTTCTACTATTCAGCACTCTACCCCTTTCTGGACTTCGCCACCAAACTGATGATTTCTAAATACGGTGTCGAGGCCGAGTTGGCGGGTGCCATCCCCTCTATCCTCCCCTACACCAGCATCGTGCTGACGCCGCTGTTCGGCGCGTGGTTTGACAAAAAGGGCTTTGGCGCCACGATGATGGTCATCGGCAGCGTGCTGCTGACCATCACACTGTTCGTGTTCGCCATGCCGCTCAACTCGAGTTGGATTGCGGTGACGCTGATGTGCGTGCTGGGCATCGCCTTCTCGCTGCTGCCCGCCGCCCTGTGGCCCGCCGTGCCCAAAATCGTGCCGATGAAGCAACTGGGAACCTCCTACTCCATCATCTATTACATCCAGAACATCGGCCTGATGCTCATCCCCGTGGTCATCGGCAAGGTGCTGGAGCGCAATACCGTGGGCGAGCAGGTAGATTATACCCACTCGCTCATTATCTTCGGCATCATCGGGTTGTGCGCCATCGTCGCCTCCACCCTGCTGCTGTGGATGGACCGCAAGCGCCACTACGGCCTTGAGGTGCCGAACATCACGACGCAAGAATAATCACGCTAAGGCGCGAAGTCTTATCTATTTAAATCATCGAGTAGTTATGAGATTCCAGCATTTAACCGTCGTAGCCCTGTTGTTGGCGTTCATCCTTGCGAGCGGACTGCAGGCTTCGGCACAAAACCAAAGACAAAACGCAATCGGTATGGAAGAAATCGTTTTTGACAATATCCTGGCCCGTACCAGCATCCGCTCCTATCAGGACCGCCCTGTGGAGCAAGACAAAATCGAGAAACTGCTGCGCGCCGGCATGGCAGCCCCATCGGCCGTCGACAAGCGCCCGTGGCACTTTGTCGTCGTGACCGACAAAGAGGTGCTGAACGGACTGGCCGAGGCCAACCCCAACGCGGGCATGGCAGCACGGGCGCCGCTGGCCATCGTCGTCTGTGGCGACAAGACCAAAGCCCTGACGCGCGTGCCCGACTATTGGGTTCAGGATGTAGCAGCCGCTACCGAGAACATTCTCCTTGCCGCCCAGGGCATGGGCCTGGGTGCGGTCTGGACGGGCACTTATCCCGTGACAGAACGCGTCGAGAAAGTAGCCAAGGTGGTTAACCTGCCTGAGCACATCATCCCCTTCTGCACCATCGTCATCGGCTATCCCGAGCGTCCCCAGGCGCCCAAGGACAAATGGGACGAGGGCAACATCAGTTACAACACCTATGGCGGCAAGAAGACGGCAACCCAGGAGCCGGCTCCCGCATTCCATGATTTTAAAGTCAACGAGGACTTCATGCTGAATCCGTTCAACTACTTCTCCCAGCCCGGCGGCCTGCTCGTGTGTGCCGGCGACCGCAGCGCGAGCAACGCCATGACCATCGGTTGGGGGGCATTGGGCACCCTGTGGGGTCACAGCACCAACACGGTGACCGTCTATGTCGCCCAAGCGCGCTACACCCACGAATTCATGGAGCGCAGCGACTATTTCACCATCATGGCATTCAAGGACCAGAATGTGTTGCGCTATATGGGCAGCCACAGCGGCCGCGACGGCGACAAAGCCGCAGCCCTGGGACTGCATGTGGCCTATACCGAGAACGGCACGCCCTACTATGAGGAAGCCGAGTGCGTCATCGAGTGCAAGAAAATCTACTCCGGCACATTCGATCCCGAGGAATTCAAGGACGATATCCCCCGCAACTTTTATGACGGTTTCACGGCCGGCTATCACTCCTTCTACATCGGCAAGGTCGTCACAGCGATGAAGAAGTAATCAAGCTGTAAAAAAGGCCAGCCACAAAAGAAAAGTTGTCGAGCGTGATTCTCGACAACTTTTCTTTATTCTCTATTTCCACCCGTTAAGGCGGGTGATAATTCACCACAACCCATTCAGCAGGTAATCAACTAATGCGTCAACTCCTGAAGATGACGCTGCCGCTGGCCTGGTGGGTGGCGAGGACGAGCAGCTCGGCCACCTGGACATGGGCGGGAGCGCTCACGGCGAAAGCGACACACTCGGCAATATCGGCTCCGGTCAACGGCTGGATACCCTTATACACACCGTCGGCACGCTCCTTGTCACCATGGAAACGGGTTACCGAGAAGTTGGTCTCGACCAAGCCGGGCTTGATATTGGTCACGCGCACACTGGTGTGTGCCACATCGATGCGCAGGCCGTCGCTCAGGGCCTTCACAGCCGACTTGGTGGCACAATAGACATTGCCGCCGCCATAGGCTGCATCGCCTGCCACGCTGCCGATGTTCACCACATGGCCACGATCACGCTCCACCATACCTGGGACGATGAGGCGGGTCATCGTCAACAGGCCCTTGATGTTGGTGTCGATCATCGTGTCCCAGTCCTCGTAGTCGCCCTCATACTCAGGCTCAAGTCCCCATGCGCCACCGGCATTGTTGACCAGCACATCGATTTCCTGCCACTCGGCAGGCAGACCCTGAATGGCAGCCGTGGCCGCCTTGCGGTCACGCACATCAAACTCGAGTGTTACCACTCCGACACCCATCGCCGACAACTCCTGGGCCAGAGCATCCAGACGGTCGGCCCTGCGGCCGGTAATAATCATATTGTAGCCAATCATGGCCAATTTGCGCGCGCAGGCCTCACCGATGCCACTTGTCGCGCCAGTCACTAAAGCAATCATGTTCATTCTCTTATTAAAGTATTGTGTTACTGTCAATAATCTTCGGTATTACTATGCTGCACAGCATGGTCTATCGAGAGACCGTACAGATTGAGGCACTTGTTGAGGCGGGGCACCAACGGCGACTCTTCGGTTTCGGAAGCCAGCACCGGGACCCATGTTTTGACAACGGGCAACACCGAACGGAACTCAGGCATACACTGCCCAATGGGGGCACCGATGTAGGAAGGGTCGCATATCAGGTAATAGTCACTGCCAAAGTAGTAGCCGTTGCCATGGGTCAAGCAATCGGTGAAGCGCACCGCCGTGCAATCGTGGCCGGGAAACTGGATGAACTGCACATCCAGCCCAAGCAAGGCATGGACCAGATAGGCATAAAGGACAGAACGGTCCTCGCAGTCATTCTTGTCATAATAGAAGTTCTCCTCCACAAAGTTCACTTTTTCATGGCCATATTGTTCGATGTCGTCCTCATAACCGAACACGAACTGAACAAAATGCAGCAGCGCATCGGCGGCATCGCACTGGCTCATGCCCTCAAGTTGCGGCATCAACTGCCCCTCGATAGCGTCACGGAAGTGCGGCAGCACAACCGAGGCCGCATAGCACTCCAGGTCCATCAGCGGATAGTCACGCAGCATCTGCATCACACGGGGATTGATCTTGCATGCGACATGAATCATGCCGTCGTCAAAGTCACAGTCATATTCGTCATCGGTGGGGACATTCAACGCCGATTTCTCATTGAAGAGCAGACTCAAGGTCTTGCCGCCAGCCGCACCTTTCTTGGAGGGTTCACAGGGATAGAGTACCGATTTCTCGCCGGGGTCGGACTCCAGGTCGTCGAACATCAGATAGTATTCCTTGCCTCCGGTCCTGACGAAACGCCGCTCATACACCTCCTGTTCAAAGGGCACCAACAGCAGCAACTGCTTGTTGGTGCGTGCCAGACGCACATCATAGCCCATATTCACCAGCAGGCACTGCTCCAGCAGCACCCTCTCGACAGGTGTGCCGCTGCTCAGCAAGGCATCGGCATAACTCCTGACGAGCGCGAGGACCAGCCAGTCGTTCAGGTTCATGTCCTCACTGATTGCATTCAATGAGGACAGGGCATCAGACATGTCGAGACGCTGATAGTCACGCCAAGCCTGAAACACATCGTGCTCGCTCGCCGATTTTACCTTGACGGGCTGCACAATGGCCGCATGCAACGGGGTGCCGAAGAAAACGAAGTCGACCGTGCCATCGGTCACAATGTCCGGTTCAAGCGTCATCTCACTGGCGTTCATATTGCCCGAGGGCAACCACAACGCGATGCAGGCGACCACCAAACCGACGATATAACGATAATTTTTTAGCATATTTGAGCACGGTACTGGTATGACTCTGCAAATATAGCGTTCTTCTTGAATAAAAACAAATCATTTAGCCATATTTTTATCGGGTTATCAGGAAAATAATGGCAAGAACATACCGTTAAGCCAAAGGCCCTATCAGTCCCAAACGAGCGGCCCAAAGCCACATTCCGATTGCCCACATAGCCATCGGCAACAAAATAAATTTGGCAGTGTCATCGTCTTGCGCTATCTTTGCACCCAAATTTGATAAGGCACTATGCAGAATATCCGTAATGTGGCCATCATCGCGCATGTCGATCATGGCAAGACAACACTGGTAGATAAGATGTTAGCGGCAGGCAACCTGTTCCGCGACAACCAAAACATGGGCACGCAGATTCTGGACAGCAACGACCTGGAACGCGAGCGCGGCATCACCATCCTGTCCAAGAATGTGTCCATCTCCTATAATGGCTACAAAATCAACATCATCGACACCCCGGGTCACAGCGACTTTGGCGGTGAGGTAGAGCGTGTGCTCAACATGGCCGACGGCTGTCTGCTGTTGGTAGACGCCTTTGAAGGCCCGATGCCCCAGACGCGTTTTGTGTTGCAGAAAGCGCTGCAGCTCGGGCTGAAGCCCATCGTAGTCATCAACAAGGTCGACAAGCCCAACTGCCGCCCCGACGAGGTGCAGGAGATGGTGTTTGACCTGATGTGCAACCTTGATGCCAGCGAGGACCAGCTGGACTTCCCCACCATCTTCGGTTCGGCCAAGGAAGGCTGGATGAGTGACGACTGGCAGCAACCCACCGACAATATCACCGCCGTACTTGATGCCATCATCAAATACATCCCCGAGCCCGAGATGATTGAGGGTGATGCGCAGATGCTCATCACATCGCTGGACTACAGCAGTTATGTGGGCCGTATCGCTGTGGGCCGCGTGCACCGCGGTACCCTCAAGGACGGCATGGAAGTGGCACTGTGCAAGAAGGATGGCGAAGTGGCTAAGCAGAAGATCAAGGAACTGCGCACCTTTGAGGGCATGGGACAGAAACATGTCGAGAGCGTGAGCAGCGGCGACATCTGCGCCATCATCGGTCTTGAAGGCTTTGAAATCGGTGACACCGTGACACTGCCCAGCAATCCCGAGGCCCTGCCCCGCATTGCCATCGACGAGCCCACCATGTCGATGCGTTTCTGCATCAACGACTCGCCCTTCTTTGGCAAGGACGGCAAGTATGTGACCTCGCGCCACATCTGGGACCGCCTGCAGCGTGAGCTGGACAAGAACCTGGCCCTGCGCGTCGAGCGCACCGAGAATGAGGACGCGTGGAATGTGTTTGGACGCGGTGTGCTGCACCTGTCGGTGCTCATCGAGGAGATGCGCCGTGAGGGCTACGAACTGCAAGTGGGCCAGCCCCAGGTCATCATCAAGCAGATTGACGGCGTGAAGTGCGAGCCCATCGAGGAACTGAGCATCAATGTGCCCGAGGAATACTCCAGCAAGATGATTGACATGGTAACGCGCCGCAAGGGTGAGATGACCATGATGGAGACCCAGAACGACCGCATCCACCTCGAGTTCAAGATTCCGTCGCGCGGCATCATCGGCCTGCGCACCAATGTGCTTACCGCCAGTGCCGGCGAGGCCATCATGTCGCACCGCTTCCTCGACTATGAGCCGTGGAAAGGCGAAATCTCACGCCGCACCAACGGTTCGCTCGTCGCCATGGAAGGCGGCACAGCCTATGCCTACGCCATCGACAAACTGCAGGACCGCGGCCGCTTCTTCATCTTCCCGCAGGAGGAGGTCTATGGCGGTCAGGTCGTGGGTGAGCACACCAAGGAGAAAGACCTGGTCATCAATGTCACCAAGTCTAAGAAACTGACCAACATGCGTGCCAGCGGTGCCGACGACAAGGTGAAGATTGTGCCTCCCATCGTCTTCAGCCTTGAGGAGGCCCTCGAGTACATCAAGGCCGACGAGTATGTGGAAATCACGCCCAACCACATCCGCATGCGCAAAATCATCCTTGACGAACTCGAGCGCAAGCGCATTGCCAAGCAGAACGGCCAGGACGAGGATTAACGCCCCACCCCTGCTGTCGTTCGTGAAGATATCAATATAAAAGTGGTGTCAGGCCTGAGGCCTGACACCACTTTAGTTTAGTTTCTGCGGGAAGGATTACTTCTCGAGTTCTTTCTTGATGCGCTCGGTCAGCATGGGGACAATCTTGTGGAGGTCGCCCACGATACCCAGGTCAGCGACGCTGAAGATGGGAGCGAACTTATCCTTGTTGATGGCGATGATGAAATCGCTCTCCTCCATACCGGCAAGGTGCTGGATGGCACCGCTGATACCGCAAGCCATGTAGAGGTTGGGACGAACGGTCTTACCCGTCTGACCTACCTGGCACTCGTGAGGCATCACGCCGTTATCGACCATAGCACGCGACGAAGCCACCTGTCCGCCGAGGACATCGGCGAGAGCCTGCAACTTGTCGAAGCCTTCCTTGTCATGAACACCGCGTCCACCGCTGACGAGAATCTTGGCCTCGGCGATGTCGGCCATCTGCTTGTCGGCCTTGATGGTCTTGACGAGTTTTACCTTGAACTTGCTGGCGTCGAAATTGGGAGCGAACTCGGTAACGACACCTTCGCGACCGGCCTGGCGCTGCATCTTTTGCATCACACCGGGACGCACGGTCGACATCTGCGGACGGTTGTTGGGGCAGATGATGGTAGCCATCAGGTTACCACCAAATGCGGGACGCGTCATGCGGAATTCGGGTTCATTGTCCTTATCGGGCTCAATCTCGAGTTTGGTGCAGTCGGCAGTCAGACCCGTCTTGAGACGCGAAGCGATGCGGGGAGCCAGGTCACGGCCGATGGTGGTGGCACCATAGAGCACGATGTTAGGCTTACGCTCGGTGATTATCTGGCCTACAGCCTGCGAGTACTGCTCGCTGAGGAAGTCCTTCAACTCGGGAGCATCAACAACGATAACCTCGTCGGCACCGTACTCGATGAGCATTTGTGCCTGGTCCTTGATACCTTCACCAAGGAGCATGGCAACCACCTTCTCGCCGAGAGCGTCGGCCAGGTCACGGGCCTTACCTAAAAGTTCGAGTGCAACTGATTGGATAACACCTTCGCGCTGCTCAGCAAAAACGAATACATTCTTATAATCTTTCTTATCCATAATGCAGTGACTTTTAGATAATGTGTTTAACTTTCAGTTGATTAACAATCAGCTCAACAGCCTCTTCGGGGGTTACCTCGTGTACCTCGCCAGGAGCCTTCATGGCCTTGGGGAACGATTTGAACACCTTGGTGGGCGAGCCGGCGAGTCCCAACTTGCCTTCCTCGACATCAATCTTGTCGGCACTCCAGACCTCTACTTCCTTGTCATAGGCCTCCATGATGCCGCTCACGCTCATGTAACGAGCGTCAAATGCCGAAGCGAGCACGGTCAGCAGGCACTTGCCCTCGACCTCGAGAACCTGGACGCCGTCCTCGTTCTCCTTGTCGACCTGCAGATTGCCGTTGTCAAGCACCTTGGCATCGGCAACATAGGTAATCTGGGGCAGACCCAGATGCTCGGCGAGTTCGGGGCCTACCTGAGCGGTGTCACCGTCGATGGCCTGACGGCCAGCGATGATGAGGTCATAATCCAGCACGCGGCACAGGCCTGACAGAGCGTAGGATGTTGCCAGCGTGTCGGCACCGGCAAACTTGCGGTCACTCAAGAGGATAGCACGGTCGGCACCCATAGCGAGGGCCTCACGCAGCATGACATCGGCTTGGGGCGGTCCCATCGAGATAACGGTGACATTGGCGCCAAACTGGTCTTTGAGTCTCAAAGCGAGTTCGAGTCCGCCCTTGTCATCGGGGTTCATGATGCTGGGAACACCTTCACGAATCAAAGTACCCTTCACGGGGTCAATCTTGACAACGGTGGTATCGGGAACTTGTTTTACACAAACTATAATATTCATATTCTGTCCTCCTTATTTATTTAAATAATTCTGTCCTCCTTATTTATTTAAATAAATGACCGGCGATGACCATGCGCTGTACCTCGGACGTACCTTCGTAGATCTCGGTAATCTTGGCGTCACGCATCATGCGCTCAACAGGATACTCACGGGTGTAACCATAACCACCATGGAACTGAACGGCCTTGGTCGTCACTTCCATTGCAGTCTCGGCGGCAAAGAGTTTAGCCATAGCGGCATCGGCGCTGTAGGGCAGGCCCATGTCCTTCTTCCAGGCAGCACTGCGCACGAGCAGACGGGCTGCCTCGACCTTGGTCTTGAGGTCAGCCATCTGGAACTGGGTGTTCTGGAACTTGGCGATAGCGCGGCCGAACTGCTTGCGCTCCTTGGTGTACTTCACGGTCTCGTCCATGGCGCCCTGGGCGATGCCGAGGGCCTGGGAAGCGATACCGATGCGGCCGCCGTCCAGGGTCTTCATAGCGATGTTGAAACCCTTGCCGAGCGGGCCGAGGAGGTTCTCCTTAGGCACGATGCAGTTCTCGAAAATCAACTCACAGGTAGCACTGCCGCGGATACCCATCTTCAACTCCTTCTTGCCGATGGAGAAACCGGGCATGTCCCTCTCGACGATAAAGGCCGAGATACCCTTGGTTCCCAACGACTTGTCGGTCATAGCCATCACGATGAACACGTTGGCATAGGAAGCATTGGTGATGAAGATCTTGGAGCCGTTGAGCACCCAGTGGTCACCGGCGTCAACAGCGGTGGTCTGCTGCATGGCAGCATCGGTACCTGCATTGGGCTCGGTCAGACCGAAGGCGCCAATCCACTCACCCGAAGCGAGTTTGGGCAGATACTTCATCTTCTGCTCCTCTGTGCCGTTCTCCATGATGGGAGCGATGCACAACGAGGTGTGAGCCGAGAGGACAACACCCGTGGTGGCACACACGCGGGAGAGTTCCTCAACAGCCATGATATACATCTGCACGGTACCGCCGGCACCGCCATACTGCTTGGGGACAGGAATACCCATCATGCCGAGTTTGCCCATCTTCTGGACAGTCTCGATGGGGAAACGCTCCTGCTCATCCACTTCGGCAGCAAGAGGCTTCACCTCGTTCTCTGCAAACGAGCGAACCATCTGCAGGAACAATTGTTCAGTCTTAGAATAACTAAAATCCATATTCTCTTTTTAAGTTTTTAGTTTTTAGTTTTTAGTTGTAGGTATGATATGTATAGGTAATACTACTTAGAACTCACAACTTAAAACTATCAACTTAATCATTAATACTTGTAGAAACCTTCACCGGTCTTGCGGCCGAGCAGTCCAGCACGAACCATCTTGCGCAGCAGCGGGTG
>ONYP01000049.1 GCA_900322135.1 uncultured Prevotellaceae bacterium
TGCCGAGTGGTTGGTGGACCTGCTGCGTGACGACCCTGATGTCGTTGCTGTGGGTGCCGTGGCGCTGCGCTGGCAACTGGTGGCATTGCCCATGGCGGCTGTGGTCACCGTGTGCAACATGACGCTGCAGACCTGCGGCAAGAGCTTGTCGGCCAATCTCCTGGCATCGGCTCGAAATGGCCTGTTCTTCATACCCTTGATTATGATTCTGCCCCGCGTGTGGGGATTGTTCGGCGTGGAAATCTGTCAGGCCGTGTGCGATGTGCTGGCATTCCTGCTGGCCATTCCGCTGACGCTCTTGTTCTTTGTGCGGATTCTGCGTAGCAAGGGGAATAATTCGGAGCTATGAAGCGTTTGTATTGCAGAAAATAGTACTTTTGCGCATTAACTGACCGATATAAAGTAAGATTCACTGATATGATTTCATTTATCATTAGTCTTGTGGCCCTGGTACTGGGCTACTTCATCTACGGCGCCATCGTGGAGCGCGTGATGCGTCCCGATGACCGTCAGACACCCGCCGTGCGCCTTGCCGACGGGGTGGACTATGTCGTCCTGCCCACATGGAAGGTGTTCATGATCCAGTTCCTGAACATTGCCGGCACGGGACCCATCTTCGGCGCCATCATGGGCATGTACTTCGGTCCCGCGTCCTACCTGTGGATTGTGCTGGGCTGCATCTTTGCCGGTGCGGTGCACGACTTCATGAGCGGCATGCTCTCGCTGCGGCACGACGGTGCCAACCTGCCGACGCTCATCGGCAAGTACCTGGGCCGTGGTGCCCGTGGCGTGATGCTCGTGTTCACCGTGTTGCTGCTGATGATGGTGGGCGCTGTGTTTGTCTATAGCCCGGCCGAGATTCTCAAAGGCATGTTCTCGAGCGAGACGATGCCCCTGCTCTCAGAGCCCCTCTTGTGGATTGTTATCATCTTCGGCTACTATATCATTGCCACCCTGCTGCCCATCGACAAGATTATCGGCCGCATCTATCCCTTGTTTGCCATCGCCCTGCTGGTGATGGCGGCCGGCCTGCTGGTAGGCCTGTTCGTGAAGATGCCGCACTTGCCCGAGTTGTGGAACATGGGCGACCTGTCGCAGTGGACCGATGCACATGCCGTGGGTGGTAAGGATACACTTGGCATTACTGCCTATCTGAAGAAGAACCCGCTCTTCCCCTGCCTGTTCATTACCATCGCCTGTGGCGCCATCAGCGGCTTCCACGCCACACAGAGCCCCCTCATGGCACGCTGCCTCAAGAGGGAGAAACTCGCAAGGCCCGTGTTCTACGGTGCCATGATTACCGAGGGCCTCGTGGCGCTCATCTGGGCCACCGTTTCGTCTTATTTCTTCTATTATGGTGGCTGGAAAGAGGTCGTTAGCCCCGAGCAGGTCAACGACTTTATGGCCCAGGTGCAGTTGGACGACGGCAAGACGCTCATCCAGTATTTCACTGCGCCCCAGGTGGTTAATCTGGTATGCAGCAGTTGGCTGGGCATCTTCGGCGGCACGCTGGCCGTCCTGGGCGTTGTGGCTGCTCCCATCACCAGTGGCGACACGGCCTTCCGCAGCGCGCGCCTCATTATCGCCGAGGCCCTGCATTTTGAGCAGAAGAGCATGGTGCGCCGCCTGATGATCAGCATCCCCCTGTTTGTCGCATCGTTGCTGCTGCTCATTTGGCAAATGGAAAATCCAAACGGCTTTAATGTGCTGTGGCAATACTTCGGCTGGTCCAACCAGGCGCTGTCGGTATTCACCCTGTGGATGATTACCGTCTATCTGGCACGCAACCACAAGGCCTATTTCCTCATGCTCGTCCCCGCCGTGTTCATGACCGTGGTGTGCACCACCTTCCTCACGGCGTCGCCTATAGCCCTGGGATATAATGCACTCACGCCCTGGGTCGCCATCGCTGTGGCTGCATTGTCGCTGATATGGTTCGCCTTGTGGCTGCGCCGCGACCGCGCCAAAAGCCGGCTACTAAACAACTAATTATGCGAATTGAACAGATTTAGGCATCCGCATTCTGTTTTTAAAAACAACTGGATAATCTGATTATTCTAACAGCATCCGCACGCAGTGATTCATCTGCGTGCGGATGCTTTCAGTTCAATTGGTGAAATCCGTAGTTAAAAGGGGAGTTACACGAGGAGTTCGCCGGTGGCGATGATGCGGCTCTCGCCGCCCACCCAGATGCTGCCGTCAGGCTTGAGGACGGTCATCACGACCGAGGGACGGCTCATAGCCTCGCCTTGCAGGAAGCGGCACTTGTCCCCGGCAGCGATGAGGCCGCGGCGGTGTAGGTAGTGCGTCAGCGCGGCGTTGGCGGTACCTGTTGCCGACTCTTCGGGGATGCCATACAACGGGCCGAAGTTGCGCACATGGGCCGTGTAGCCGTCATCGGTGAGGGCAAAGGCGTGGGCACCCACCACATTCAATTCCTTGCTCAGGGTCGACAGCGCCTCCATGTCGGGCCGCATGCGGTTGAGGTCTTCAACGCTGGCCATGGGCAGGATGATGTCAGGCAGGCCCGTCGAGACGATTTCTATCGGGCTGTCGGGCCAGTGGATGGCCGCTGTCGGGTCCATGATGCGGTGCAGCCTGTCGGCATCGACCTGACGGTCAACGACCGTGGGTGTCGCCATCTGCATCATCACCTGCTCGCCGATAGCGACCTCTAGGTCGCCGGCAAGGGTGTGGTTCAGGCAAGTGTCGCCGTCGGCGATGAGGCCCTGCTGGCGCAGCACGCCAAATGTCGCGATGGTGGCGTGTCCGCACAGGTCCACCTCGCCCGCCGGGGTGAAATAGCGCACGGTGAATTCCTTGGGACCGTTCTGTTGCACAAAGGCTGTCTCGCTGTAGCGCAACTCGGCGGCCACCTGCGTCATCAGCCCATCGTCGGGGAAGTCCTGTTCTAGCAATGCGACTCCCGCAGGGTTGCCGCCGAAGGCTTCGCGCGTAAACGCGTCAACGATAAAGTATTTCATTCCACAATGACGGTTCGGGTAGTGTAGTTGGAATAGACCACAATCTGGATGCCCTTCTCGCCTTCGCCGACGGGCAGTCCCTGCAGGTTGTAACGGGCCACCTCGTGTACATCCTGGTCGTCGGCATCGACGCGCTGGATGGCATCGCTGTCGGGAGGGTATACCTGTACCCTGGACAGCAGGATGGCCTCGCACTCGGCCGAACAACTCATCTGCTCGACCACAAAGCCCTCTGCGGCCAGCAGGTTGAGCACCTTGCCCACCGTCATGGCTTCACTGCCATAACTGTCGTAGTGTGTTTTGATACCCACCGGCACATCGCCCGTCAAGTAAATCTCCTGATAGATTGACGAGTAGATGTGGTCGGCCACTACATTTACATAACTCTTCTGGCTCCACGCCACACCGATGGTGGCGAGCACCATCGCCAAACTGATGAATAACCTTTTCATAATCCTATCGTTTAATTCTCTGTTACAAAATTAGTGCAAGCCGAATACAATGCCAAGAAAAAATCCTTTTTTTCTTGAGCATAGTTGAGGCGCCGCCTAATTTGCCCAAGGCGCGCAGCGCCGCAGGGAACAATGGTGCAAGCCGAGTGGAGAACAAAACAAAAACACGGTTTTTTGTTTTTTATCCCGAACTTGCACTATCTTTGCAGTCACTTTATGAAAGGTCGATGGACATACTGGCTGCTGACTGCCGCCGTGGGCTTGCTGCTCGTGGCCTGTGCCAGCATCGGGACGCCCGAGGGCGGGCCGCGCGACTACACGCCGCCGCAGGTGGTCAAGTCGTCACCCGGGCCCGGTGCTCTCAACTTCAAGGGCAATAAGGTGGAAATCACCTTTGACGAAATCATCAACCTCAAGGATCAGCAGAAGAAAGTCATCATCTCGCCGGCTCCGCGCACCCAACCGCTCATCCGCACGGTGGGCAAGAAGGTGACGGTAGAGTTCCGTGAGCCGCTGGAAGAAAACACGACCTATGTCATCGACTTCTCCAACGCCATCGAGGACAACAACGAGAGCAACCAGTTGGACGGCTACGCCTTTGCCTTCTCGACTGGCGATGTGATCGACACGCTGGCCGTGTCGGGCATCGTGCTGCGTGCCAACGACCTGGAACCGATGCAGCATGTCATCGTCGGCCTGCATAGTAACCTGGACGACACGGCGTTCACGCGCCTGCCGCTGGAGCGCGTTTGCCGCACCAACGACAAGGGCCAGTTCACCCTGCTGGGCCTCAAGCCGGGCAATTACCATGTGTTTGCGTTGGGCGATGTTGACGGCGACTACCGCATGGCGCGCACCGAGGACATCGCCTTCCTCGACGAGGTCATCGTGCCCACCACCAGCGAGTATACCTCACAGGACACTGTGTTCACCTTTGACCGCAAGGTGGATACCGTGATGACGGCCACCCACACCCTGTTCCTGCCCAACAACCTGCTGCTGAGTATGTTCAACGAGGGATACCGCAACCACTATGTGAGGCAGACGAGCCGACCTGACGCCAACAAGCTGCATGTGCTGTTCGGTGCCCCCAACGACAGCCTGCCCGAGATGCGCGTGCTGCACCCTGCCGACCACCAGCGCGACTGGTATCGCGTGGAGCGAACCGCTGACAACGACTCACTGTTCTACTGGATTACCGACTCGGCGCTCATCAAGACCGACACCCTCGTCGTCGCCATGACCTACCTGCGCACCGACACCGCCGACCGCCTGGAGCAGGTGACCGACACCATCCGCTTCGGCTACCGCAAGCCCAGCTCCCAGGTCAAGGAAGAAGAAAAGAAGGCCAAGGAGCGCGAAGAACGGGCCAAGCGGTTGGCGCAGTTGATCGAGAAGCAGGAGAAGGCCGCCGTCCAGGGCAAGGAACTCAATGAGGGTGAACTTGAGGAACTCAAGGAACTCCAGCGCCCCGACCTTGACGCGATACCCACCCTGAAGATGGAACTGGCCAAGAGCGGAACCATCGATGTGGGCGACTCCATCGTCTTCAAGTTTGACACACCCATCGCCAGCATCGAACCGGCCGGGGTGCATCTCGAGGTGAAGCGCGACACCCTGTGGGTGCCTCTGCCTGGTGTGCAGCCACGCATCATCCCCGTCGATGACTGCAACCCCATGCGCTACTGGCTGCCCGTGACCATGCTGCCCGACAGCACCTACCGCTTGACTGTCGACAGCGCAGCGGTGACCTCGGTCTACGGCCTGTATAATGCCCAGTTGAGCAAGGAGCTGAAAGTCAGGGGGCTGGAAGAATATGCCAATGTCTATTTCAAGGTCAATGTCAAGGATTCGGCCTTTGTCGAGCTGCTGGGCTCGGGCGAGAAGGTGATGCGCACAGTGCCCGTGAACGGCGGCGAATTTGAGTTTACCAATGTCACGCCGGGCTACTACTACCTGCGCCTGACCATCGACCGCAACGGCAACGGTAAGTGGGACACCGGCAACTATGCCGAGCACCTGCAGCCCGAGGAAGTGTATTACTATCCCAAGAAACTGCACCTGCGCCGCAATTGGGACCTTGACGAGAACTGGAACATCTATGAGACAGCCCTCGACATGCAGAAGCACGACGATATCAAGCGCAACAAGCCCGAGCAGGCCAAGAACAAGATCGAGAAGAAGCAGGACAAGAAGGGTGAAGGCGAAGAAGAAGAGGAAGACGAATTCGGTACAGGTATCAACAACACCTACACCGGGGACAAGTACAGGGATTCCAAGAAGAGGAACAACTTGAACCGAATCAACCGCTGACGCACCGCATTCCAGGCTCCTGGAAGCGGTCTGCATAACCCCTTTTGTAAAAAATACGGCATTTTTTTTGGCAAAAGGCTTGCATATTAAAAAAAAGTATTACCTTTGCAGTCGCTAAACCAAAATGCCCAGGTGGCGGAATTGGTAGACGCGCACGTTTCAGGTGCGTGTGCCGCGAGGTGTGCGGGTTCGAGTCCCGCCCTGGGCACCTACCTAAAGTCCTTGACAATCAATCGATTGCCAAGGACTTTTCTTTTGTAGTAATAGTAAGTGCGATATTTGCTGGATTGCCCACTAGGGGGCTGTTAGCCTTGAATAATGGTTACTTGATGGTGAAGTTGGCTCTGAGGGGGAGGTTGTCGCTGGCGGTGCCCACGAGTACCGTGCGCTCGCCCAGTGAGGTTGACCAGTCGCTCTTGCCCTCGTCCCAATACTGGAAGGCACGGCCACCAATGGTGATGGTGACATCGCGGCTCTCGCCAGGCTGCAGGGTGACCTTCTGGAAACCGCGCAGTTCCTTGACGGGCATCTCGACAGCGCCGTTGTGGTCGCTCAGGTAGAGTTGGATGACCTCGGCTCCTGCACGCTTGCCGGTATTCTTGACAGTCACCGTGGCGGTAATCGTGCCGTCGGCGGCTACCTCGTTGCTGCTCAGGCGCAGGTTGCTCACCTTGAAGGTCGTGTAACTCAATCCGTGGCCAAAGGCGAAGTCCGGCTTGATGTTCTGCTTGTCGGCCCAGCGGTAACCCACATAGATGCCTTCCTTGTACTCCTCATCAATGATTTTGTGGTCCTCACGCCAGGTGCCGGGATAGGTACCCAGGGCATGGGCGCCCACATCGTTGAGGCTTCGGTACCAGGTAAACGGCAGTTTGCCCGAGGGGTTTACATCGCCCACGAGCACGCTGGCAAGTGCATTGCCCGCCTCGCTGCCGATGAACCATCCCTGCACGATGCCGGCAACCTTGTCGCGCCAGGGCATCGACACGGCGTTACCCGAGATGTTGACAAACACGACATTCTTGTTGGCGCGGGCCAGAGCCTCGACCAGGGCGTCCTGGCCGTAGGGCAGATCCATCGACTTGCGGTCATGACCCTCGGCATCCTGGTGGTCGCTCTTGTTCAGACCACCGAAGATGATGACATAGTCGGCCTGTTTGGCCTTGGCAACGGCTTCGGCGATGAGAGCGTCGGCGCTGCGGTTGTCGGCCAGCGACTGACCGGTGGTCACGCCGTTGTAGTTGCCGGTGGTGTCACCCACATAGCCGCGGGCATAGTCCACCTCGATGCCGCTGCTTGCCAGACGGGCCTTGAGGCCGTCGAGCGGCAGAATCTCATGCTGTGCCTTGAGCGAACTGCTGCCGCCGCCCACGGTCATCATCTTGATGGCGTTCTCGCCGACGACAAGCACGCGCTTGGTCTGGTTCAGGTTGATGGGCAGCACATCCTGCTTGTTCTGCAACAGGACGATACCGTCCTGGGCAACCTGCAGTGCGGTCTCGTAGTGCTCCTCGCTGCACAGGAAGCCGCGCAAACGGCTGTTTGACATCGTCGTGCGGAAGTAGAGACGCAGCACGCGGCGCACCTTGTCATCAAGTTCGCGGGTGGTGAGTTTGCCTTCCTGGATGAGTTTCTTGTAGGGCAGGGCCATATGGTAGGCATCATAGGCGTTGCTCGCGCCCCATGCCAGGCCGTCGGTCCAACTGCCGAACTCCATGTCCAGACCGTTCATGACAGCCTGCTCGGTGTTGTGGGCACCGCCCCAGTCGCTGACCACCACGCCGTCGAACTGCCAGTCGCCCTTCAGTATCTGGTTGAGCGTGTACTGGTTGTGGCAGCAGTGCTGGTCCTTGTACAGGTTGTAGGAGCCCATGATGCCCCAGGCGTGGCCCTCCTTGACGGCGGCCTCGAATGCGGGCAGATAAATCTCACGCAACGCGCGGTCGTTGACGATGACATTGACCTGATGGCGGTATTCCTCGTCGTTGTTCAGGCAGAAGTGCTTGACACACGCTGCCGTGCCGGTGCTCTGCAGCCCCTGGATGTAGGGTGCCACCATGCGTGACGCCAGCAGCGGGTCCTCGCCCATGTACTCAAAGTTGCGGCCGTTAAGCGGCGTGCGGTTGATGTTCACGCCGGGGCCCAGAATCATGTCCTTGCCGCGATAGCGTGCCTCCTCGCCCAGGGCGCGGCCATAGCGTTGGGCCAGCACCGGGTTCCAAGAGGCGGCAAGGCAGGTGAGTGCGGGGAATGCCACACACGAGTCATTGGTCTGTCCGGCCTGCTCCCACTCGTCCCACAGCACATCGGGACGCACGCCGTGAGGTCCGTCGTCGGTCCAGAAGTCGGGGAATCCCAAGCGCTTCACGCCTGGTGCCGAGAACTTGCTCTGGGCATGGATGACGGCGATTTTCTCGTCGAGCGTCATGCGTGACAGGGCATCCTCGACTCGCTCCTCGATAGGCGCTTCGTCGTCGAGATACACGGCAGCTTGCTTCGTTACCTGTGCACTCTCCAGCCCCAACGACTGGATGTAGTCGGTCTGCGGGGTACAGTTCTCGAAGCGGCTGTTTTCCACATACTGCAGCAGCAGCTGGCGGAACAGGGACTGGTCGGGACGAGCCTCGCGCAGGTCCTTATAAGTGGTGCGGTTGGCTTCGGAATACTTCACGACGATGTCGTCCCACTTGTCGGGACGGGTAATGCCCATCATGCATGAGTTGTCAATCTTCTTGTAGGGCCAGAAGGTGTAGCCGATGTTGGCTCGCTTCATCACGCCCACCAGCTGTGCCTGCCACTTGTTGCTGTTGTGGCCCGTCTCGCCCATATACATGGGCAGCCCGGTCTTGTCGCGGAAGTCGATGTAGTCCTTGATGGCCTCGGCCGTGGCGTCGCCGCCATAGCGGTGGCAGGTGTACATGATGTTGTCGTCAAATTTCCAGTCACTGAACATGAAGAAGTCGGAGTTCCAGCGGGCACCGCCCAGCAGAATCACATGGTTGTTGTCCACCTCGCGGATGGCCTTGACGGTCCGCTTGTACAGCGGTTCGAGCTTCTGGTTCAGTTCTTCCTTGTTCTCAAAGTAGTGGGCAATGGGCTCGTTCATCAACTCATAGCCCAGAATCACGGGCTCGTCCTTGTAGCGGGCGGCGATGCGTTGCCAGATGTCGCAGAACAGCTGCTGGCTCGGCTCGCTCTCAAACAGCCACGGGTAGCCATGGCCGTCGTCGATGTTGTCACCGGTCTGTCCACCAGGGCAGTCGTGCATGTCCAGAATCAGGTAGAGGCCGGCGGCACGGCACCAGTTCACCATCGAGTCGATGCGCGCAAAGCCGTCCTGCTGCTTGGACAGGCCCATATAGTCCTCATCGGTGAAGAGCCTGTAGTTGAACGGCAGACGGATGGTGTTGGCACCCTGTTGTGCGATGAAGTTGATGTCGGCGCGGGTGATGTAGTTGTCCTTGAACTGGCGCCAGAAGTCGGCGGCGAAGTCAGGACCGACAGCCTCCTTGATCATCAGGTCAATCATCCACGGCGAGTTGGTCTTGCTGAAACCGAACATGTAGCCTTCAGGGTTGAGCCAGTTGCCCAGGTTGGTTCCCTGGATGTAGAGTTTTTGGCCATTGGGCTGTACCAGGTCTACGCCTTGTACATGTACAAACTTGCCCTGGGGCTTAGCATGAAGCCCCAAGGCAAGGATTATTATAGAGAGTAATGTCAATAAAGTTCCTCTCATGGTGTCATTTGGGTTAAACGGTTAGTTCTTTTGGAACACACGCACATAGTCCACCTCCATGGTTACAGGCAGGGCGCTCTCGTCAACGCCCATGGCTCCGCCCCAGTCTCCACCCCAGGCGAGGTTGAAGATGATGTAGAAGGGGGCGTCATAGGGCCAGTCGTCGTGACCTTTGCCACGGTTGTCGTAGCTCAGCTGCACCTTACCGTCCACATAGGTGGTGATATTCTGGGCGGTCCACTCGATGGCATAGGTGTGGAACTCACCCTCGGCACCCTTGCAGTACATCTCGTGGGTGACCTGCGTGCCGTTGGTATGGACATGCGCATTGGCGTGCAGGCTCGACGACACATAGTCGGGGTGGTAACCCACCTCTTCCATGATGTCGATTTCGCCGTCGGCAGGCCAGGAATGGAAGTTCACGGGCATCATCCAGAAAGCGGGCCAGGTTCCCTTGCCCTTGGGCAGCTTGATGCTGGCCTCGATGTAGCCGTATTTCCAGCCCTGAGCCTTCTTGGCATAAACGCGTCCGGAGTAAATCTTGCCGTTCTCCTTGAGCGCGGTAATGCGCAGATGACCGTCACGCACCTCGGAAACATACTTGCCGCCAGGGGTCTTGTGGTTCACATAGTTCTGCAACTCGTGGTTTACCCAGCCGCTGTTCTGCACCTCATGGGTCCAGTAATCGGCATTCAGCTCAGAGCCCTTGTCAAACTCGTCATTCCAGACGAGGCTGTAGCCCTCAGGAGCATAATAGGCCGATGCCTCGGCTGCTTCCTGGGACACGGTAATGGTCTTGCGGGCGGCACCCGACATGATGGTCACATTGCCCGAGCGGGCTGTGGTTGTCGGGTTAGCGGGTACCGTTATGGTCAGTGAGCCCGACTGGGACATCGTGTTCTTAGCATCAATCACGATGAATTCCTGGTCGGCATAGGCTCCCCACTCCTTGCCCGTGGTGCTGACGCTGATGTTGTAGGTGCCGCCATTGGCAGGGACAGCGATGTTGTCCTGCGAGACAGTGATGGACACCGTTGCGGGCTGGGGCTCATCTTTGCCGTCTCCACCGCAGGCCCATAAGACTGCGGTGAGAGAAAGCAATAGCGTATAAAGCATGGTTCGTTTCATCTTGAAGGATTTAATCAAATCGGGTTGCCCTTCAGCCGTCGGGAACGGGTCCCGACGGCTGAAGATGCGCACCGATTTTTATTGTGCCTTGTGTTTTTGGATAATGATGTTGCTGACCTTGGCCTCAAATCCAGCGGGGCAGCCGCCAAAGTCGAGGATGAACTTACCCTGGTCAAACGAAATCTCTTCTCCGTTGTTCTTGGCAACCACGCCGATGAACTGGAGAACATTCTCACCGTCCTCGAGCACGAAGTCACCCTTGTAGCACAGCGTGTTGGGATCGTTGGTCACATCAGGATCCTTGTTGACCTTGACGGTGGCGCGGCCCAACTCCATGTTGGTGGTGATGGTCACACGCACATCGTAGGCCTGGCCCTGCTCGATGTTCAGGGGCACGCCGTTGATGGCGCACTGTGCCTGCCACTCCGATACGGTACCCTCATTAGCCGTGATGGTGTAAACGCCGTTGGCATAGGAGAAGCCGGGATCGGCAATCTGCTGCCAACCTGCGTCGGCCCACCAGAAGGACATCGCGCCTGCCGTGTTGAAGCCTGCACCCAGGTTCTCGGGAGAGTTCACATCAACCCATTCAACGGTGGGCTCATCGGGAGTAACGGGCAACACGGTGCCGTCATCGTTGGCATGGTCCTTGAGCACGATGTTGGAGATGTTGACGGTAGTACCCGCCTGGCAACCGCCAAAGTCGAAGAACAGGTTCACACGCTCCATGTCGATACCGGGCATGTCACTCTTCCAGAAGATGTAGTCCTGACCTGCCTTCAAGTCAATGCGGTCGGCAAAGTAGAAGACATTGTCATCGCCATCCATCACGAGCTTCACGGTAACTCCGTTCAGGTCCTTGTCACTGTTGAGGATGCATGAGAAGTCATAGTTGTGGTCGGCCGAGGTCGAGATGTTAGTGGTCTTGAATGCCATCTGGGCCTGCCACTGGTCGGTAGTGGCCTCGGGCAGGAATACGGTATAGTCATTTCCGTTGGCCTCAAAGCTGGGATCGGCAATCTGGTTCCATCCGGGTGCGTACCAGAAGAACATGTTGTAATCCACATTCTTCCACATGTTGAAGTCGCTGTTGGGATCGAAGCCGTCAAATTCCTTCTCCTCATCCTCGCTGGTGAAGATAAAGCGCCATGCGATACCACGGTCGGGAGCGTCATAGACGAGGACCATCTTCTTGGCGGTCAGCGTCTCGATGCGGAACTTGGGGTTCTCGTACTGGGCATCAGAACTGATGTAGGGGAAGGCGGTGTTGGGAGCAAGCTGGATGTAGGTCTGCTTGCTCACATTGCCGTCGGCATCCTCCCAATCATACTCCTCAAAACTCCAAGTCGTGGTCTGGCTGCCGATGGTGGCATCCCAGTCGGCATCCTGGTGACCCCACTTGGTCGTTCCGGTGTTCACATAGGTCAACCCGTCGTCACCGGCATTGTAGGTGAAGGTGCCGCCCTTGCGGTTATCGGCTGTGAAGGTGAGGCGGTCGTCATACACGCCAAAGTCCTTCTTCTCGCCAGGCTGGGCCGACCACCATCCGGTACCGGCAGTTCCGGCAGGACCGCAGGCCAAGTGAGCAACCTCGCTGTAGTCGATGCGCCACTCCTTCTCGGTGATGCGGCGGAAGTCGTTGGTGTAGTCAATCTTGGACTCGTTGAAGGTGTATTCCTTCCTGATACCGGTCTGGCTGATACCATTGCGGTTACCCAAGCGCAGCTCGATGGTGTGAGTACCTGCCTCGCTGTTCTTGTAACCCACCTCTTGCAGGGTGGAGTAGGAGGTTCCGTCAAGAATCCAGACAGGATAGGTGCCGGGTGCCGGCGTGTAACTTGCTATCATCTGGTTGGTCTCCTGATCAACTGAGATCTGGAAATCCACACCGCTGACCGTCGGGATGCCGTTGATGTCAGCACCGGGGAAGTCTTCGGGGGAGCAAGCGGTAAAGAGCATTGCAGTAAGGGGCAAGAGGAAGAAGAGTGCCCCTGCTTTCACCTTATTATATATCTTGGTAATCATAATTGTTTATTCTTATTATGGATCAATAGTTGTTCTGCTTCAGCGTGGGGTCAGCATCGAGCTCGCTCTGAGCCAGAGGGATGTGCTTCTTGCTGGGAGTCCACGAGTTGGTACGATAGCCATAGCTGTCGGGAACGAGGACGGTCGAAGCCTTCTGGGTAGCACCAGCAATGCCCTCGGCACGCACCAGGTCAAAGTAGCGCTTGCCCTCACCGCAGAATTCCAGGTGACGCTCGGTCAAGATGTCGTCGATGGTCACGGTGGTCAGGCTCTCAAGACCTGCACGGTTGCGAACCTGGTTCACATAGCCGGCTGCCTCGGCTGCGCTGCCGCCGGTCTGGAGAATCAGTTCGGCTGCGTTGAGCAGGGTCTCGGCATAGCGGTAGATGCGCTTGTTGTTGTTATAGTTCAGGTTCTTGGATGTCGGACAGTCCTGGTTGTTGGCACTCTGCGGACGATACTTGCCGTGCCAGATGTGGGTGTCCTGGTAGCGCTCGGTGTAACTGTAGCCACGCAGGTCCCAGCAGGTAACATCGCGACGCTGGTCGTTCTCGGCATACATGTTGTAGGTCTCCACGCGCATCGGCAAGAAGCCCCAACCGTCATTACCGCTGTCCCAGCCTTCGCCGCCGCCCCAACCATTGGGAGAGCACAGGGTGGGGAATACGGTGCCGCCGGCAGCCAGGGGAGTACCCCAGTCGCGCTGAGCCTGGTCGTCATTGTAGTTGATCTCGAAGATGCTCTCGGAGCACCACTCGCCACTCTCCTGCCACAGGTTATAGAAGCTGGGGTTAAGAGAGTAGTTCGGGTCGTCGATGATCTGCTTCATGTAACCCAGTGCCTGTGAATAACGGGACTGATCGTTCTGGTACATCACCATCTCGGCATAGAGCATGTAGGCAAACGCCTGGCTTACGCGGCCGCTCTCGGCGGTGGGCCAGCGCATGGGCAGCACATTGGAGCCGATGATCTCCTCAAGTTCCGGCATCAGCTGGTTGTAAATCTCGTCGGCCGACATCTGCGGAGCAGTGTAGGGCAATGAGAGGTTCTCGAGATAGAAGGGTACATTGCCGTAGTAGTGCCACAAGATATTATAATAGTACACGCGCAACAGGCGAGCCTGCATCTCCATCGACTTGCGGAAACTGTCGCTGGCCTCGCCCCAAGTGGAATACTTGATGGCGTCGTTGCAGCGCTTGATGCCGCTGTAGAAGTCGCCCCACAGCGTTGACAGGGTGTTGTTGCCGTCGGCAGCAAAGTTGAACAGACGGTGCCAGTGCTGGTTGTCGGTGTTGTCGGCACCGCCGGGCCAGAAGTCGTCACCCATGATTTCACCGTCAACGGTGAGGTCGTTATAGGCTGAACCGTCCCAGTCGGGCCAGTGCAGGGGGGCATAGGCTGCGGTGAGGGCCTCGTTCAGGGTCTCCTCATTGCTGTAGTATTCCTCGAGGGGTTCACCTGTCGGGTTTTTCACCTCAAGAAAATCTTTGGTGCAGGATGTCGTGGCGAAAACCATTGCACACAGACCTGCTATGATAGAAATATACTTGTTCATATCGATAATTCTTTTGGAAAGTTAAAGTGAAAGGTTTAATCCGACAGTGAAGGTGCGGGCCTGGGGATAAACGCCATAGTCCACGCCCAAGCTGGTGGCACCGGAACCGATTTCGGGATCGAAGCCCCAGTACTTGGTCCAGGTGAAGAGATTCTCGGCGCGGCCGAAGATGCGGAGGCGGCTAATGCCGATCTTGTTGGTGATGCTGGGGTGCAGGGTGTAGCCCAGGGTGATGTTCTTCAGGCGCAGGTAGCTGCCGTCCTGGATGTACATGTCGCTGCATACCCAGTTCTTGGAGTCGCCCAGGGTTGGCACCTTATTGGAAGTGCCCTCGCCGGTCCAGCGCTGGAGCACCCAAGTGGGATAGTTACCCGAGGCGATGTCCTGGCGATAGGTGGCGTCAAAGACATCGGCACCGTGTACGCCCTGGAAGAATACGCTAAGGTCAAATCCCTTCCAGTCAAAGTCGAAGGTCAGACCAAAGGTCCAGTCGGGCACACCGTTACCGATGTTGGTGCGGTCGTCACTGTTGATGCGGCTGTCGCCGTTGGTGTCCACAAAGCGGAAGTCACCGGGAACACAGTTGGTACCGTACTGGGTATTGTAGGCCTCGGCCTCGGCCATGGTCTGCAGGATACCGTCGGTCTTGTAGCCGTAGAAGAAGGGGAAGGGCTGGCCGTTCTCGGCGCGCGTGCCACCGTCGCTGAACTGCGAGATGCCGTAGTTCAGGAAGCCGGTATCGTTACCCAAGTTCTTCAGTTTGTTCTTCAGGTAGGATGCGTTGCCCTTGACAGCGAAGTGGGCATCGGCAACATTCCAGCGGTAACCCAGCTCAAACTCGACACCACTGTTCTCCATATCACCCACATTGGCAAGAGGACGGGCCTCACCCACATAGCTGGGAATGGGCATCTCGATGATCATGCCGTTGGTCTTCTTGATGAAGTAATCGACGCTCAAGGTCAACTTGTTGTTCCAGAAGCCGAAGTCCAGACCCAGGTCGGTCTGTTCGCTCTCCTCCCACTTCAGGTCTTCGTTAGCCAGGCGGTTGGCTTTTGAACCATAGCCCATGGTAGCGGTCTGGCCGAAGTAGTAGTTGCTCGTGTTGCCCAGTGCGGTCAGTGTGGTGTAAGCAAAGTCACCGATGTTGTCGTTACCGTTCTTACCCCAGCTGAAGCGCAGCTTCAGGTTGTTCAGCCAGTCGCGCTGGCTCTCCATGAAGGCTTCGTTCATGATGTTCCAACCCAACGAGAACGAGGGGAACACACCGTACTTGTGGTTTGAACCGAAGCGGCTCGAACCGTCGCGGCGCACGGTTGCCTGGAACATGTAGCGCTCATCGTAGTTGTAGCTCACACGGGCAAACAGCGATGCCAGGCGGTGCTCGGTGTAGGGACCACCCCATGCACCCACGAGGCTCGTGGCGCCGGTCATCTTGCCGTCGGCGTCGGTGGCGATTTCAAGGTCACCGCCGGTGGTGTAGTTGATGCTGGGCTTATCGGGATTCACGATGTTCCAGTGTGAACCGCCCAGTTCGTCGCCCTTGAACTTGAGGGCACTCTGGCCGAGCACGACACCGATGGTGTGCTTACCGAAGGTCTTGTCGTAGGTCAGCGTGTTCTCAATCTGCCAGGTGCTGTTGTTACCCTTGAAGGATACTACCGAGGTGTGGTCGGCATTGTTGTTACCCGAGAGGTAGTACATCTGCTTGGTGGCACCGTCATAGCCCCAGAACGAGAGTTCGGCGCTGTAGGTGAAGTGGTACTTCAATGCGTCAAACAGTTGCAGGTCAATCGAGAACTTGGGCATGAACTTGTGGCTCCAGTTCTTGTTGGGGGTACCCTTCATCATGGCGATGGGGTTGTTCTGCTCCTGGTAGCTGCCGATATAACCGGGGATGGTGTAGGGATTACCGTTCTCATCTTTATAGAGGTCATAGGCACTGTAGCGGTCAATCATGTCCTGAGCCACTGAGCCGGTCAATACGACGGGCAGGGTGGGGGCAAGGTAGAGGGCCGAACCCAGCGGTGAACCCCAAGTGGAGTTGGCCTCGATGCCCGTGCTGTGCACGCGCATGTAAGAGAGGTTGGCACCCAGGTCGAGTTTGTTGAGGAAGTTGCGCTCCTTGGTAGCGTCCAGCAGGTTGAACATGTTGTTGGCGCGAATCGTCAGACGGTCATAATTGGACTGTCCGTAGTTACCGCCCACAATACCGTCTTGGGTGAAATAACCCAGCGACAGGTAGTAGTTCACCTTCTCGGTGGCTCCGCTCACGCTGATGTCGTGCTGCATGATGGGAGCATTCTTGTTGAAGAGAAGCTTCTGCCAGTCAGTGCCGAAGCCCACAATCTTGTTGCCGTTGGCATCCGTCAGGTTGTAGGGATCCTGGTACAGAGGCGACAGGCCGTTCTGTACGCGGCGCTCGTTCTGCAGGATGGCATAGTCTGTGGCGCCGGTCACATCGCGGTAACGCCAGGGGCTCTGCCAGCCATACGAGAAGTCGTAGTTGATGCTGGCCTTGCCCATCTTGCCCTTCTTGGTGGTCACGAGGATAACACCGTTGGCAGCGCGTGCACCGTAGATTGCACCCGATGCGGCATCCTTCAGCACCTCGATACTCTCAATATCATTGGGGTTGACACTCTCCATACCATACTGGTCGGTGGGCATACCGTCAATGATGTAAAGAGGATTGGAGTCGTTGATGGTGCCGATACCGCGGATGCGGATCATCGACTGCGAGCCGGGCTGACCCGACGACGAGGTGACATTCACACCGGCAGCCATACCCTTGAGGGCATCCTCGGCGCGCAGGCGGGTCTTGCCCTTCAGGTCCTCCGAGCTGACTTTGGCAATCGATGCCGTCACAACACTCTTCTTCTGTACACCGTAACCAATCACGACAACCTCGTTGAGCAACTCAGAGTCCTCGGTGATGGTGATGTACATGTTGTCTTTTGCGAGCACGGTCTGCTTGCCGTAGCCCACATAAGTGATTTCCAACTCGGCACCTGCGGGTGCGGTGATGGAGAAATTGCCGTCGATGTCCGTAACGGTCGTGTTCGACGTGCCCTTTTGCACAATCGTCGCGCCAATCACGGGTTCGCCGTTGGCGTCAACCACGGTGCCCGTGAAGGTCTGATTCTGTGCAAATGCCACTATTGACAGCATGACTGCCAACAGCAGTGAAAGTAATCTTTTCTCTTTCATGTCACATTTGTTTTGGTTGAATAAATAGTTAATATATATGATGTTGGTTATTTGTGTCAAGCTTGGTTATTCTTGTTTATGTTGGATGGCCCCGGTAGGGGAGAACTGACGATTGCAAATTTATATCAATAATTAATGTGCGATTCACCTCGATTGTCAAAAAGTGGATGAAAATACCTGTAAATTTTTTATAAAACACTATAAATCAGATAGATGGCAAAAATCTTCAATCGTTAAAAAGTGGTTAAAACATAGTCCTATTGAAAATACCTAAAATTACGGTTTCATCGAATATTTTGCCTTTTTGATTGCAAATTCCGTGAATAACTCCTACTTTTGCAATGCTATGTCTCTTAACCTGAAAATGATGAAAAATGCCGCCATCTTGATATTGATGCTCTGCCCGCTCATTGCATCGGCAACCGGTGCCATCGACCTGGAGGAGTGCTACCGCAGCCTCGACGAGGCCATCGCCCAGAGCAACAGCTATGTCTCGCAGCGCGAGGATAGCATCAGCCAGCTCAGGTCTGCCCTGCAGGTGACACGCGACCCTGCCGCCCAATATGACCTGTGCCACCGCCTTTACGAGCAATACAAGCCCTACATGAACGACTCGGCCATCCACTACATCGACCGCTGCATCACCCTGGCCGAGGGACTTGGCGACCGGGGCCATGTTGAGGAGTGCAAGATACAGTTGGCTTGGCAGTGCACCGAGTCGGGAATGTATCATGAGGCCATGGATATTCTCGATGGTATGGACGAGTCCACAATCAGTGACGCCCGCAACCTCAAGCAGTACCACAGCACACTTGCCCACCTGTACAGTGAGTTGGGGTATTACTGCAAGGTGCCTCGGCTCCAGCAAGCCTATTTTGCCAGGGGTGACCGTTACAGGCAATTGATCGACACGACGGTCTGCTCGCCCGATGAAGCACTGCAGATCAAGGAGATTGCTTGTTTCGGCGCCGGTGATGCACAGGGTGCACTGCGATATAGCGACATGCGCCTCAAGCAGGTCGAGGAGGGTTCCCACGAATTCGCTATCGTGGCATTTTACCGTTATCTCGACTACCAGTTGTCGGGCGACTCGGTGCAGGCGCGCTATTGGGTCACCCAGTCGGCCCTCAGCGATGTCAGGAACGCTGTGATGGACCAGGGCGCCATGTGGGAATTGGCCAATCTGCTCATGGCCGACGGCGACATGGACCGCGCTTACCGCTACATCCACTTTGCATGGCAATGCGCCAGCAAGTTCAATACGGTGAAGCGAAATAGCCAGATTTCGCCCGTTTTGACAGCCATCAGCGACAACTACGAGGCCTCACTCAAGCGTGCCAACCGCCAACTCCTCTACTTGGCTATCGTGGCAAGCCTGCTGGCCGCCTTGTTCCTGGGAATCCTGTTCTACAGCAACAGCCAGCGCAAGAAACTCGCTAGGGCGCGTAACGAACTCAGCGCCAGCAACACACAGTTGGCCACGCTCAACGCCCAGCTCTCAGACCTCAACAACCAGATGCGTGAAACCAATCTCAAGCTCAACGAGTCCAACCGTGTCAAGGATGAGTATGTGGGCCGCTTCATCCACCTGTGCTCCTTCTACATCGACCGCCTCGACGAGATGCGCAAGCGCGTCAACAAGATGGTCAAGAGCCACGACATCGACGCTCTGCTGCGCTTCACTGGTGACAGCGCCCTGCGTGACACCAACCTTGCCGAGCTCTATGACATGTTCGACAGCACCTTCCTGCACCTCTTCCCCAACTTCGTCGACGATTTCAACGCCCTGCTCAAGCCCGAGGCGCGCGTCAAGCTGCCCGACCCAGGCACCCTCAACACCGACATTCGCATCTTTGCCCTCATCCGTCTGGGCATCGAGGACAGCAGCCGCATTGCCGAGTTCCTGCACTACTCGGTCAACACAATCTACAACTATCGGGCGAAAATCAAAAACGGTGCCCTGGGCGACCGTGACACCTTCGAGGCCCAGGTCAAGGCAATCGACATGTAGGTTTCTTTCCCATATTGAGTTGGGGCATGTGGCGCTTCTTGTATCGTTGTCTGGCGCCCAACGAGGGGGCTGTGGCTTGGGCACGACCCAATCCCACCGCAACTATGAACGCCAGTCATGGTGGGTGTTTTTGCCGTTTTATTTGGTCATTTCGCTCGGCTTGCACTATCTTTGCACCGTCTTTAAACCATTTTCAAGCAATAATAACCCAATAATTTATAATGATGAGAAAATATTTGGTAACGCCCATCGTGATGATGCTCGTCACAATGGCACTTTATGCCCAGAACACGCTGTCCTATGTCCCCGACCCCAAGATTGAGCAGCGCGTCGAGAAGACCCTCAGCCGCATGACGCTCGAGGAGAAAGTGGGACAGATGACCGAACTGGCTATCGATGTCTTGGGACACATGGAGGGTGATCGGTTTGTGCTCGACGAGGACCGGATGGAATATGTGTTCATGCGCTACAAGGTAGGTTCCATACTCAACACGCCTGGTGCTGTGTCGCAGTCGCCCCAGTGGTGGCAGTCCGCCATCCGCACCATCAACGACTATTCGTTGCGGGCATGCGGCATCCCGTGTGTGTATGGCTTGGACCAGAACCACGGCACCACCTATACGCTCGGCGGCACCTTGTTCCCGCAGAACACCAACATGGGCGCTTCGTTCGATGCCGACTTGGCACGCCAGGCTGCATCAATTACTGCCTATGAGACGCGTGCCGCCAACTGCCCTTGGACCTATTCGCCCACCGTGGACCTCTCGCGTGACGCGCGCTGGCCACGCGTGTGGGAGAACTTCGGCGAGGACTGCCTGGTCAATGCCGTGTTAGGCCGCGCGATGGTCGAGGGCTTCCAGGGCACCGACCCCAACCACATCGACAAGTACCACATTGGCACCTCGGTGAAGCACTACATGGCCTATGGTGCGGCACGCACCGGCAAGGACCGCACGCCAACCTATGTGCCTGAATGGGAGCTGCGCGAGAAGCATTTCGCGCCCTTCAAGGCCTGTGTCGAGGCTGGGGCGACATCGGTCATGGTCAACTCGGGCTCGGTCAACGGAATACCCATGCATGTCAACGCTAAATACCTGACGCAGTGGCTCAAGGAGGAAACAGGATGGGATGGCATGATTATCACCGACTGGGCCGACATCGAGAACCTGTGGAAGCGTGAGATGGTGGCAGCCAACAAGAAGGAAGCCATCATCATGGCCATCAATGCCGGCATCGACATGGCTATGGAACCTTATAACCTCGACTTCTGTGACCTGCTCATCGAGGCCGTCAACGAGGGTAGGGTACCCATGAGCCGCATCGACGATGCTGTGCGCCGCGTGCTGCGCATGAAGTACCGCATGGGCTTGTTTGATATGCCCAACACTGATATCAAGGACTATCCCAAGTATGGCTCGCCCGAGCACTTCAAGGCGGCTCAGGATGCTGCCGTGCAGACCATGGTGCTGCTCAAGAACAATGGCATCCTGCCATTGGCACAGGGCAAGAAAATCCTTGTCACCGGTCCCAATGCCAACTCCATGCGTTGCCTGAACGGCGGCTGGAGCTACACCTGGCAGGGTAAGGACGCCGACAAGTTTGCCTCGGAGCACAACACCATCCTCGAAGCCATGCAGCAGCGTTTCGGCATGGCCAATGTCATCTATGAGGCAGGTGTGACCTACAACAACGATGGCCCCTACTGGGCAGAGAACGAGCCGCAGATCGAGCGGGCCGTGCAGGCTGCCGCCGGAGCCGATATCATTGTGGCCTGTGTGGGTGAGAACTCCTATGCCGAGACGCCCGGCAACCTCGATGACCTGGCATTGTCTGCCAACCAGCGTGACCTGGTCAAGGCACTTGCCTCAACAGGCAAGCCCGTCGTGTTAATCCTCAATGAGGGCCGTCCGCGCCTTGTCAGCGACATTGAACCGCTGGCTGCTGCAGTGGTTGATATCCTGTTGCCTGGTAATGAGGGCGGTAATGCTTTGGCACGCCTGCTTGCTGGCGATGACAACTTCTCGGGCCGTATGCCGTTCACCTATCCGCGACACTCGGCTTCGCTCACTACCTATGACTATCGCGTGAGCGAGGAGACGGGTACCATGCAGGGTGTTTATGACTATAATGCCCAGGTCGATGTGCAGTGGCCCTTCGGTTACGGTTTGAGCTACACCACCTTTGAGTATAGCAACATGCATGTCGACAAGACCGATTTCACGGCTGGAGATGTGCTAACTGTGACCATTGATGTCAAGAACACCGGTCGCATGGCAGGCAAGGAGAGCGTTCTGCTGTTCTCGCGCGACATCGTCGCAACCATCGTCCCCGAGAGCCGTCGCCTGAGGGCGTTCACCAAGGTTGAACTGCAGCCCGGAGAGACGCGCACCGTCACCTTCACCCTGCCCGCCAACGACCTGGCGTTTGTGGGCAACGACGGCCTGCGTCACCTCGAGCCAGGTGAGTTCCTGTTGCAGATTGCCAACAAGTCAGTCCGTCTGAACTGCCGATAACCTGTCGACATCATCTCATCGTGATACAAAAGAGGGTGTGCCATATTCTGGCGCACCCTCTTCCTTATTAGGTTGCAATGCTTATTATTTCATCTTCAGCGATTCCATTACTTTCAGTACGACCTCGTTGTCGGCAGTCTTCACATTGGTAGTGTTTACCTTGATGATGCCGTTCATTTTCAGGATGGCCGAGAAGGAGTCGCCCGCGTCCTGTTTCCAGAGGAATGTGGCATAAGTGTTGTTGCCGAGGGTCTTTTCTCCAAGGTCTTCCATACCTTTGATGTCCATCTCGATCTGTTGCGACTGCTTGTAGTTGGCTTGCTCGTCATAGACGAAATTCAAACCCTCTTTGTATTCCTGGCCGGCACTGATTTCGTTTTCCTTGATGACACGAACCTCCCATCCCTCGGGGATGTCGATGCTGAACTTATCACAAGAAACGGTGCACGGGCCTTTGCTTCCCTCTTTCACCTCAGTGGTGGCCTCGGTAGTCTGTTCTGCTGCACCTTCGGCATTTTCGCCGTTTTGTGCTGCCTTGTCGCCACAAGCAGTGAAAGCAATGGCTGCTACGAGCATAATCGCGATTTGATAAACTCTTTTCATTGTATCAATTTTTTTGAAGGGTTAATATTAAAAGTTTATTCTCTTTATTGTTGGTTGACTCTTATAATTCGGGTATACCAAGTTCCTTCATGGTCGTCTGGATCCATTCGTCGGTGATATCCTTGCCACCTTCGGACTGCTTGGCAATACCTACTAATTCCTTCATCAACGCGGGGTAGTCGGCATATTTCTTGGTGATTTCTTCCAACTCAGCGGGCTGGGCCTCGTTCATAGCCACGGCGAAAGTCTTGTAAGACTCCAATGCCGTTTTGATCTGTGCCTTCCACTCGTCGGCGCTCCAGTTGGCACCTTCGGCCTTGGCTTTTGCAACGATGTCGGCAAGTGATGCAGGCTGCTCGGCATCTGCTGCGGGAGCCTCTTCTTTCACCTGTTCGGTCTGTTCGGCCTCAGTGGCGGTTTCTGCACTCTTGTCGCCGCCGCATGAAACAACCAGCATGCCTGCAGCTACGATGATAAAACTGAATAAAAACTTTTTCATAATTACAATTGCTAATAGTTAATAATTTAAAGATATCAGTGCAAAGATAGTAAAAACCGCTTATGGTTGTTGAAATAATGTACAAAAATGATGGATTATTTGTCATTTTCTTCCAAAATAGGGTCAAACAGGGCGCCTTAACAACATAGTAAAGTTGTTTAAGTTGTCTTTTTTAATATCCGATGGGGTGGGGAAATCAGAGGCGGTTGATGGCTTCTTTGACTTGGGCGGTGTTGCTGCGCGAGACGGGGAGGGTCTCCTGGCAGTGCTTGATGACGAGTTGCATGGCACCGGACCTGGAAACAATCTGCTCGACTTGCTGCAGGTTGACGAGGAAGGCACGGTGGCAGCGCACAATCATGGGGTAGGCATTCAGGTCTTCCTCAATCTGCTTGGAGGTGGCACGCAGCATATCGTTGCGGACTTCACCATCACGCCACTGATAGACTTTCACATAGTTGCCGACGGCCTCGATGTAGAGCAGGTCGGGCACATGGAGTGTGACGCTCTCGCTGGTAGTGCCCGTGAGGGTAATCGTCTGGGGGAGCGCCGCTTCGTTTTCCTGTTGAGGTGCTGTTGGCGCATCCTGCTCGCTGACGCGGGCTGCCAGGGCGGCTGCGGCGCGCTTCTCGGCTTCCTGCTGGAGCCGTTGCAGTTGCTCGTTGAGAAGGCGCGTCTCCTCCAACTCGGCACTGAGGAATCTGCTGCGGAACTTGAAACGCCAATACAGGCCGATGGCGAAGGAGCAGAAGGCGATGATGAGTAGCGTCTCAAAGAAGTTGCTCCACGAGAGCACATTGCCCGGCACCAGGTCGCTCATCACGAAATGACGGTACAGGCAGATGAGCAGCGCAACCAGCGGGGTGTTGATCAACTGGAACCACAGGTTGCGGCGGATGATGTAATCGACACCTTGATTATAGGAGCGGGGCTTCTTGACGACATACTTGAGCGTGGCATCGGTCACCGAGCAACTCACAAGACCCAACAGTCCCATCGCCAACAGATGGACATAGCCACTCCACTGCCAAGCCTCCAGGCCGAAGGGTTTGAAGATGGCAAGGGCGAGCACAGTGAAAACGGTGCTGATGACGCGGGTCATGATTGTATCTTTTTGTCCCTGGCTCATACCGCAGACAAAGGTACAATAAATGCGCCGATTCTGGACCTCTATTCATCACAATTATGCACTTTGTCCCACTTTTGTTGTCATTCGTCACATAAACCTGCAGAATATCCCAAAAACTTGCTGTGAAAGGGGTTTGGCTGTTCCTTTGCAATGAATTTTTTGAGGCGCGACGGCAACCGCCGCCAAGCCCAGGCGCCGATTTCGGCGTCGGCAACTAAAACTCAAGACTATGTCAAGAAGAACAATCATCGGAATTATTTTTATCGTGGCTGCCCTGTTGAAACTGGCAGACATGTGGGGAATCGTGCAACTGAACTGGAACCATTCCTGGACAGAATATTTCGGCCCGGTTCTGCTGCTCTATATCGGTGCCGAACTCATTATCTACAGTTTCAGTAGGAACCGGTCGCAGTGGCTCCAGAGGCCCGTGCCACATGGCGAGGACGGTAAGCGCATGTGCTGCAGCGTGCGTTTGGGTGCCGACGAGTACATCTACCGGGGCGAGACTTTCCATGGTGCCCGGCTCGACGCTTTCTGCGGCGGCCTGCGTCTGGACCTGCGTGAGGCGGTCATCAGCGATGACGAGGAGATTGACATCCACACCTTTATGGGCGGTGTGGAACTGCTGGTGCCTCCCACGGTCAATGTGATTGTCAAGAGTCACAGTTTCCTCGGAGGCGTGGACAACCAAGCGGACGGACGCTCCACTGCCGATGCACCCACCGTCCACATCAGCGCGAGCAACTTTCTGGGCGGCGTTGAGGTCAAGTACTCCGAGTTAAGCAATTAGAAAATGTACATAACACTTTAAAACGATAGAACAATGAAAAAGATCAGTTTCAGATTGGCAGCTGTGATGGCTGCGATGCTGGTAGCAGTGAGTGCTACGGCCAAGTCGCCTGATGTTGGCGGCACCGTGATTGACGAGAAGGGCGAGCCGATGCCCTTTGTGAATGTGGTGTTGTTGTCGTTGCCCGATTCGGTCTTTGTGCAGGGCGCGATGACCGATGACCAGGGTCATTTCGAGATTGTGACCCAGAAAAACGGAGCCTTGCTCAAGGTGTCGTGCATCGGTTACCAGACGCAATACCTGAATGCCTCTCCAGGCCTGACCATCCAGATGCAGGAAGATGCATTGCTGCTGGGCGAGGTGGTCGTGAAGAGCCAGTTGCCCAAGACCCGCGTCAAGGGCGAAGCCATGCGCACCACTGTCGAAGGGACTATCCTGGAGAAGGCCGGTACCGTGTCCGATGCGCTGGCCCGCGTGCCGTCGCTCGAGGCCAAGCGCGATGGCGCCGTGACGGTGCTGGGACGCGGCGAGGCCGAGGTGTATATCAACGGCCGCAAGGTGCAGGATGTAAGTGAATTGTCCCGCCTGCGCTCTGACCAGATCCAGCATGTTGATGTCATCCAGAACCCGGGAGCCCGTTATGCCGCCTCGACCAAGGCCGTGGTGCGCATCCAGTTGAAGAAGGCGCAGGGCGACGGCTTCAGCTTCCAGGACAACCTGACGGGCATGTACCAGTATGGCCATACCATCACCAATAACCTGGATGTGAACTACCGCACGGGTGGATTAGACATCACCGCCTCGTTCTGGTGCGGCCGCTTCGGGCACGCCAAGATGTTGCAGGAAAACCATATGTTCTATTATGTGGGGCCTGACCATGTGGAGAGCGTTCTCAAGCAGGAGGGCAAGAACATCTGGAAGGGCTTGTCGCCCCAACTGCAGATAAACTATATGTTCAACGACAACCACAGCATGGGTGCTTTTTATAAGTATGACCGCCACCCCGGTGCCGACTTTCGTGACCAGTTCATCACCGATTGCTATCAGAATGGGGAATTTACTGAGCACTCCGAGAGCGATGTCGAGCAGCACGACCGTTTCCGCAAGCACATTTTTAATGCCTATTACAACGGCAAGGTGGGCTCCCTGGGCATTGACCTGAATGTGGACGGCCTGTTTGACCGCACTGAGGTCCCGGGCAGCACCAGCGAGGCAACCGTCCTGGACGGCGTCACCGTGAGCCGCAGCATCGAGAGCAACACCAAGAGTGCCAACAACTTCTGGGCATCGAAACTCATTCTGAGTTACCCCGTGTGGCAGGGCAACTTGTCGGTAGGCGGTGAATATTCCCACAACCACCGTACCGATGCTTACTCATTCTCGGCCACGGCAAGTGTCCCTGTAAAGGCTACCGACACCGAGATTAACGAGTCCTCCACGGCAGCATTTGTGGAGTTTGGCCGCCGCTTCGGTCTGGTCTTTACCCAAGTGGGCCTGCGCTACGAGCATCTGAAGAACGACTACTACAACTTCAATGAGCGTGAAGATGAGGTATGCCGTGACTATGGTGACTGGTTCCCCACATTTGTGGTGTCGGCTCCGGTGGGCAAAGTGCAGCTGTCGCTGTCCTACCGCCAAGACATCCAGCGCCCCGCCTACAGCAGCCTCACCAGCTCGACCGTCTATATCAACCGTTACAGTTATCAGAGCGGCAATCCCTACCTGAAGCCCACCTACACCCACAGCCTGGTCTTCAATGCGGCCTACCAGTGGATGAACTTGTCGCTGAACTACGCCCGCATCAAGGACTCCGAGACGATGTCCACCGAGCCTTATCCCGGGTCAGATGATCCGCTCGTCAGCCTCGTGCATCCCATCAACAGCAAGGAGAGTTATAACCGACTGACCGTCATGCCGTCGTTGAGACCCGTGTTTGGTTGCTGGCATCCCACATGGACGGCGATCGCCATCTTCCAGAACTACAAGACGCCGACTGCCGACGGTTCCATCCTCACGCTGAACCACCCCTATCTGGGATTGACATGGAACAACGACATCGAACTGCCGCACGCCTGGCGCCTGAATGCCATGATGCAATGGACATCGCGAGGTGACTACGACAACTTCCGCATCACCAAGGGCAGGTTCTATTCCGGCATCGGAGTGCAGAAGGATATCAGCCTGCAGCACCTGGGCTCACTGACTGTTGACGCGCGCTGCATGGACCTTTTCAACACCAGCAAGGCCACCGCTACCATCTTCGGCCCGCGCGAGTTGACCACCAGCAATCCTGCCCGCCGCACATTTATGATCGACCTCACCTGGAAATTCAACAGTGCAGGCAGCAAGTACCGCGGCACCGGCGCCGGCGAGAAACAGAAGGCGAGAATGTAAATCAGGCCACTCGCTAGATAATCAAAGGGATATTGCGAAATATATTTGTTGAAAACCAATCACTTTTAAAACAGTATACAACGATGAAATCGATAATGAAAATGAAGGAGATAATAATTGCCGTGGCGCTTGTCCTCGTGATGAATCTGGCATTTGACAGTTGCATCGCTACCCGCGACACGACCAAGATCAACAAAGTGGAAATGGGTATGTCCAAGAGCGACATCCAGCACCTGCTGGGAAAGCCCCTGTTCAAAAACGCCGATGAAACGGGAGAGCAGTGGGGCTACCGCAAAGTTGTCGGGGAAATCATTGACTCTGAGGAAATGCTGTTCGTTGTCACCTTTGACAACAGCGGCCAGGTGGTTGCCTATAACTCGGTCAAGGAATTCCCGCCGCATCGCCATCCTTGACGGCTTTTTAGCGTGAAAGAATTGACATGAACGAAAAATCTCTATAACTTTGTCGGTAGGATAATAGAATTTAGAAACAATGGAACAGAAATTTTGTCAGAGCTGCGGTATGCCGCTCACCGAGGAACTGTTCGGCACCAATGCCGACGGCACTAAGAACGAGGAGTATTGCATCTATTGCTACAAGGACGGCAAGTTCTTGCAGGACTGCACGATGGACGAGATGATTGAGCACTGCGCCCAACTGATGGAGCAGCGAGAGGAGAGTGAAGAAATCTTCAACTCTCCCGAGTCGCGAGAGAAGAAGACCGAAGGTCAGTTTGTCAGCGAGGTCAACAAGGGCCTGCCGCAACCCATCACTAGGGAGGAATATATCGGTCAAATGAAGATGTATTTCCCTCACCTGAGCCGCTGGCGCAAGGCGCTGACCATCAATGAGGCTATCCCTGAGAATCCCGCCCTGATGGGTGTTAAAGACCTGATTGCCAAGATGGCCGACACATTGCCCGTCACCTTTATCTCATCGGTAGATGAGGAGGGTTTCCCTTGCACCAAGGCCATGCTGTCGCCTCGTGTGCGTGAGGGCATCAAGACATTCTACTTTACGACCAACACATTCTCCCTGCGTGTGGCCCATTACAAGGCCAATCCCAAAGCATCCATTTATTTCTGCGATGCCGACGGCTTCAAGGGCATGATGCTGCGTGGCACCATGGA